>CAZPJH010000048.1:0-11545 GCA_964586875.1 uncultured Oscillospiraceae bacterium
ATAAATACTACGCTGACCGCCGTGATCCGCTGGTTGCCTTTGCAGGCCAGATGACGGGCGTGGAAGGCTATGTGGAGTCCTGTGCTTCCGGCTTTTTGGCAGCGGTCGCTATGGCAGCCAAGGTGCAGGGAAGGGAGCTTCCGGATTTTCCCCGAACTACCGCCATCGGCGCCTTGGGAATGTACATCAGCGACGAGAGTGTGGAAAATTTCCAGCCTATGAATGTGAATTTCAGCATCATTGCACCGCTGGAACAGCGTATTCGTAAAAAAGCAGAGAAAAACCTTGCTATTGCAAACCGTTCGTTGGAGACCATCGACGGTTTGTCGGCGCAGGGGGTATAAACAGAGAGGATTTCTATGAAAATAATTATCGATGCCATGGGTGGCGATCTTGCCCCCAATGCCCCTCTGCGTGGCGCAGTAGAAGCGGCAAAGATGTACCATGTGCCCATTATGCTGGTGGGCAGGGAAGAAGAAATTCGCCGTGCCATGACGGAAGAAAAAATAGAGAACCTGCCCGACGGCGTGGAGATCTTCAATGCCGACGACGTGGTCACTATGCACGATGATCCGGCGAATGTGATCCGCAAAAAGCCCCAGTCATCTATGGTGGTGGGTCTGCGCCAGCTGGCAGAAGGCAACGGCGATGCCTTTATTTCCGCCGGATCTACCGGCGCACTGCTGACCGGCGCTACGCTGATCGTCAAACGGGTCAAGGGCATTCGTCGGGCGGCTATGGGTCCTGCCATGCCCAATAAGGCCGGTGGCAAGACCGTCATCTGCGACTGTGGTGCCAATGCCGAGTGTACGGCCGAGTTTCTGCTGCAATTCGGACTGGTGGGCTCTTTGCACGCAAAGGCCACCTACGGTGTGGAAAATCCGAAGGTCGGTCTGCTGAATATCGGCACCGAGGATAGCAAGGGCACCCCCTTGCAGAAAGAAGCCTATGCACTATTGACAAAAGCATCCGAACAGGGACTTTTGAACTTTGTGGGCAATGTGGAAGCCAGAGATGTGCCCTTAGGGGTAGTGGATGTGGTGGTATGTGACGGATTCTCCGGCAATGTGCTGCTCAAGTCCATCGAAGGTACAGCTATGTTCATGGGCAGCCTGATGAAGCATAAGATTTTTAAGCGCAATGTGCTGTCCATGATTGGGTATCTGTTCTGTAAACCCGGCGTGAACGAAGTCATGGGAATGCTGGACTACCGCACCATCGGCGGCACCCAGTTCCTGGGTATCCAGAAGCCGGTCATCAAAGCCCATGGTGCTTCCGATGCTCTGGCTTTCCGTAATGCGGTGGGGCAGGCCATTGCTGCTGCCAAGGCGGACTTCTCCGCAGAATTGGAGCAGGATCTGCGTAAGCTGAAGGAGATGGGTGAATGTTAAGCGATTTGGAAAAGGCCATCGGTTATCAGTTTAAAAATATCACCCTGCTGCAAAATGCCCTGTCCCATTCTTCCTATGCCAATGAGCGCTTTCACGATGGTCTGCGTAGCAATGAGCGCCTGGAATTTTTAGGAGACTCCATTTTGGGCATGGTAACGGCAGAGCATCTCTATCGGAATTTCTCCGATCGACCGGAGGGAGATCTGAGCCGCATGCGTGCGGACATGGTCTGTGAAAAATCTCTGGCCCGGATCGCCGAGCGCATTGATCTTGGGAAACATCTGCTTTTAGGCAATGGCGAAGAGCAGTCCGGCGGCAGAAACCGGGATTCTATTTTAGCCGATGCTGTGGAATCCGTCATTGCAGCCTGTTTCTTGGACGGTGGTATGGAGCCTGCTCGGGCATTTATCAATACTTTCGTGCTGACGGAAGTACCGGTGCAGAAAATGCACAATGCCGACTATAAGACCGCCTTGCAGGAAAAGGTGCAGCAGAAGAAACATCAGACCCTTACTTATGTTCTGGTGGGGGAAAGCGGACCTGACCACGACAAATGGTTTGAGGTGGAAGTGCTGCTCAATGGCAAACTTTTGGGCAAAGGCTCCGGCAGCAGTAAGAAGCGTGCCGAACAGGATGCTGCCAGAGTGGCGCTGGAAAATCTGAACGATCAATAATACAATTTCTATGATAAGGCCACATCTTTGGAAAAAACCAAAGATGTGGCCTTTCTTTTTGATAAAAAATCTTGCATTTATGGGCATTTGCAGGTATAATAAACTGAATCGTTTTTACTTTTTAGAAGAGAGGTTTTGCTGTGTATCTGAAATCTTTGGAAGTGCAGGGATTCAAGTCCTTCCCGGACAAGACCCTGATCCGCTTTGGTGACGACATCACCGCCATTGTTGGCCCCAATGGTTCCGGCAAATCAAATATTTCCGATGCCATCCTTTGGGTCATGGGTGAGCAGAGCAGTAAGACCCTCCGTGGCGCAAAAATGGAGGATGTGATCTTCGGCGGCACCCAGAAGCGTGCAGCCGTTGGTTTTGCAGAAGCTACTCTGACGCTGGATAATACGGATCGGGCACTTCCGTACGATGCCGACGAGGTGATGGTCACACGCCGTTACTATCGCTCCGGCGACAGTGAGTATTATATCAATCGTCAGTCTGCCCGACTGAAAGACATCAACGAGATGTTTATGGATACCGGTTTGGGTAAAGAGGGCTACTCCAACATCGGTCAGGGCAGAATTGACGAGATCCTGTCCCTCAAGAGTGCTGACCGCCGTGAAATATTTGAAGAAGCCGCCGGTATTTCCAAATATCGCCACCGCAAGGAAGAAACAGAACGGAAACTGGAGCGGACGGAAGATAACCTGATGCGTATCGGTGATAAGGTTTCAGAACTGGAATTGCAGCTGGAACCGCTGCGCCAGCAGTCGGAAAAGGCGAAAAAATATCTGGAATTAAAGGATGAGCTGCAGGGTGTGGAAGTGGCCGTTTGGCTGGACACCCTGGAAAAGCTTTCTGCCGCTGCCAAAAAAGCGGAGGAGGATTATACTTCTGCAGCCTTTGTTTTACAGCAGGCAGAAGATGACCTGGAAAGACTCTATGCCAAGGCTGAGGAAATGGGCGAGGTTCTCCGCCAGCGGGACGGCAACTTGGAAACCACCCGTGAAAAGGTAAATATGCTGGAAGCCACCCACCAGCAGCTGGACGGCCAGATGGCTGTGCTGCATGGCAGTGTGGAGAATAACGAGCGTAATATTGACCGTATTCAGGAAGAATTGCAGGGACAGGAAAACCGAAGCGGCGGAATTGCACTGCAAATTGCTCAGGCGAAGAGCCGCATTGCTGAAATTGAGCAAATGCTGGCGCAGAAACAGGCTGCCATTTCTGATTTGCAGCAACAGCTGACCACCATGACTGCCAATGCACAGGGTATGACCCGGCAATTTCTGGAGTTGCGGAGCAAGGAAACCAGCCTGACTGCGGAGATCGCAGGCCGGGAAGCGGATGTCCGCGCCTTGCAGCAGAGTCTGGAGCAGACTCGAAATCGATTGCAGGAATTGGAAGGCGATCTTGCTTCCGGCGAGGCACGGCAGAAAGATGCCCAGACCCAATTGGAGGAAGTTCGCAGTGACCTGCGTAAGGCAAAAGAGGATGTGACTGCTTTTGGCAATACCATTGCCGGCTATACCCTGCGTCAGACCACACGTGTCAAACGCCGGGACGAACTGAGTGAGCAGGTCAAAACGGTTTTGTCACAGCTGAACGCTGTTTCTGCCAAGGCAAAGGTTTTTCGTGCCATGGAACGGGATTTTGAAAGTTTTAATCGATCAGTCAAGATCGTTATGCAGGAAGCCCAGCGAGGAAGTCTGCGTAATATCCACGGCCCGGTGGCAAACCTGATCCAGACGGAGGATGACTACACCATAGCTGTTGAAATTGCTCTGGGTGGTGCGCTTCAGCAAATCGTCGTGGGCAATGAGCAGGACGGCAAAGCTGCCATCCAATTCCTGAAACGGACGGGTGGCGGTCGAGCTACATTTTTGCCCCTGTCCTCCATTGAGGGCCGCCGCTTGAATGAAAGCGGATTGGAAAAATGCCGTGGCTTTATCGGTTTGGCATCGGATCTGGTGAAGAGCGACAAAGCCTATCGAGCCATCGTTGAAAATCTCTTGGGCAGAACCGTGATCGTCCGGGATATGGACAGCGCCATCGCTATGGCAAATCAGTATCGCAACCGATTTAAAATCGTTACCCTGGATGGTCAGGTGATGAACCCCGGCGGTTCTATGACCGGTGGTTCTACCAATAAAGAAGCGGGAATTCTGTCCCGTGCAAATGAGCTGGAAAAGCTGACGGTACAGGAAAGAAATTTGGAAGAGAAGAAGCAGACGCTGGAACTGCAACTACAGGAAGCGCAGCGTTTAGCCGATCAAGTGCAGTATCAGCTGGATACCGCCCAGGAACAGCTGCGAGAAACACAAAGTCAGGTTCTGCGTCTGGAAGGCCAGGAAAAGCAATATGAGGTCATGGCTGATGCTATCGTGGAAGCAGTGAATGCTGCCTGTCGAGAGCAGGAAAGCCTGCGTCTGCGGCAAAGCAGTGATCAGACCCGTCTGGCAGCCCATGAAGCAAAGATCCAGGTGTATACCCAGCAATTGACGGAAACCAGACAGGCTATTACCGCCCTGGAAGGAAGCCAAACAGAGGCCAATGAAGCTACCTCCCGGATCACAGACCGCATAACAGCCCAGAAGACGGAGGAAGCAGCACTGCAAGCAGAACGAACCACGGCTTTTGCCCATGTGGAAGATCTGCAAAACCTTCAGGGAGCCATGGCCGGTGATCGGGAGCGTCAGATGGCACTGATCGAACAGACCAAGGCAGAAAATGTCCGCATCCGTCAGGAAATTGCCGATCTTTTGCAGCGGCAGCAGGAAAATGATGCCGATGCAGAAAATTACCGCCAGCAGCTGCGGCAGTTGCAGGAGGCAAGAGCCGGTGCCGAGGCTACGAAGACCCGTGCTGAGCGAGATGCCCAGGAAAAAAATAAGGACATCATGACCATGCAGCGAGCCTGCGCAGCTTTGGAACAGAAAAAACTGACAGCTTCCATGGAGGAAAAGCAGATCATTGACAAATTGTGGGACAACTACAATCTGACACCCGGCACAGCTGCTGAGCATCGGGGGGAAATCGAATCCGTAGCCGCCGGCAATCGCCGCATTGCCGAATTGAAGCGAAAGATCGGTTCTTTGGGAACGCCCAACCTGGGTGCCATTGAAGAATTTGCCAGGGTCAATGAGCGCTATACATATCTGACCGACCAACGGGATGATGTACTTAACTCCAAGAAGGAATTGGAAAATATCATCAAGGGTATTACCCAGGAGATGACCACCATTTTCGTCACCGAATTTGAAAAGATCGACCGTTACTTTGGCCAGACCTTTGAAGAAATGTTTGGCGGTGGCAAGGGACAGTTGATTTTGGAGGATCCTCAAAATCCGCTGACCTGCGGCATCGAAATTCGGGTGCAGCCTCCCGGAAAACAGGTCAAGACAATCACCTTGCTCTCCGGCGGCGAAAAGGCTTTTGTGGCTATTGCTCTGTATTTTGCGATTTTGAAAGTTCGTCCTACACCCTTCTGTATGCTGGACGAAATTGATGCTGCACTGGATGACCGGAATGTGGAGCGATTTGCATCCTATATGCATAATCTCAGCAAGAAGACCCAGTTCATTGTTATCACCCACCGCCGTGGTACCATGGAAGCATCGGATGTGCTTTATGGTGTGACAATGCAGGAGCAGGGTGTTTCCAAACTCTTACGGCTGGATCTGAACCAGATAGAGCAGTACCTGGGTATTGCACAATAATTCTTTTTTGAAAGGAAATCAAGCAAATGGGCTTTTTTGATAAAATCAAGGCCGGACTGACCAAGACCCGTGAGGCGCTGAGCAGCACTCTGGGTAGCGTATTTACCGGCTTTACGGAAATCGACGATGATTTTTATGACGAGCTGGAGGAGAGCCTGATTCTGGCTGACCTGGGTGTGGATACGGCTACCAGGGCAGTGGAGCGGCTACGCAAAGCCATTCGGGAAAAGCACCTGAAAACCACAGAAGAAGCGAAAGAAGCATTGAAAGAGATACTGGTGGATATGCTGAATGTGGGCGATACAGCTCTGTGTCTGGATACCAAGCCCTCTGTGATCCTGGTCATCGGTGTCAATGGCGTTGGAAAGACCACCACCATCGGTAAGATCGCCACCCAACTGACTCGTCAGGGGAAAAACGTGTTGCTGGTTGCCGGCGACACCTTCCGTGCTGCGGCAGCCGATCAACTGGAGATCTGGGCAGGCCGTTCCGGGGCGGGCATCGTCCGCCAGAACGAGGGAGCAGACCCGGCTTCTGTGGTTTTTGACGGTATTCAGGCGGCCAAAGCCAGAAACTCCGATGTGATCATCATTGATACCGCAGGCAGACTTCATAACAAGCAGAATTTGATGAACGAGCTGAATAAGATCAGCCGCATTGTGGAACGGGAATTGCCTCAGGCTTCTCGGGAAGTACTGCTGGTGTTGGACGGCACCACCGGTCAGAACGGTCTGATCCAGGCCAAGACCTTTAAGGAGATCGCCGGTGTCACTGCCATTGCGTTAACCAAGCTGGATGGCACTGCAAAAGGTGGAATCGTTATTGCTGTGGCAGATGCCTTGCAAATCCCTGTGAAATTTGTGGGTGTGGGCGAACAGGCGGATGATCTGATGCCATTTGAAGCAAAGTCCTTTGTGGATGCGTTGATTTGATGTATGAAAGTTGTATTGGCAAGCAAAAATCCCCATAAACTGGAAGAGATCCGTAAAATCACCGAAAAATTCGGATTTGAACTGATCTTGCAGTCCCAGTTGGGGGTGGATATTGCGGTGGAGGAAACGGGAACCACCTTTGAAGAGAATTCCCTCATTAAAGCCAAAGCAGTTATGGAAGCTACCGGGCTTCCTGCCATTGCCGATGATTCCGGCATTGCAGTGGATGCGCTGAACGGCGAGCCGGGAATCTATTCCGCTCGTTACGGCTTTGATGACACACTGGACGATTGGGGACGGCTGCAGCTGCTGCTGAAAAATATGGAAAATGTGCCCGACGGCCAGCGACAGGGAAAGTTCGTCTGTGTCATTACCTTTATTACCCCTGACGGAAGGATCATTCAAGCCAGGGGAGAGGTTCATGGCGAAATCCTGCGAGAAGCCCATGGTCAAAATGGCTTTGGTTACGATCCCATTTTCTATTATCCGCCTTTCGGCAAGACATTGGCCGAAATTCCGGCAGAGCATAAAAATCAGGTGTCCCATCGGGCACAGGCGTTAAAAATTTTAAACGAGAAACTCAAGGAGAAGAATTATGTTAACAAGTAAGGAAAGAGCAGAACTTCGTGCCCAGGCCAATACCCTGGATACGGTTCTGATCGTTGGTAAAGACGGTGTTACCGACTCCGTTATCGCCGAAGCGGAAAATCTGCTGACGGCCAGAGAATTGGTTAAGGGCAAGGTGCTGGAAACCGCGCTGATGTCTCCTCGGGAGGTCAGCGATGCGATTTGTGAATCTACCGGTGCTGACGGTGTCAGCTGCATCGGTAATAAGTTTGTCATTTATCGCTTCAGCGAAAAGTGTCAGGCTGAGCGCAATGCCACCGGCAGAGCCAAGCGAAAGGAAGTTTCCGTTGCCAAGAAAAATCCTGTTCGCAAAGGCGCACAGGCACGCCGTCAGGCTGCCAAGAAAGTCCGGGAGCAGCGCAATGAATATTTCCGCCAGCAGGCAATTGAAAAATCCATCGAAAAGGCCAGAGAGCGCCAGCTGCGTAACGAGGATTAAATAAAAAGAATACACCTTGGATGAAAGGAAGGCTTGCCATGAATGAGAATGCAGTTCGAGGCAGTTTTGTCAGTCCGACCTTTGCTGCCTATATCCAAAGCACCGGCCGGTGCGATCCTGATCGGAACTTCCGAGATCTTCCCATGGAAGAGTTGGAAGAGGTGGTCTGTGCGCTCTTAAATCCCAAACGGGTCAAGCATGTATTGGGCTGCCGGGATACGGCGGTGGAATTGGCACGCCGTTGGGGCGCAGATGAGCGGGATGCCGCTCGAGCAGGCCTTCTGCACGACATTACCAAGGTGTTTGACGGTCCGGCGCAATTAACTTTGGCCAGGGAATATGGTATTATGCTGGATGACTTTTCGCAGGCAAATCCCAAGACCCTTCATGCCCTGACAGGTGCGTATGTGGCAAGGGAGATGTTTGGTGAAAATGATGCGGTTTTCCACGCCATCGAAAGCCATACCACGGGAAAAGCAGACATGAATATGCTGGAAACCATTATTTATGTGGCAGACTATATGGAGCCTAACCGGGATTTTCCCGGTGTGGAGCAGCTGCGGTATTTGACCACCGTTGATATGCAAAAGGCTTTGCAATGCGGCTTGGAAATGACGCTGGATCATCTAAAGGAGCAGAATGCAGTGGTTTCTCCGGCCAGTCGGGAAGCACTGGAGTATTTGTATCACAAGAAATAAACATCCCAGAAAGGATAAAATATTATGTTAACTGCAAAAGAAGTTGCTTACGAAGTGACCAAAGCGCTGGACGAGAAGAAAGGCCAGAATATCAAACTGTTACGCATCAATGATGTGTCCAGTCTGGCAGATTATTTCCTTATCTGTACCGGTACTTCCAATACCCACGTCAAGACACTGTGCGATTACGCCGAGTATGCCATGGAGCAGCTTGGCGAGCCTATGCTGGGTCGGGAAGGCCACCGTGGCAACACTTGGGAACTGCTGGACTACGGTGCAGTGGTGGTTCACGTGTTTACCGAGGAAGCAAGAGAGTTTTATAATCTGGAGCGTCTGTGGGGCGATGCAGAAGTGATCGACCTGAAAGATATCATCACCGAGTAAGGAAACTCGGCTGGAAAAGAGGTTTTCGTTATGAATTACGAACACGGTGCCGTTGAGAAAAAATGGCAGCAGTATTGGCAGGAGCATGATACATTCCACACGGATGTGTGGGACTTCTCCAAGCCCAAATACTATGTTTTGGATATGTTCCCTTATCCTTCCGGCGTGGGTCTGCATGCCGGCCACCCGGAGGGCTATACCGCCACCGATATCATGTCCCGTATGAAGCGGATGCAGGGCTACAATGTGCTGCACCCTATGGGGTACGACTCTTTTGGCCTGCCTGCGGAGCAATATGCTGTCTCCACCGGTAACCACCCCAACGGCTTCACCCAGGAGAATATCAAAACCTTCTCTGCACAGCTGCGCGAACTGGGTTTTGACTATGATTGGTCCAAGATGATCGCTACTTCCGATCCGGATTTCTACAAGTGGACCCAGTGGATCTTCAAGAAGCTGTATGAGGCCGGTTACGCCAAGCGGATCGAAATGCCCGTCAACTGGTGTGAAGAGCTGGGCACGGTTCTTTCCAACGACGAAGTGATCGATGGAAAGTCCGAACGTGGCGGCTATCCTGTGGTCAAGAAAAACATGATGCAGTGGGTCATCGATCAGCCTGCCTTTGCTGAAAAGCTGCTGGAAGGCTTGAACGAGATCGACTGGCCGGAGTCCACCAAGGAGATCCAGCGCAACTGGATCGGTAAATCTACCGGTGTGGAAGTGGATTTCAAGCTGGTGGACGGCGGTGATTTCTCCATCTACACCACCTGTATCGAAACCATCTACGGCATCACCTTCATGGTGCTGGCTCCCGATGGCAAGATCGTAGAGAGCCTGATGGACCGCATTGAAAACAAGGACGAAGTAAAGGCCTACATCGCCGAGTCTGTGAAGAAGAGCGATATGGATCGTACCGAGCTGAACAAGACCAAGTCCGGCTGTCGTCTGGAAGGTATCTACGCCATCAATCCGGTCAACGGAAAGCAGGTGCCTGTGTTCATTGGCGACTTCGTGCTGGCCAGCTACGGCACCGGCGCCGTTATGGCTGTTCCCAGCCATGATCAGCGTGACTTTGAATATGCCATTGCCCATAATATTCCCATGATCCAGGTCATCGACGGCCGGGATGTATCTGAGCGTGCCTTTGAAAAGCAGGATTATCTGGGCAAGGGCTGTAAGCTGCTCAATTCCGAGGAGTTTACCGGTCTGACCGTGGAGGAGGCAAAGGAGGCCATTACCTGTAAGCTGGAAAAGGCCGGCGTTGCCCGCCGGAAGAACAACTACCACTTCCGGGAGTGGATCTTTGCTCGTCAGCGTTACTGGGGTGAGCCTGTTCCCTGTGTTTACACCGAGGACGGCAAGACCCACTTCCTGCCTGACGAGGAACTGCCTCTGATCCTGCCGGAACTGGAGGATTACAAAGGCAAGGGCGGCAAAGCACCTCTGGAAAATGCTACGGAATGGAAGCAGTATGAGGGTCATGGTATTAAGGGGCTTCGGGAAACATCCACCATGCCCGGCTCTGCAGGTTCTTCCTGGTACTATATGCGCTATATCGACCCGAAGAATGACAAGGCTTTCTGCGATCCCAAGCTGTTGGAGCACTGGATGCCTGTTGACCTGTATATCGGTGGCCCGGAGCACGCTGTTGGACACTTGATGTATGCACGTATCTGGAATCGCTTCCTGTACGACAATGGCCTGTCCCCGGTGAAAGAGCCTTTTAAGAAGCTGGTGCATCAGGGCATGATCCTGGGCGAAAACGGCATCAAGATGGGTAAGCGTTTCCCGGAATTCGTGGTCAATCCCAGTGATATCGTTCGGGAGTACGGCGCTGATACCCTGCGGCTGTACGAAATGTTCATGGGCCCGCTGGAAGTGTCCAAGCCCTGGTCGACTTCTGCTGTGGCCGGTGCAAAGAAATTCATTAACCGTGTGTGGAACTTCTTCACCGAAAGTGCCAACATCACCGACACCGACGATGGTAAGCTGACAAAGATCTATCACCAGACTGTCAAGAAGATCACTTCTGACTACGAGGCTCTGGCATTCAACACCGCCATTGCTCAGATGATGGTATTCGTTAACGAAGTGTATAAAGTGGGCGTTTGCCCCAGAGAATATGCCGAGGGCTTTATCAAGATGATGTCCTGCATCACGCCCCATGTGGGTGAGGAAATTTGGCAGGTTCTGGGCCACGAGGGCAGCATCGCTTACGAACCCTGGCCTACCTTTGACGAGGCTAAGTGTAAAGACAGCGAAGTGACCATCGCAGTGCAGGTCAACGGCAAAATGCGTGGTACCGTGGTGATGGATGCTGATCTGGATAACGATACTGTGGTGCAAAATGTACTGGCCAACGAGAAGATTGCAGCTTTCCTGGAAAAGCAGGGCGGCAGCATCGTTAAGACCATTGTGGTCAAAAATAAGCTGGTCAATCTGATCGTCAAGTAAAGGAAAGAAAAACTTTTTTAGAAAAAATTCGATTTCTTTCTTGACAATTGGACAAAGAGCATATATAATAGGCTAGCCTACTGATAGGCCCTGAACGCATCCAGGAATGAGCCGGATGCCATCGGAGGGAGGGAAAACAATGTCTGAAATTCGCGTGAAAGAAAACGAAACTCTGGAGAGCGCTCTGCGCCGTTTTAAGCGTAGCTGTGCCAAGGAGGGCGTTATCGCTGAAG
>CAZPJH010000049.1:0-11518 GCA_964586875.1 uncultured Oscillospiraceae bacterium
ACCCACTACAATGTTTCCGTTTAATTTCGATCAAAACACTTGACTTTTGCACAGATTCATGGTAAAATAAATATGATGTTTACCGATTCATAAATTTTGTAAATCCAAAGGTCTCATAGTCTTATACGTAGGGATATCGAAGTGGTCATAACAAGACGGTCTTGAAAACTTCCTCCGTCTGTCTATGTAATCTCTTGAATTCCCTTGTATTTACTGACTTTTTTGGGGGTTCGATTGCACGATGCGAGAAGCGTTTCTCGCAGTTTTCTCGCAAATTTCCTTGACTTGGTTCAAGGTGTTTGATACAATTTAATACGTGGAGGGTTATCGAAGCGGTCATAACGAGGCGGTCTTGAAAACCGTTTGAGAGCAATCTCACGTGAGTTCGAATCTCACACCCTCCGCCATCGCCTTGGAATTCGCAGGAATTCCAAGGCTTTTTTCTTGCTTTTTGAGGAGTTACATAGCAATGGAAAGTGCATTTTCGATGACCGATGCACTTCCTTTTTTGCTATGTGCATCGAGGTGTGCATAGGTATCCGCTGTGATCGTAATGGTGCTGTGACCGAGCCAACCTTGGATTTTCTTCAAGTCCTCTCCGTTGGATAGCATAAGCGTTGCACACGAGTGGCGAAGGTCGTGAAAGCGGATTTTTTCGAGTCCGTGTTGACGAAGCAGTACGGCAAAGTGATTGGTTACGTAATTTGGCTTGAATAGATTTCCCATAGCATCGACGCAGACATATTCTTCATACTGTCTGTTATACGAGCCACGGAGTACTCGTTTCATTTCCTCTTGGCGTTCTCTTTCTTTGTGGAGTTCCTCACGGATGAAGTCGATCAGAGGCAGGCTTCTCATCGAGGATTTGGATTTCATGATGTCCATTCCTCGGATCACCGTGTGACCGTTTGCCTTGTCCTCGATAATCTTATGACGGAGATGAATGAGTCCTTCGTCCTCATCGATTGCCGACCACTTGATGCCGAGTACCTCGCTTCGTCTGACTCCGTAGTAAACGGTGAGCATGACAACGATGCGAAGCGGATCTTCCTTGAGCGACATAAGCAATTCCTTGAGTTTTGCTTCGTTGTAGTAGTTCGCAACGTACTTTACCGCCTTCGGACGGTTGGCCTGATCGCAAGGATTAAACGGTATGATTCGCTTCTTCATTGCGTGCTTGAATACGAGGTGGAGGAGGTTGTGATGCTTTTGAGCAGTACATCCCGACAGTCCTTCGTCCATCAGATAATTGTAATAGGCGTTTAACTCGTCGCCGGTCACATCTTTGATCGAGATGTTGAATTTCTCGAAGTAAGGATATAACCTTGCCTCAATCATTCCTTGGTAGGTGCTGTATGTTGTCGGTGCAATGCTGTACTTGTATTCTTCCAACCATTCCATAAGGTATTCGTGCAGAGGAAGCTCTGCGACTCTACGCTTCTGTTGCTCGGCTCTTGTGAGATTTTCGTTCATCTCGCCCGAGTTGTATTGAGCGAGGAGTTCGCCAAGACGGTTGTTCGCTGCGGTTTTGTTGCCTTTCTTGGCTTCGATTCCGAGTCCGATCCATTTTTCCTTTCTCTTACCTTCGGGAGTGTACAGATTGATTACGGCATACCACTTGCCGGCTTTTTCGGCAAGGCGACCTGTGATTTGTTTCATTATGTTGCTTCTCCTTTTTATTTATTTGGTATGTAGGTGGTATGCTCGTCTGCCTGACAACAACATACCACAAAAATGTTTCAAAGTCCAGCGATTATCGGAGATTATTAGAGATTAAACGGCATTAAATTGATAGTTTTTTGTATCCGTCAGAAAAGAGACGATACACATCTTGGGGACGATGGTTTTACCCCCGACTCTTATGGACGAAAGACGACCGCTGTTGATGAGGTCGTATGTTTTGTTCTTGCCGAGACGAAGCACTTTAGCTGCTTCAAGCACGGTCATTACTTCGGGTTCGTTTTTTAACATGGATAGGCAGTTCCTTTCGGTCATTTTCTTATCCTCCTCTTATATTGCCAAACTGACACGAATGGCTCGATTTACTTGTTTCATGGTTTGACTTTCAAGCTCTCCGATGAACTCACAGAGGCGTGTTTTATCAATGGCGCGGATATGCTTGCCTTCGGTTTCGATGACCGTGTCAACGATCATTTCGCCGTTAATGGAAGCACCGATATTCTCGCCGAGCTTGACGGAATTTGCAATAATGTTTTTGACATCGGAGTAAGAGAACAAGTTCTCGCCGTCGGCTACCTTTGCAGGCTCTTTCTCCCAATAGTAATAAGACTTAATGCCGACCTTTGCGTATTCAGCAATGACCTCATTCAGTCTTTCGGTTGTGAAATACGCCACCCATTCGTCGGGATTGCCGGATTTCTTATAGATGAAATACTCGCCGTTTACTGCGTTTGCGGCATCGATCGCATCCATTGCAATGCCCGTATCCCAAGACTCGGATTTCCACTCACCCTTGCGGATATAACCGTTTTCTCTCGCCGTAGCAAAGGCAAGGGCACTTTCATAAGACGAGAATGCAAAATAGTTGCCGTCGGCATCGTAAATTTCAAAGTACTGCTTCTGCAAGGTATCGGTCAGCACATTTTTCTTTGTCGAGGCAAATTCCGTGTTCCACACATTGCCTGCGGCATCGGTTACAACGATCTTGTACATACCCGTGTCAATCGTGTAAATCGTATCGCCCTTGGTATATGATTCTCTTTGTTGCCTTATAACCGCCATCGTCGTTGTCGAGACAGAGGGCAACCTTCCTGATATTCGGGTTGTCTTTCATCATTTGGAACAGCACGCTATCACCAACACCACAACACGCGGCATAGCTGTGATTTTGCCATCCGTCCTTGTGCATGGAGATATACGAGAGCATATCTATCGGTGCTTCAAAGACGAAGAGTTTCTCGCTTTGTCCGTGCCAATGGAAGCTGTATTCGGGCTTGCTGCTCGGAGCGTTTCCTCGGAAGTTTGATTCCGAACCTATGCCACGAAGCATAGCGTGCTGTGCAACACCGTTCTTGTCGAAACCTACGAACACGGCGTTGTGATATTTTACAGATTCATAGACCATACCTTTTCTTGCAAAGGCAGTAAGGACATCCTTGTCGATGCCACGCCTTGTGAGAAGATATGCGTAAACTCTCCGCATATTATCGTGCCGTGCCGGAGCATCGAGATGTCCGGGCGGTTTTCTTTCAATAGGTGGTGCGGTAGCGAGAGTTCCGAGCGAACCGCCGAGTAGATATACCATTGCTTCGGGGTAGCTTTTACCCATAAACCTTCGCACAAAATCGATTGCATCGCCACCGATTTGCTCATATTGATGATACCATAGATTGCCTTTGATGCTGACCTTTTGACCGCCGTCGAGCCAATCGTATTCCGAGCCTGCACGCCTGACCTTTTCACCTTGCCTGCGGAGCAGGTCAACGATATCAGTTGTCCGTGCCTGCTCCTTTTGAACTTCGGTGTAATGGGTGTATTTTGACATCTATACCTCCTGAAATAGTTTAATGTTTGCCTTTTCGTGCATTACGCAATTAAAAATGTTTGCCTTTTCGTGCAAATATTAAGTTTTAATACTTGCCTTTTCGTGATTTTTGTGTTATAATAGGTTCAACAAGTGCATACTGTTTATGGGAGGTACGCAAAATGTTGAAGAGAAAAATATACGACAAGCTTCTTGAATGGAAAAATCAATCTAACGGTTCAACCGCAATTTTGATTGATGGCGCGAGGCGTGTCGGTAAAAGTTATATCGCCGAGGAATTCGGTAAAAGAGAATACAAGAGCTATATCCTTATTGACTTCGGTAAAGCTCCGCAAGATGTTCTCGATCTGTTCATTCACGATAGTGCGAACCTTGACCTGTTCTTTGCGAAGCTTTCCGCTTTTTACGCAAAGACGCTTCACAAGCGTAATTCGCTTATCATCTTTGACGAGGTTCAGCAATTCCCAAGAGCAAGACAGCTTATCAAATACCTTGTGGCAGATGGCAGATACGACTATATCGAAACAGGTTCTCTTATTCGGTTGAAGAAGAATGTTCAAGATATTATCATTCCGTCTGAGGAAGAACACATCGAGATGTTCCCGATGGACTTCGAGGAGTTTCTTTGGTCAATGGGCGATGAAGCAACCGTTCCTTTGATCCGTTCCTGCTTTGAGAGTAAAACTCCGCTTGGTCAAGCATTACACAGAAAAATCATGAATGACTTTCGTCAATATGTGCTTGTCGGCGGAATGCCACAATCCGTTCTTGCCTATCTGAATGAGAAAAATTTTGAAGCATCCGATATTGCCAAGCGAAGAATTATCAAGCTCTACCGTGACGATGTTTCCAAGTTTGCGGAGGGCTACGAGGATAAGGTTTTTGCTCTGTTTGACGGTATTCCGGGGCAGCTTTCCAAAAAGGAGAAAAAATACAAGCTTTCGTCCATTAGCAAGGAAGCACGATTCAGAACTTATGAGGATTCTTTTATTTGGCTTCACGAAGCAATGATCGTTAATGCCTGCTTTAACGCAACAGATCCAAGTGTCGGTCTTGCACTCTCCGCTGACAACACAACACAAAAGTGTTATATGGCGGATACAGGTCTGCTCGTAACTCATACCTTCATGGATACCGCTTTCACAGAGAACGAACTTTACCGTGCCATTCTCTTTGATAAGCTGAATATCAACGAAGGTATGATCATGGAGAATATCGTGGCACAGATGCTTCGAACCAACGGTCACAAGCTTTATTTCTATTCTCGCAGTGATACGAATAATAGAGAAAATCACATGGAGATTGATTTTTTGATTACCGAAGGTAAGAAGATCGCTCCTATTGAGGTCAAATCAAGCAACTACGCTTCTCATTCTTCACTCGACAAATTCAGAGCCAAGTTCTCATCCAAGATTGGAAATGCCTATGTCCTGTATTCCAAGGATGTTATGGTCAAGGACGGAATTATCCATCTGCCGTTCTATATGGCGATGTTCCTCTAATAAAATCAAGCCTGCGAGGTTATATCTTGCAGGCTTTTCTTATTCGAGTTTGAGACCTTGTGCTTGCTTCTTCTCGTCGATCATTCGGCGGAGCTTTCGATCAACAAAAGAGAACTTGCCTTTTTTCTCATCGTCGATTCTGTTTTGAATCAGTCGGGCGAGGTGGTGGAAAAGTCGGAATGCTCCGATGCCTGCCGCAAAGTTTCGGTTGCTGTGAGCGTTTTGATATAACTGCTCGGCATACTTGTTGCCGTGTTCCGCAGAGGATTTCAGATACTCCATCGCCTTATCGAAGTTTTTCTCGGCATCCTTGCCGAACAGATAAATTTTACCGAGTTGGTATTCAGCATATTTGCCGCATTGTTGAAGATTGCCTGATGGTTCTTGTTCTTGAATTTCATTTGATTTGCTCCTTTTCTGTTTTGTTTTGAACATAAAAAAAGCACCCATCGTTTTTTCCCACGATGAGTGCTGAATTTATGTATTTGGTTGTGGTTTTAAGTTATTGATTTGTCATTGCTTCATCATAGAATCCGTTTTTATTGCCGTAATAATCTAAAGCAAAAAAGACGGAAGTATTCAAAACCGCTATTTTCTTTAACGATTTCACAAATTCTATTTCGTGATTCAGCACATAAGTTCGGGGGCTTTGCGGAGCATCTTTTCAAATTCTTTAATTCTTTCTTCTCTTGTAGTTGTCATTTTTAGGTTCATCCTTTTTCATTAATTTTTAGGCAGACGAGCATGGATGCACCTATTAACCTTTGATTTTGAGTTTTGCACTTGAGTTCAAGTGGTTTTGAATGATTTCTCGCACTTTTCTCGCAATTTTCCAAGGAATTTCCGGAAAGGTGCGAAGAATGGGCTTTTTTTCGGGAAAATCCGGGAGATTCAAAGACACTTTTATGTGTTTTGGGGATACGATTTCAAGTTCTTGAAAACTGGTGATTCCGAAAGGAACCTAGGGTTCGAATCCCTAACTCTCCGCCAAGCACCCGCACAGGAATGTGTGGGTGCTTTTTTGCGTTCAACTTATCTTTTTTTGGAAAAGCCTTGCAAAAATAAAATCTATTGCTTATAATAAGGTATTAAAATGCCGGTAGAGTGCCAAGCGGAGAGGTGAGAAAATGGAAATTAGAATTACGGCCAGAAAAAATCCGTTAATGCAACAGGTGAAAAAATTGTTTTCATCCCGAAAAGCACGGGTCGAAAGTGGCCTGTTTGTGGCGGATGGAACGAAGCTATTGCAGGAGGCGGTGCGTTTTTATCCGGGCTTAGATACGGTGATTTTGTCTGATGGAGTAGAAGCGGACGTGCCGGAACAAGTGCGGCTGGTTCGTGTTCCTTCCGATGTGATGGAGTCCATTTCTCCTATGGCTGCGCCCCAAGGCGCCATATTCCTATGCAAATTACCTCAGCCGCAACCGCTGGTTGCTACTGCACCTATGCTTTTGCTGGATGGAATTCAGGATCCTGGTAATCTGGGAACGATCCTGCGGACTGCCGATGCACTGAATGTGCAGGTGGTTCTGCTGGAGGGCTGTGCCGATCCTTACAGCCATAAAGTCGTCCGTGCCAGTATGGGCGCGGTGCTACGCAACCAGCCGTTGACAAGCACCTGGGAGGAAGTGAAGCAGGCGCTGAATGAAAAGAAAATTCCCATTGCGGTAACGGCACTGTCCGAACAGTCGGTGGATATTCGCAGCGCATTGCTTTGCAAAATGGCAGTGGTCATCGGAAGCGAAGGCCAGGGCGTTCGTCAGGAAATTTTAGAGAGCGTTGATCACAGATTGATCATTCCCATGAATGCAAACTGTGAGTCGTTAAATGCAGCAGTGGCTGCATCTATTGTCCTGTGGCAGATGGGGCAGGTGTAAACGGCGGCAACGCTGCACCCTACCCAGAGGACAAACCATCACCAGACCTGTGGTGGATTAAAAGGTAAAAATGATTGAGAGAGGGGGAAACTCCGTGCTGGCACACTGGATTTGGCTGGCTACCCGGGAAGGATTGGGCGACCGTGGTCGCAGAGTCCTTTTGGAGCGATTTTCGGATGCAGAGGAAATATACTTCGCCCAGGACAGCGCCTATGCCTGTATGGAGGGGCTTACTTCGGAAGCAGTTTCTGCCTTACAGGATAAGAGTTTAAAAGAAGCGGAAAAAATACTATCCGCTTGCAGTCGGGAAAATATCAGCCTATTGACCTGGCAGGATGCAGCATATCCCCGTCGCCTGAAAAATATTGCAGACCCACCGGTGGTGCTGTATTACAAAGGCAAGTTGCCGGATCTGGATGCGCTGCCTCTGATCGCAGTGGTGGGGACAAGAGGGGCTTCTGCTTATGGCCTCAGTACAGCCAAACGGATGGGCTATCAAATCGCATCCTGTGGCGGTGTGGTGGTTTCGGGTATGGCTTACGGCGTGGACGGCATGGCCATGCGTGGGGCATTGACCGCCGGATTGCCTGTGATCGGTGTTCTGGGGTGCGGCGCAGACATTATCTATCCCCATGCCAATGGCCCGCTTTTTGCAGATGTTGAGCATCAAGGCTGTCTGTTGACGGAGTTTCCACCGGGAACGCCGCCCATCAGCTGGAATTTTCCACGGCGAAATCGGATCATCAGCGGTCTTTCCTGCGGCGTGCTGGTGGTGGAAGCGCCGGAGAAGAGCGGCGCACTCATAACTGCACGACAGGCGGCAGACCAAGGCCGTGATGTGTTTGTTGTGCCGGGCAATATTGATGTGGATAGCTGCAAAGGCAGTAATGCCCTTTTGCGTGATGGTGCGATGGCAGTCAGCTCCGGCTGGGATGTGATGAGCGAATACGAGGCACTGTTCCCGGGAAAGATCTACAAAAATACCACGCCTGCCAAGCAGACAGCCTACCCGGAGGAGATCCAACTGGCTCACGGGGAGGAGGAAGTGCTGCTGAAAGTGGCGCAAAAACCCAAAATGCCAAAAGAAAAACGGCGAAAGAGCTTGCTCCATCCGAAAAAAGAGATTGGCAGCAAGGAAAAGCCGCCGTATGTTGTCGCTGAAGAAAAACACCCGGATCTAAGTGCAGAGGAAGAGCAGATCGTAGCGATCCTTCGCCAAAATGTGACATTGGTAGATGATATGATGGCACAGGTAGATCTGCCTGCCGGTCAAGTGCTGGCGGCATTAACAACGCTGGAAATCAAGGGCGTCATCAAAAGGCTGCCCGGCAAACGGGTTGAATTGAAAAAATGAACCAGAAATGGAGTTTTAGATAAATGGCAAAAGCTTCCAATCTTGTGATCGTGGAGTCGCCTTCCAAGGCGAAGACGATCGGTAAATATTTAGGGCCTGATTATGTGGTTAAGGCCAGCATGGGTCATTTGCGTGACCTGCCCAAGTCCACCATGGGTGTGGATCTGGAGCATAATTTTGAGCCGGAGTATATCCCTGTGCCCGGAAAGGAAAAGCTCATTGACGAGCTGCGTGCCGCCGCAAAAAGCGCGGATACTGTCTATCTTGCAACGGACCCTGACCGAGAAGGAGAGGCAATTTCCTGGCATTTGGTGGAGCTTTTGAAGCTGCCCAAGGAGAAAACCTACCGTGTGACATTTAATGCGATTACGCAGAAAGTGGTCACCGAGTCCATCCGTCAGCCCCGGCAGATCGACAATGATCTGGTGGATGCACAGCAGGCACGCCGCATTTTGGATCGGATCGTGGGCTACCAGCTGTCACCTCTGCTGTGGAAAAAGGTGCGCCGTGGCCTATCCGCCGGACGGGTGCAGAGCGTGGCCACCAGACTGGTGGTGGATCGGGAAAATGAAATTCGTGCATTCCAAAGTGAAGAATACTGGACTTTGGATGTAAAGCTCAATCGCATTGCCAAGGCCGGTTCTTTTTCTGCCCGTTACTATGGCGACAACAAAAAACGGGAATTGGAGAATGAAGAACAGGTGGACAGAATCATTGCCGACATTGATGGCAAGGAATTTACGGTCACCAATGTGAAAAAAAGTGAGAAAAAGCGCACTGCCGCCCCTCCTTTCACTACTTCTACCTTGCAGCAGGAAGCTTCCCGAAAGCTGAACATGACCCCCAAGCGCACCATGGCCATCGCCCAGCAGCTGTATGAAGGCGTGGATGTGGCAGGCGAGGGCACCACAGGCTTGATCACCTATATGCGTACCGACTCGCTGCGCCTTTCCGATGAGGCTATGAGTGAAGCTGCCGATTTTATCAAGAGCCGTTATGGTAAGGAATATTATTACGGTTCTTTCCATGTGTTTAAGACCAAGGGAAGCGCCCAGGACGCACACGAAGCCATCCGACCCACCCATGTGGAACTGGATCCGGAGCGTGTCCGTTCTTCGCTGACCAATGACCAGTATCGGCTGTATAAGCTGATCTGGAGCCGTTTCCTGGCTTCTCAGATGGCGAACGCCTTGTTTGATACTGTGGCCATCGACACAGAATGTGCCGGTCATGTGTTCCGCTCTACCCACCAGAGTATGAAATTCTCCGGCTTTATTGCCGTCTATGAAGAGGGTAAGGACGAAGAGGACGAGGCAGTGGGTTCTCCGCTGCCGGATTTGCAGGCAGGGGAGAAGGCTGACTGCACCGATATCAAAAAAGAGCAGCACTTTACCCAGCCCCCGGCTCGTTACACGGAAGCTATGCTGGTCAAGGCTATGGAAGAAAAGGGTGTTGGCCGTCCTTCTACCTATGCTTCCATCATTTCCACCATCCAGGATCGGGAATATGTAAACAAGGTGGATAAGCGTTTGTGTCCCACGCCTTTGGGCGAGGTGGTTACAGGATTGATGATGGAACGCTTCAACGACATTATCGATGTGGAGTTTACCGCCAACATGGAGCATCGGCTGGATGAAGTGGAAGAGGGCAAGATCGCCTGGAAAAAGGTTCTGGCTGACTTCTATCAGGACTTCCATCAGGAAATGCTGGATGCAGAAAAAGCTCTGGAAGGCACACGATTGAAAGTGCCGGATGAAGTCACCGACGAAATTTGCGAAGTCTGCGGACGGAATATGGTGGTCAAAATCGGCCGTTTTGGCAAATTTTTGGCTTGCCCCGGCTTCCCGGAGTGTACCAATACCAAGCCCATCGTGGAGCGGATGCCCGGTCGCTGCCCCAAGTGCGGTGCAGGACTTTTGAAGCGGAAATCCAAGAAGGGCTATGCATATTATGGCTGCGAAATCGGCGCTTCCTGCGGCTTTATGAGCTGGGATGTACCTACGGCGGATGATTGTCCCGTCTGCGGACAGACCATGTTTAAAAAGGCAGGCAAGGGTCGCAACAAACCCTTCTGTATCAATGAAAACTGCAAAAACTTCCTGCCGGAAGACAAGCGTGGCTATTATAAGAAAAAGACCGCTGAAGGTGGCGAAGAGGCAGCAATATCGGAAGAAAAGACCGAAAAAAAGCCGGCTGCAAAGAAGGCTGCTGCCAAGAAAACAACTGCCAAGAAAACCACCGGCAAAAAGAAAGGGGAGTGACCTATGACCAAGGTAAAAGTCATCGGCGCAGGTTTGGCCGGATCTGAGGCTGCCTGGCAGCTGGCCAATCGGGGCATACAGGTAGAGTTGTATGAAATGAAACCTCATAAAAAATCCCCTGCCCATCATACGGATACCTTTGCAGAGCTGGTTTGCTCCAATTCTCTGCGTGGCGATAAGATTGAAAACGCTGTTGGCCTTCTGAAAGAAGAATTGCGCCGCATGGGAAGCTTGATTATTTCCTGCGCTGATGCCACCAGAGTGGAAGCCGGCGGCTGCCTAGCCGTAGATCGTCATGGATTTTCCGCTTTGGTTACGGAAAAGATCAAAAGTCATCCCAATATCACGGTTTTTGACGAAGAGATCACCCAAGTACCCCAAGGCCCTGTGATCATCGCTACAGGGCCGCTGACTTCGGATGCCATGAGCGATGCCATCGGCGACTATTTCGGTGCAGACTATCTGCATTTCTTTGATGCGGCTGCGCCGCTGGTCACTGCGGAATCCGTGGATATGAGCAAGGCATGGTGGCAGTCCCGATATGATCGGGGTACTCCCGACTATATCAACTGCGCCATGGATAAAGAGCAGTATGAGGCATTCATAAAAGAACTGGTTGCCGCACAGGAAGCGGAAGTCCACGGTTTTGAGGACAAGAATGTTTTTGAAGGCTGTATGCCGGTGGAAGTCATGGCTCGTCGTGGCTTTGATACCCTGCGCTACGGACCACTGAAGCCTGTGGGACTGGTTGATCCCAATACCGGGAAAGAACCTTATGCCGTGGTGCAGCTGCGGCAGGACAATGCCGAAAAGACCATTTTTAATCTGGTGGGTTTCCAGACCCATCTGAAATTTGGTGAGCAGAAGCGTGTGTTTTCCATGATCCCGGCACTGGCGAATGCTGAGTTCGTTCGTTATGGTGTTATGCACCGCAATACCTTCCTTCGCTCTCCCAAATTGCTGGATAAATACTACGCTGACCGCCGTGATCCGCTGGTTGCCTTTGCAGGCCAGATGAC
>CAZPJH010000050.1:0-11408 GCA_964586875.1 uncultured Oscillospiraceae bacterium
GGATCTTGGTATTCTTGCTCTCACGCTCACGGACAACGCCGGTGACGGAGATGGTGGACTCCTTATTGATGGGCTTTACGACCTTCATCATTTCCTCATTCTCGATGACCACCTGGGTGGTGCCGTAGTAGTCACGCAGAACGCAGAAGGCAAAGTTAGAACCGACTTCACGGACATTTTCCAGCCAGCCAACGATGGTCACATTTTTGCCTGCATCAGAAAGACGCAGCTCTCCGCAGGTATGAGTTCTGGATTGCATCATAATAAAAAACCTCTCTTGTATGGTTTGAGTTTACAATTAACCTACATATTATCCCATAATTTTGCGGAAAAGTCAATCGCTGCGCTATAGAAAATGCAAAAAAGAACAGGAACAAGGCATTGTTCCTGTTCGGATCGATTATTGGGTATCCTTTTTTTCCTCTGCAATGGCTTGAAGGCACTTTTCCAGATAAAGCTTTTGTACCACAGCCACAATGCAGGTGTAGAGCAGACGCTTTTCGTCGGAGAGGATATCGTCGGTGGAGTCAACGGTATCTTTCAGTTCAAAACTGAAAAACAGCAGGTTTTCAAACTCCTGACAGAAATAATTATAAGCTGTTTCCAGAGAGTAGGTCTGCTGTTGGAGCTGGATAAATCTGGTCAGCGCATCTAGGGAAAGGACGTTTTTTGCCAGTGCGATAAACAGCAAATAGGCGACCTGCTCCCGACTGTATTGTTTTTTAACGGGATTGGAAATCAGCCCCTTTTTCACATAATTGCTGATCATAGAGCTGGTCAGGGCATTTTCGCCAAAGGGGGCCAGGTATTCGCAGATAAATTTACTGACCTGTTCCAGATACAGTCCGACACTGGGGATCTCGTTATAACGAGGCAGGTGGAAGGAATGAATGGACAGGGAGATCTGCTGCTTGGTTTCTTGTTTCATAGCTATCACCGAGGGGTATTATACTAAAAGAAAACACAAATGTCAACTCGAAAAGCCTAACATATGTTTTTCTTGACTTTTATAGTAAATACTGATACAATGATATCGGTTTTTAAAAAACCGATGACTTTGGAGAAAACGAGGGATCGTTATGAAAATAAAAATAATTGCCGACTCCTCCAGCAATTTGCAGAGAATGCAAATTGAAGAGATCACCACTGTTCCTTTGAAGATCGTTACCGATCAGCGGGAGTTTTGCGATGATGCTTCTTTGGATGTGGAGGATATGCTGACCTATATGCAGAGTTATTCCGGCCGCTCAGGCACATCCTGCCCCAATGTGGGGGACTGGTTGGATGCTTTCGCTGATGCAGAATGGATCTTCACCGTGTCGATCACCAGTGGCTTGTCCGGCTGCTACAATGCGGCACAGCAGGCCGCCCATCTGTATCTGGACGAACATCCGGACAGAAAGGTATGCTGTCTGGATACCTTGTCCACCGGTCCGGAAATGGTGCTGATCGTGGAGAAGTTGCAGGAATTGGTGGCGCAGGGTCTGGAATTTGAAAAGATCAAAAAGAAGATCCATAAGTATATGGCAACGACTCATTTGCTGTTTATGCTGGAACGGATGGACAATCTGGCCAATAATGGCCGCGTTTCTCCGCTGGTTGCCAAGGCGGCCGGACTGCTGGGTATTCGGATCGTGGGTTCCGCCAGCGATAAAGGAACGCTCCACTCCGAACATAAGTGCCGGGGCGAAAAGAAAGCACTGGCCACCATGCTCAAGTGCATGGTCGATCAGGGGTATGAGGGTGGCAAGGTACGTATCGCCCACAGCTGCAATGTAAAAGCAGCCATTGAGATGTTGGCACTGATCCGGGAGGTTTATCCGGGTGCAGATGTGCAGATCCATGCCTGTGGCGGACTCTGCTGCTTCTATGCAGAACGAGGCGGCTTGCTGCTGGGTTATGAAGCGTGAATATGACCCTGCGGAATATTTCCGCAGGGTTTTTAGATTATAGCTGGAAAGTGGTATAGCTTTGTGCTATAATAGTCCCAAACTACTTGGAGAGGACGTTTTTATATGCTGCCGGAAGCTTTTTTGAGCAGGATCAAGATCCAATTGGGTGAAGAATTTGATGATTTTTTAAAAAGCCTGGAACGGCCTCGGGCGGTGGCGTTGCGCTTTAATCCGCTGAAAGGGGCAGCTCCTGTGTTGCCATTTGTCAGGCAGCCGGTTCCTTGGGAAAAGCAGGGCTTTTATTATGATCCCAACAGCCGCCCGGGGCTGCACCCCTATCACGAGGCCGGCGTATACTACTTGCAGGAGGCCAGTGCCATGGCACCTGTTGCTATGCTGGATGTCCAGCCCGGGGAACGGGTGTGCGATCTGTGCGCTGCACCCGGCGGAAAGTCTACCCAGATCGCAGGCTATTTGCAGGGGGAGGGAATGCTGCTGTGCAACGAGATCCATCCTGCACGGGCAAAGATCCTGGCCCGGAATGTGGAACGCTTGGGCATTGCAAATGCCCTTGTGACCAATGAAAAGCCGGATAATCTGGCAAAAAAACTGCCTGGTTTTTTTGACCGTGTACTGGTGGATGCGCCCTGCTCCGGTGAGGGAATGTTCCGCAAAGAGGAAGCTGCTGTTACAGATTGGAGCCGGGAAACGGTGGAAATGTGCGCCCATCGTCAGCAGGAAATTCTAAATTCGGCTGCTCAATTGCTCCGTGCCGGTGGACGGTTGGTTTATTCCACCTGTACATTTGCGCCGGAGGAAAATGAGCAGACTGTGGCGGCGTTTTTGCAGACACATCCGGAATTTGTGGCCGAAACAGTAGAAGCACCTTGGTTTGTATCCGGTGAAAACTGCTCGTTCCGGCTGTGGCCCCATAAGTTGCTGGGTGAGGGACATTTTTTGGCTGTCCTGCGTAAACTGGGGGACGAGGAGGCGGATGGCTCGTTCTGCCCAGATGAAAAACTGCCAAAGCAGTGGCTGGATTTTGCAAAAGATCTGGATATCACTTTGCCGAAAGGAAAGGCAGTCCTCTTTGGCAATAGCCTTTACTGGGCACCTGTGCAGCTGCCTTCTCTGCATGGGCTGAAAGTCCTTCGACCGGGACTGGAGCTGGGCGAGGTGAAAAAAGACCGTTTTGAACCGGCACACGCTCTGGCGTTGTGGCTGAAAAACTGCAAAAGAAATGTTTCTTTCGGTGCAGACAGCGACGAGATCCGTGCCTATATGCATGGTGAAACGCTGCCCTATGAAGGAAAAGGCTGGACATTGGTACAGGTAGATGGTTATGGCATTGGCTGGGGCAAGGGTGATGGAAAAATATTGAAAAATCACTATCCCAAAGGATTGCGCCGTTAATTGCGATTATCCTGGCCAAATTTGGAAATAATACTTTACATAACTTCGGAACTGTGATATAGTTTAAATGTAAATATTTCCTAAATAGTTTGTTAACAAGGAGTGATTCACCCTTGGCAAGATATGAAATTATCGGTGGTACCCCTCTGCGAGGCGAGGTGACCATCAGCGGCGCAAAAAATGCGGCCGTGGCCATTATTCCGGCATCTTTGCTGGTAGAAGGCGTTTCCCGTATTGAAAATGTTCCGGACATCAGCGATGTCCGCATTCTGCTTGCGATTTTGGAAGGCTTGGGTGCGAAAGTCACTTATCCGGAACCCGGTGTGGTAGAGATCGACAGCACCGTTATTCAGGATATCGAACCGGAGGTTTCTCTGGTCAAGAAAATGCGCGCCAGCTACTATCTGATGGGTGCGCTCCTTGGGCGTCAAGGGCATTGCCATGTGGCTTTGCCCGGTGGATGCAGTTTTGCCACTCGTCCCATCGATCAGCATATTAAGGGTTTCCGTGCATTGGGCGCAAAGGTCGAAGAAACGGAAAAATATGTGCAAATGGAGCCCGGGGAAGATGGGTTGCAAGGCAATCGCATCAGTTTGGATATGGCTTCTGTGGGTGCAACTGCGAATATTATGATGGCGGCTGTATTGCTGCCGGGTATGACCGTTATTGAAAATGCAGCCAAAGAGCCTCATATCGTTGACTTGGCCAACTACCTCAATACCATGGGCGCCAATGTGCTTGGTGCCGGTACGGATACGGTGAAGATCCGCGGCGTGGAAAAACTGCAAGGCGGTACCTATGCCATCATCCCCGACCAGATCGAGGCAGGCACCTATATGGCTGCGGCGGTTATCACCGGCGGCGATGTTTTGGTGAAAAATGTGATCCCGAAGCATATGGAATGTATCACCATCAAGCTGGAGGAAATGGGCGCAGAGATCGAGGAGTTTGACGATGCCATCCGCATCAGCAACAATCAGCGGCTCTATGCAACTACCGTTAAAACCCGTCCATATCCCGGATTTCCTACGGATATGCAGGCACAGATCTGCGTGTGTATGACCCTGGCTGACGGTATTAGCCGTTTGACGGAAAGTGTGTACGAGACCCGATTCTTTGGCTATTGTGCTGAGCTGGAAAGCATGGGCGCAAAGATCGAAGTAAACGGAAAAACGGCGACCATCAATGGCCGGGAAAAGCTGAAAGGCAGCACCGTTATTGCCCGTGATCTGCGTGCCGGTGCGGCACTGGTGATTGCCGGTCTTGTGGCCGATGGCACAACCAGAGTGGAAAATATCCACTATATCGAGCGTGGCTACGAGAATTTGGTTGAAAAGTTGACTGCATTGGGCGCCAATATCCGCCGGGTGGAGGACTAAATAGCGAAGGCACAGGGAAAACCCTGTGCCTTTTTGGAAAATCAGTTGCAGGCGGAATGTAATTGTGCTATATTTGAAGTGGCTATCTGCACAGAGAATGAAAGGAGCAAGATTTCTATGGAAAAAACGAAATTAGGCATTTCTGTTGGCTCGATGGGCGCATTGATGTTTCTGATCAGCCTGGTGGGAGGATATGTGGCAGCCATTGTGGTGGCGGGCTATATTCTGCTGCGGGAAGACAATCGGTGGCTGAAGGAAACTGCCATCAAAGCAGTGACAGTCTTGGCAGGATTTGGCCTGCTCTCTGCGCTGATCGGCCTGATTCCGGAAGCGTTCGGCTTTATTCAGGGGATTACGCAGCTGTTTCATGGTTACCTGGATGTGTCAGTGATCTATCAGTTCTTCAATGTCCTTACCACCTTGCTGGCTATTGTGAAAACCGTAGTTTTTGTTCTGTTGGCAGGGAAAGCGCTGAAGCAGCAGACCATCAGCCTTCCTGTGATAGATCTCTTACTGAAAAAGCATACAGAAGAATAATTTATCTCTACATAAAACAGAGCAGGGAAACCCCTGCTCTGTTTTTGTGTGTGGAAAGAAAAATCCTCCCGAAATTCGGGAGGATTTTTTAAGTAAATCAGGCCTTGCCAGCGCAGCCCAGAACGTCCACCAGCTTGTGGCGAACCAGTTCCTTGATGTTGGCACGGGCGGGCTTCAGGTACTCACGAGGATCGAACTTGTCGGGATGCTCGGCGAAGAACTTACGTACAGTGCCGGTCATAGCAAGTCTCAGGTCGGAGTCAATGTTGATCTTACAAACAGCCAGCTCAGCAGCGTGACGCAGCTGATCTTCGGGCACGCCGATTGCACCGGGCATTGCGCCGCCGTAGGTGTTGACCATCTCAACATATTCCTGGGGAACGGAAGAAGAACCGTGCAGGACGATGGGGAAGCCGGGCAGCTTCTCGATGATGGCCTCCAGAATGTCGAAGCGCAGCTGGGGGTTGGTGCCGGGCTTGAACTTGTAAGCGCCATGGGAAGTGCCGATGGCGATAGCCAGAGAGTCACAGCCGGTACGGGCAACGAACTCCTCGACCTCTTCAGGACGGGTGTAGTGCGCCTTGTCAGCGTCAACGCTAACTTCATCTTCCACGCCGGCCAGAGCGCCCAGCTCAGCCTCGACAACAACGCCGTGATCGTGAGCATACTCGACAACGCGCTTGGTGATCTCGATGTTCTCCTCGAAGGGCTTGGAGGAAGCGTCGATCATGACGGAGGTGAAGCCACCGTCGATGCAGGACTTACAGGTCTCGAAGGAGTCGCCGTGGTCCAGGTGCAGAGCGATGGGGATCTCGGGGCATTCGATAACAGCAGCCTCCACCAGCTTCACCAGATAGGTGTGGTTGGCGTAAGCACGAGCGCCCTTGGAAACCTGCAGGATCACAGGAGCCTTCTCTTCCTTACAAGCTTCGGTGATCGCCTGAACGATCTCCATGTTGTTGACGTTGAAAGCACCGATGGCGTAGCCGCCGTCGTAGGCCTTCTTAAACATCTCGGTAGTAGTTACAAGAGCCATTGGAATCAATCCTTTCTATTATAGCGGCACGAAACCGCATTAATTTAATTGTATTATAGCATATTTTTTCTATATTTCAATATTTTTTTAAAACAAGTGTCTTTGTATAAAAGAGAAAAATATCCATTGAATTCGGAAAAAATTGTTCACTTTATCAGTAAAAAACCTATTTACCTTTGATAAAAAATAGAGTATAATGTATCCGATAACATATAAATAAATCAAAGCAAGGAGTTTTTACGATGAAAAAGTCACCTCTCCAGCTGGCAAGATACCAGTATAACCCCAAGCTGCCCGGTATGCTCAGAAACGGTATTTCTGAAATCTCCGTGAAAAACGGCGGTGCTACCGAGTCTGTTGCAGATCAGGAAAAGATCAAGGCGCTGTTCCCCAATACTTACGGCAAGAATGAGATCACCTTCCAGAAGGGTGAGAATACCTCTGTTGCACGCAAGCAGGTGGTGGGCGTGATCCTGTCCGGCGGCCAGGCACCCGGCGGCCACAATGTTATTTGCGGCCTGTACGATGCGCTGAAGGCCACCAATCAGGAAAATGTGCTCTACGGTTTTAAGGGCGGCCCCAGTGGCTTGCTGGAAGACGATTATATCGTCTTTGACGACGAGTACATCAATGAGTACCGCAACACCGGCGGATTTGACATTATTGGTTCCGGCCGTACCAAGCTGGAAACCGAGGCTCAGTTTGACGTAGCCGCTGAAGTCTGTAAGAAGCACGGCATCACTGCTATTGTCATTATCGGCGGCGACGACTCTAACACCAACGCTGCTTGTCTGGCTGAATACTTTGCTGCCCACAACACTGGCGTGCAGGTCATCGGCTGCCCCAAGACCATCGACGGCGACCTGAAGAACGAGGACATCGAATGTTCTTTTGGCTTCGATACCGCTACCAAGACTTACTCCGAGATTATCGGCAACATTGAGCGTGATGCCAACTCTGCAAAGAAGTATTGGCACTTCGTCAAGGTCATGGGTCGTTCTGCTTCCCATGTGGCTCTGGAGTGCGCTCTGGAAACCCAGCCCAACATCTGCCTGATCGGCGAAGAAGTGGCTGCCAAGAAGATGAGCCTGGCTCAGCTGGCTGACTACATTGCTGACTCTGTGGCAAACCGTGCCGCAAAGGGCTGGAACTTTGGCGTTGCTATTATCCCCGAGGGTATCGTGGAATTCGTTCCCGAATTCTCTGTGCTGATCGCAGAGATCAACGAGCTGCTGGCCGGTGAAAAGACCGCCGAGTTTAATGCTCTGCCCAGCTGGAAGGAAAAGTATGCCTTTATCGAGAATGGCCTGACCAAGGAGTCTATGGCTGTGTTCGCCATTTTGCCCGAGAACATTCAGCAGCAGCTGTTCCTGGAGCGTGACCCCCATGGTAACGTGCAGGTTTCTCTGATCGAGTCCGAGAAGCTGTTCTCTGCTCTGGTCAAGGCAAATCTGGCTGAGCGGAAGAAGGCCGGTACTTACAACGGCAAGTTCTCCCCTCTGCATCATTTCCTGGGCTACGAAGGCCGTTGCGCTTTCCCCTCCAATTTCGATGCTGACTACTGCTACTCCCTGGGCTACAATGCCTTTATGCTGATCCAGTACGGCTATACCGGATACCTGTCCAAGGTTTCCAATCTGTCCAAGCCTGCTGAGGAGTGGGTGGCCGGCGGTATGCCCATTACCAAGATGATGAACATTGAGCGCAGAAATGGTTCTGATAAGCCCGTTATCCGTAAGGCTCTGGTGGAGTTGGACGGCAAGCCCTTCCAGTACTTTGCCGAGCGCAGAGCCCAGTGGGCAATTGAAACCTGCTACACCTATCCCGGTGCGATCCAGTACTTTGGACCCAGTGAGGTCTGCGACCTGACCACCAGAACTCTGGCTCTGGAAAAGGCTTAATTTCATAACAAAAATGCCTGTCCCAAGTCGGGACAGGCATTTTTTGTAGTATCAATTACACATCCAGATAGCCGCACAGGACTTTCAGCGTGTTCATTACGCCGTCGATATGGCTGCGCTCGTAGCCATGGCTGGCGTAAACGCCTGCACCGATAAGACCGTGGCGAATGTCGTTGCCGGCACGCAAGGTGGCTTCCACATCCGAGCCGTAGAAGGGGTAAACATCCACAGCATAGTCTGCACCGGTTTTTTGGGCGGCATCGATCAACCTGCCAACTACTTCGTAGGAGTAAGGGCCGCCGGAGTCCTTAGCACAGATGGAAACCTGCTTTTCGGTGCATTGCAAGCCGTTTCCCACACAGCCCATGTCTACGGAAATGGCTTCTGTGACACCGGCAGGAACGGAAGCGGAACCACCGTGACCCACTTCTTCGTATACCGTCACATGGGCATAGACCTGACGGGAGGGGACAATTTTATTGTCACTGAGATATTTGGCAAAGCCCAGCAGAATGCCTACGCTCAATTTGTCATCCAGGAAGCGGCTTTTCAGATAGCCAGAAGTAGTACGCCGCGTGCGAGGATCAAAACAAACGATATCGCCTACTTCAATGCCCAGTTCCCGAGCCTCTTTGGCAGAAGATACATCTTCATCCAAAACGATCTCCACGGTATCCCATTTCCGGGTGGTGGAAGAATAGTCGCCGTTGACATGGACGGAAGCATTGCACAGCTGGCAAGTGCCTTCTATGATCTTGCCGTTGCGGGTATAGACCCGGACATTTTCTGCTTCTGCATTGTTGGGGTTCATGCCACCAAGAGGTGTCAGCTTCAGACGGCCGTTGCCTTTGACTTCGGCAACCATACCACCTAAGGTGTCGGCGTGAGCTTCCAGAAGCAAACCGTCGTTTTTGTCCTTACCGCCCAAGTCGATAAGGACACCGCCTTTGGTGGTGATCTGAGAAGCAAAGCCCAGCTTTTCAAAAGCCTGCTTTACCCATGCTGCGGCTTTTTCCGTATAGCCGGAGGGAGAGTCAATGGAAAGAAGAGTTTCGGTCATTTCCCATGCGTAGTTGGCATAATTGTGTTCGATCATGTGTTATTCTCCTATCAATAAGTATTTCCAAAGTGCAAAAATTTCCCGCAGGGTATAGCCGATGCGATTGGCTGTTCCGGTGGTGTTGGATGCAACATAGATTGCATCCAGTCCGTAATCGGCAGCCATCAAACTGGCTCGATACAGATGAAAGTCATTCGAGAGAATGGCCACGTATTGGGGGGCCTTTCCTGTTTTCCCTTCAATCAAAGTTATACTGTTTCGGATGTTTTCAGATGTACAGGCAGACTTATCTTCCAGCCAAATGCGTCCCTCGTCGATACCCATGGCAGTCAGTTGGTTAGCGATGCACTGGGCTTCGGAGATGGATTCTCCTTCGCCCTGACCGCCGGTGGCGATGCAAATGGTGGAAGGGTGTGCTTCAAGATAGCTGTATGCAGCATCGATCCGATCCTGTAAAAGCAGGGAAGGGGCTGTGCCGTCCACCTTTGCCCCCAGTACGATCAGATAATTGCAGGGTTGTTCCGGCTGACTTTCAACGCCGATTTTAATGGGGATCAGCGTGATGGCCATGGCGATCAGGCAGATGATCAGCAGAATATAAAGGGGCTTGCGGATGATTTTCCAGATCGCCTTTTTTACACGACTGATCAGAAAACCCAGACCCCAAAGGCCTGCAAAAACAAAGCACAGAATATCCAGCGGCTGCATCTGGGATGTAACATGCAAGTATGCACCCAGAAGCAGGAATACAATAGACAAAATAAGCATATCGATACCTCCAACAAGATCAATTGTAGCATATTATCCGAAAGAAAACAAGCCGTTCCTTTTGGAACGGCTTGTCTGTTTTTTAGATGTCCTTGCTCTTGGAAGCGATCTGGCTGAGACATTTTGCCATGAACTCATCCATGGTCATAGCACCCAGATCCTCACCGGTACGAGTACGGACGGAAACGGTGTTGTTTTCCATGTCACGGTCGCCAACTACCAGCATATAGGGGATCTTCTGCATCTGTGCTTCACGGATCTTATAGCCCAGCTTTTCGCTACGCAGATCTGCTTCACTACGCATATTCGCATCGTTGAGCTTGGCGTTCAGTGCCTTTGCGTACTCATGGGCACGGTCGGTAACGGGCAGCACCTTGATCTGAACAGGGGACAGCCACAGAGGGAATGCACCGGCAAAATGCTCGGTAATGACGCCGATGAAACGCTCAATCGAACCCAGAACCACACGGTGGATCATAACAGGACGATGCTTCAGGCCATCTTCACCCACATACTCCAGCTCAAAACGTTCAGGCAGCTGCATATCCAGTTGGATGGTGCCGCACTGCCAGGTTCTGCCCAGGGAGTCTGCCAGATGGAAGTCAAGCTTCGGGCCATAGAAAGCGCCGTCGCCTTCGTTGATGATATAGTCCTTGCCCATTTCTTCCACAGCAGCTTTCAGCGTTTCAGTGGCGAAATCCCAATCCTTCTCATCACCCATATGGTCTTCCGGCATGGTGGACACTTCAATCTGGTAGCTCAGACCAAAGACAGAGTACACTTCGTCGAACAGTTTTACAACGTTCTTGATCTCGTCTTTCATCTGATCCCAAGTCATGAAGATATGAGCATCGTCCTGAGTGAAGCAGCGAACACGGAACAGGCCGTGCAGTGCGCCGCTCAATTCGTGTCGGTGAACCAGACCCAGTTCACCCACACGCAGGGGCAGGTCACGGTAGGAGTGGGGCTCGGAAGCGTACACCAGCATACCGCCGGGGCAGTTCATGGGCTTGATGGCAAAGTCCACATCGTCGATGACGGTGGTGTACATATTGTTCTTGTAATGACCCCAGTGGCCGGAGCGCTCCCACAGCTGGCGGTTCATCATCATGGGGGTGGAAACTTCCACATAGCCATACTTCTTATGAACCTGACGCCAGTAGTCGATCAGGGTGTTACGCAGCACCATACCCTTGGGCAGGAAGAAGGGGAAGCCGGGGCCTTCGTCCCGAAGCATGAACAGCCCCAGTTCTTTGCCCAGTTTCCGGTGGTCACGCTTCTTGGCCTCTTCAATGCGGGTCAGGTAAGCTTCCAGCTCTTCCTTGGTGGGGAAGCCTACACCATAGATACGCTGCAACATCTTGCGATTGGAGTCGCCACGCCAGTAAGCGCCGCAGGAAGTGGTCAGCTTGAAGCCGTTGT
>CAZPJH010000051.1:0-11189 GCA_964586875.1 uncultured Oscillospiraceae bacterium
CTTGATTTTCAAGGTCTTTCTGATTTAGTCCTATTATCTCACAATAATCTTTGGTGATGACTGTACCCACATTACCGGCTTCGATTTCAGAGAGCATTTTCTGAAAACCGGGGCGGTCGTATGTAACCCCACTATATCCGTCGTCAATAAAATAGGTCGGGTTCGGCAGACGGTTGGCTTTTGCGTATTGCATGAGCATGACCTGTTGATGCTGAATGGAATTCGACGGGTCATCTTTGACGCCTTTTTCTTTGGTGTCCTCTACGGATAGTCTGCAATAAAGTGCTGTGATTTTTTCTGTTGCCCTTAACATTTCGTTATCCTCCTTAGTTGGGGCAACTGTCTGAACAGGATTGGATTCTTGGATTATATCAAAAGAGGTGTCGTGATTCATTCGCCATCCTCCGTGATACCTAATTCATTGTTGGCAGCATCAGCGGCGTTCTGCTCCATAATGCGTTTGAGCTTCTTGTCGAGAGTTTCCTCGCCATCGTAGCTGCCTGTTACTGTGTATTCCGTGCCGCCTATCTCGTCCACAATTTCAACCTTGGGCAACCAAAAGGCAGACGGATTCTTTACAACAATGTTGCCCTTTTCGTCAAAAGAAAACTCACGCTTTGGGGCATCATCGGGGCGAGGCTCGACCTTGGCATACGGGTCGGAATTGGAGAAAACGAAAGAACGGACTTTGCCGTATTCTTCGCTATCGTCAAAATCGTCATCGGCTAAAATTTCTTTCAGTTCCTCGTCTGACAGTTCGATAATATCGTCATCACGGTCATCGTGAATATCGCTCATTTTGATTTTCGGACTCATTTTGCCAAGCCTCCTTTTCATTCATTCGTTTCAATTCATTACACTCAAACGGCAATTCAGCTCGTAGAGTGCAGTACGGTTAGAATCCCATTTAAGTTTTTGATTTGCTTCTTCATAGGTCAGCCAAACGCACTCAGTATGCTCGTGAGATAACTGTATATTTTTGGGGCACTCAAAACCGAAAGCGTATTCGGGAATAACATAGGTATCCCTGTCCCAGTGCTGACGGCGCTTCTCGGATATGATTGTAACAGGGATGTAGGCTAAACTTTTAAGCTCCACCCACTTGTCAGAATGTACTCCACCTTCTTCAAAGGTTTCTCGTCTTGCCGCTTCTAATGGTGTTTCGCTATCTTCGCCACCACCGGCTATAAACTGCCATTGATCGTGGTCAGCACGATGGAACACACAGCATCTCGGAGAGCCATCAATAATCTGATATGGAATTGCAAGTATTTGGAAAGGTGCTCGCATTATAATCCTCCTTGGTGCAAATATCTTTTCGGGATAGCAAAACAGCCGAACGCTGTCAATGGTCAAGATGAACGGCTACGCCGCCATTGACAGCGTCCGTCCGTTTCGCTTTTGGGCAGACAAGGCGGCGGTTGCTGCCGATTTCCATTTAAGAAATGGCACTTGCTATTATGGAGAATGACGAATAGCAAGCAAATCAAGCGGGGACACACTTGAAATAAATTGGGTACTTGCCATTTGCTGAGTTTGCAGAATAGCAAGCACATCCGGTGTCCGTACACACGGAGATTTTTACAAAAATCCGTTTTGCTTGCTAACTCACAGTTGGAGTTAGCAAGCAATGCACGGCGGTACCCACTCGTGCGTTTTGCAAAATTTCAGCAATGCTGACTTTCGCAAAATCTTGTTGGGCAACATCCCAAACCCTTTAACAATTTCTGAGAAATTGGCTACGCTCCCATGGAGCTAAAAAAGAAAAATTCTTTTGCAAGCAGTTACACCTTTACATAGTAATAGATTAGGATTTTTTCTTCTGGCTTGTGCCAAGAATTCAACTCGAATCCATCAACTCCATTAACGATTATTTTTGCAACCATGTCTGGCTTAGTCAAAAAACCAATTTTCGGAATCGCCATTTCCTTAACCTCAATATTATCGAAACCTATATCATGAAGAGAATTAACTACAGAATCATAATGCTTCCCGATAAAGAACTTTGAATTATTGCTCATACAAATTTCCCCAGGATGTTCATAAGCAATTTCATCTTGTGTTTTTGGTTCGTAATATGTAATGATAATAGTCGATGACTGCAAATAATAGTCATCATCACAATCGGCAGATTCATCTATCATAACAGAAACTACGCAACCAGCTTTCACTTTTTCAGTGGTTTCCGTTGTCCTTTGCATCTCTACATTTTCAAATCCGAGATTTACAAGCTCGTCCCGTACCGCTTCGCTTTCCTTGCCGCAATATTTCTGCGGTCGAAGTTTAACAGGCATACGAACGCTATCAGGATTTTCCAGATAAGCAAGGATTGTTTTGAAACGGTCGGACTGCTCCCACTCATACGCTTCCAATGCTCGGACTGCGTTCAAAGGATGGTCATATTCTTTAAAAAGGATAAACTCCAATGTCTTGTTCCAGCCGTTTCCATCCACCATATTACGATATTCCCTTGCCTGTTCCATAAACGCCTCTGGACTGGCTTGAATCATCATATCTTTATCATACCCAGCGAATCGCATCATTGTTTCAAATACATGATGCGAATTTCCGTCATAAATCATTGCAGCACGATCCGCAGAAAATTCACTGCACCTCATCCAGTATGCGAACGCCAACTGGATTGGATATATCGCTATGTTTCCAAGTCCAGAAGTAAATGTCGACACACTATCCAAAATCATTCTCCCCATAGTTGTATATAGGGTATGATGGCAAGCAATATGTCCACACTCATGGGCAATTACAGATGGAATCAATTCTTCTGGAAGCGTTTCAAACAAACCTGATGTCAAGACTATAAACGGGTGTGTATCGCCATAGGTATATGCATTTGGTCTGACATCAAGTTCTACATATATTTCTGGAATTTCAATTCCAAGTTTGTCGCAAATTGGTGGAAGCATATCATAATACTTTTTCATCTGATTCTCAGATAATTTCAAGTTAGTCGACATATTGATAATTTTGAATTGCTGTTCATTCCATATTTTCATAAAAGCCTTTATTACTTGCGAAAATCCTGGAATTGCTTGGAGCACTTTCATAGCTGCCCTATCGGAAGGGTGGACAAATAAATCAGAATCAAGTTGATTTCTTCCCAAAGATTTCACGGTATGCTCATTCGTGTCAATCATTTTTTACACCTCTCTGTCTAAATCATTTATTTTTTCTATTTTCACAGCATCGCAGATATCACCGATGTTACAATCCAAATACTCGCATATACGCAAAAGCACCGAAAGTGCCACATCTTCGTTTCGTCGCAGTTTTGTCATTGTTCCTGTGGCAATGTTCAAATCCTTTCTCAGCGTAGCAGGAGAAATATTCTTTTCAATGAGCAATATCCACAGCTTTTTATAGCTAATTTCCATACGCACACTCCTGTCTATAATATACCTTAATATATTATAGAGCAAGAACGCTAAAAAATCAATGGATTTTACAAAATTCGTCATTATATTTCGCAACTTCTTGCGAGTGCACTTTTTGAAATGCGGAAGTCAGCTTTTTGCTACCGCAAAATAGGCTGTTGTGATTTTCGTGAGAAAATTCGCCAGAGAGAAATGAGAGTTCATCAAATAGTGCTTATCTAATTTGTGTACCCATTGTGCGACAAAGTGGACATTTTCACGCTTTGAAAAAAATTGACACTAACTGATGAAGTCGGATATGCCATCTTTGAATAATGCATCACAACAAAGAAAATAAACGATTTTCGCCCCCTAAAATACACAAAACAGACGACACCCAACCAAAGTTGAATGTCGCCTGTTTTCTTGTCCAATCCTGCTTGCAGTTGCCGATTTCGTAATTTTTCTTAAATTACTGTCTTATCGGCACACGCCTTGAGGCCTTCCTTTTTTATAATTTGCCGGACAAGGCCCCTGTTCTTATCATCCATTATTTCTGATCTCCCATCCCCCCCGGGGGCTTGCAGTACAAATAAAAACCGGATATAATATTCTCAAACCAAAGACAAGGAGCCAACTTATGAAACTCTCCCCTGTGAAAAAATTGGTCTTCACGGCTGTATGTGCAGCCCTGTGTGTCGTTCTTCCCATGGCCTTCCACGCCATTCCCAACGGCGGAACCATTTTCCTGCCTATGCATATTCCGGTGCTGCTGTGCGGTCTGGTCTGCGGCTGGCCTTATGGCGGCGTGTGCGGACTTCTTGGCCCCGCTCTGTCCTGTCTGCTGACGGGTATGCCTGTGGTGGCCTATCTGCCCTCTATGATGGTTGAGTGCTGCACCTACGGCTTTGTTTCCGGCATGATGATGAAATATATCCGTACCAAGCACCAGACCCTTGACCTGTACATCAGCCTGATCAGTGCCATGATTTTAGGTCGTGTGGTAGCCGGTCTTGTCAAGTCCTTCATTTTGACCCCCGGCACGCCTCCTTTCCTATGGGTCACCACTTCTCTGGTCACCGGCATCCCCGGTATCATCGCCCAGCTGCTGCTGATGCCACTGGTCGTTTTCGGTCTGACCCGTGCAAGAGTGATCCCCTGCCGTTATAGCAAGGAGGTCTGCCATGCATAAGCAGGATGTGATCGAATTTTTTGACCGTCTGGCACCCCAATGGGATCAGGACATGATCCGCAGTGATGAGATCATCGGCCGGATCTTCGACAATGCCCGGATCCACGCAGGCGTGTCTGTTTTGGATGTGGCCTGTGGCACCGGCGTGCTTTTCCCCGACTATTTGGCCAGAAATGTCGCCTCTGTCACGGCTGTGGATATTTCTGCGGAGATGGCCAAGATCGCCGCCTCCAAGTACCCTCAAGCCCCCATCACCGTCGTGTGTGGGGATGTAGAAAAGCTGAACCTGTCCCGGAAATTTGACCGCATTATGGTATACAACGCTTTTCCCCACTTCCCCGACCCGGAAAATCTGATCCGTGTGCTGGCCGGCCTTTTGACCCCCGGCGGCACACTGACCATCGCCCACGGTATGAGCCGTGCCGCCATTGACCACCATCACGAAGGCAAAGCCAGCAAGGTATCCAATGGTTTGATGCACGAGGATGATTTGGCAGCTATTTTTGAAAAATACCTGACAGTCACCGTTAAGATCTCCGATGAACAGATGTATCAGGTCACCGGAAAAGCATAAAAAGAGCCGCCTGCGGGCGGCTCGTTCTTTTTGTTCACAAATTATTTTTAACTACTCTCCATTTTCGTGCTATACTATGGCATGTGAATACAAAAATAAGGAGTTTGACGAATGAAAAATCTCTTAGAACGTATTGCCCAGTGGTGGGAATCTGTCAACGCTGTGCAGCGGTTTCTGCCCACGCTTGTGCTGTTTCTTATTGGTGTTATCGTCATTAAGATCATTATAACCATCATCAACCGGGCACTGAAGCGCTCCAAGCTGGAAAAAGCTGCCCATGGGCTGATCCGTTCGGTGGTAAAGATCGTGCTGTACGCCCTGCTGGGTCTGATCGTGGCATCGGCACTGGGCATTGATGTGACCGGCGTGGTAGCACTGGCTTCCGTGGTCACCCTGGCACTGTCGCTGGCTCTGCAAAACAGCCTGACCAATGTGATCGGCGGCTTCACCCTGCTCTACACCCACCCTTTCGCCTCCGGCGACTATGTGGAGATCGCCGGTCAATCCGGTACTGTTCAGGAGATCGGCATTGCCTATACCAAGCTGACCACTCCCGACAACAAAATGATCTCCATTCCCAATTCCTCTGTGGTAGCCGCAGAGATCGTTAACTACACCGTCACCGGCACTCGCCGTCTGGATATCAATGTGGTGGCCGATTATGATACCCCCATTGAAAAGGTCCTTGCCGCCCTACGGGAAGCCGCCGACGTGCCGGAAAAGCTGGAAGAAAAGGGCATCTTCGCCGAAGTGATGAACTACGGTGACAAGGGAATTGAGTATTCCGTGCGTGTGTGGACCACCGGCAGTGACTATTGGGCTGTGAAATTCAACATCAACCGCCGCATCAACGCCATTTTCCTCCGGGAAAACCTGCACATGAGCTATCCCCAGCTCACCGTCCACATGGACAAGTAAATGCAAAGAACGCCTGCACTTTCGTGCAGGCGTTCTCTATTTTAGAACCGATAGCCGGCGTTCAGCAGCCGCTGCAATGCAGTATTTGCTTCCTCGTCGGTGAACAGGCCTGTAAAGCGTTTATCTACCACCAGAGCCTCCAGCGTCCACTCCAGGCGGCGTTTATCCGCCAGAATGCCGAAGCCATCGCTTTCCCGATGTCCGCTCAAACAGCGATGTGCGGTCTGCAACGCCATATCCTCTGCCATCGGGCGCAGCCGCACACCGATAGATGCAGCATTGCTCCGAGCCGCCATCCAGGCGACAATAAATTTTTCTTCCATATTCTTCTCCTTAATCGAAGAAGTCTTTCAGATTATCAATGAACTTCTTCCGTTTGGGGCTGGATTTTCCTTCCATGCTGCCTTCCAGCTGGCGCAGCAGATCCTTCTGCTCACGGGTCAGCTTGGTCGGCGTTTCCACCACCACCGTAAAGCGGTGCTTGCCTCGACGGCGGGGATTGTTCACATCCGGGATGCCCTTGTCGGAAAGGACAAATTCCTTTCCGGTCTGTGTGCCTTCCGGAATATCATAGGTCACTTTTCCATCCAGAGTGGGCACATCGATCTCACCGCCCAGCGCTGCCTGGGTGAAGGAAATAGGCACCTCGCAATACACATCCATGCCGTTACGCTGGAAAATGGGGTGGCGTTTGATGGTCACTTCCACCATCACATCGCCGTTGGGGCCGCCATTGGTGCCCACATTGCCCTGACCGGGCACACGGAAGGCCTGCCCCATATCGATACCGGCAGGCACCTTTACCTTCAGCTTCTGGGTGTGGCGCACCTTGCCCTTGCCTCGGCAGGTGGTACAGGGGGTCTTGACGATCTTGCCCCGACCGCTGCACTGGGGACATACGGATGTAGACTGCATGGACATACCCATAAAATTCTGGGTCGTACGCACCTGGCCTGCGCCACGGCAATAGGAACAGGTTTCCACCACACCATCAGCAGAGCCGGAACCATTACAGGCAGCACAGTTTTCAATACGGGTAACGGAAACCTCTTTCTCACAGCCAAAAGCCGCTTCCTCAAAAGTCAGTTCCAGACGAATTCCCACGTTTTCGCCCCGACGGGGAGCGTTGGGATTGCTTCGACGAGAAGAACCGCCGCCGAAGAATGAGCCGAAAATATCGCCCAAATCGCCAAAATCACCGAAACCGCCAAAGCCGCCGCCCTGACCTGCGCCGAAATTGGGATCTACTCCTGCATGGCCGTACTGGTCATAGCGAGCCCGCTTGTCGTCATCGGACAGCACTTCATAAGCTTCGCCCAATTCCTTGAACTTCTCCTCGGCCGTCTTATCGCCGGGGTTGCGGTCGGGATGGTATTTCATGGCCGCCTTGCGGTAAGCCTTCTTTATTTCCTCGGCACTGGCGCCTTTTTCAACGCCCAGCACCTCATAATAATCTCGTTTTTCTGCCATAACTATGATCTCCTAAATAGGATTGTGGGACAGCTTCGCTGCCCAAATACTTCCCCGTGGGAAGAGATTGCCTTAACGCACTAACAAGGGGCGGCGTTTTGCCGCCCCTTGGGCTGATTTTTATTAGTCGACGGTTTCGTAGTCAGCATCGACCACGCCATCGTTGCCGCAATTACCGCAGTTATTGTCGCAGCCGGGCTGACCCTGCTGGGGGTTGGCCTGCTGATACAGCTTCTCGGACACAGCGTAGAAAGCCTTCTGGACTTCTTCGGTGGCTGCCTTGATGGCTGCAATGTCGTTGCCCTTGTTGACTTCCTTCAGGTGGTCAACAGCGGTCTGGATGGAGGATTTCTCATCAGCAGAGATCTTGTCGCCCAGCTCTTTCAGAGTCTTTTCAGTCTGATAAACCGTCTGGTCAGCGGTGTTGTGGGTGTCCACTTCCTCCTTACGTGCCTTATCCTCGGCTGCGTACTGCTCTGCTTCCTTCACAGCCTTTTCGATATCTTCCTGGCTCAGGTTGGTAGAAGCGGTGATGGAGATATTCGCCTCCTTGCCGGTGCCCAGATCCTTGGCGGAAACTTTTACGATACCGTTGGCATCGATGTCGAAGGAAACCTCGATCTGAGGAACACCACGAGGAGCCGGAGCAATACCGCCCAGCTGGAAGCGGCCCAGCGTCTTATTATAGGCAGCCATCTCACGCTCGCCCTGCAGCACATGGACTTCCACGGAAGTCTGACCGTCGGCAGCGGTGGAGAAGATCTGGCTCTTACGGGTGGGGATGGTGGTGTTGCGGTCGATCAGACGGGTGAACACGCCGCCCATGGTCTCAATGCCCAAAGACAGCGGTGTAACGTCCAGCAGGACCACATCCTTGACGTCACCGGTCAGCACGCCGCCCTGAATGGCTGCGCCCACAGCCACGCACTCGTCGGGGTTAATTCCCTTGAAGCCTTCCTTACCGGTAATGCCCTTAACAGCTTCCTGAACGGCAGGAATACGGGTAGAACCACCCACCAGCAGCACCTTATCCAGATCGCTGGCCTTCAGGCCTGCATCGGACATGGACTGGCGGACGGGCTTCATGGTGCGCTCCACCAGATCAGCGGTCAGTTCATTGAACTTTGCACGGGTCAGCGTCACATCCATGTGCTTGGGGCCGGTAGCATCGGCAGTGATATAAGGCAGGTTGACGGTGGTGGAAGTCATGCCGGACAACTCGATCTTTGCCTTCTCAGCAGCTTCCTTCAGACGCTGCATGGCCATCTTGTCGTTACGCAGGTCGATGCCCTCAGCCTTCTTGAACTCCTCCACCAGGTAATCCATGATCCGCTGGTCGAAGTCATCGCCGCCCAGACGAGTGTCACCGGCGGTAGCCAGAACTTCCACAATGCCGTCGCCGATCTCCAGAATGGAAACGTCGAAGGTGCCGCCGCCCAGGTCATAGACCATGATCTTCTGCTCCTGCTCTTTGTCCAGGCCGTAGGCCAGAGCAGCAGCGGTAGGCTCGTTGATGATACGCTTGACTTCCAGACCGGCGATCTTGCCTGCATCCTTGGTGGCCTGACGCTGGGCATCGGAGAAGTAAGCAGGGACGGTGATAACAGCCTCGGAAATGGTCTGACCCAGATAAGCTTCGGCATCAGCCTTCAGCTTGGCCAGTGTCATAGCGGAAATTTCCTGAGGGGTGTAGTTCTTGCCGTCGATGGAAACGTGATAGTTTTCGCCCATATGGCGCTTGATGGAAGCAACGGTGCGGTCAGCGTTGGTGACCGCCTGACGCTTTGCCACCTGACCGACCATACGCTCGCCGGTCTTGGAGAAAGCCACTACAGAGGGGGTGGTTCTGCCGCCTTCGGCGTTGGCGATGACAACAGGCTCGCCGCCTTCCAGAACGGCAACACAAGAGTTGGTTGTACCCAAATCGATACCAATGATCTTAGACATATTTTTTATCCTCCTATATGATAAAGGTTCAGTTTTTTACAAGTTTAGTTTGCCACCTGCACCATGGCGAAACGGACGATCTTATCACCGATCTTAAAGCCCTTCTGGAATACCATGGAGATCACATTCTCTCCCAGATTTTCGTCTTCATTGTGCATGATGGCGTTGTGCAATTCAGGGTCAAAGCTGTCACCCACCGCACCGAACACCTCCACACCCAAACCGGTGAAGATCTTCATCAGCTCGTTCATGGTCATTTCCACGCCCTTTTTGTAGGCTTCATCTTCTGTGGGCTGGTTCAATGCTCTGTCCAGATTGTCATAGATGGGCAGCATCTTCGCTACAGTGTCGGCCTTGCCGTTGCCGTAGGACGCATCTTTTTCCTTGATGGTGCGCTTGCGGAAGTTATCAAATTCCGCCGCCAGGCGCAAATACTGGTCATGCTCTGCATTATATTTTTCTTCCCAGGGATTTGTTTCCGGAGCAGCGGTTTCTTCCACCACTTCTTCCTTCACTTCTTCCACCGGGGTTTCTTGCTGTTTTTCTTTTTTCGCCACGATCATTACTCCTTATTTTCAGGCTCCGGAAGCTGGGCTTGTTCCGGTTTTGAGAACATTTTGCTCAAGCTCTCCGCAAAGTAACTCAATCGGGCGGTAACTTTTGCATAGTCCATTCGTGTAGGACCTACCACGCCGATCATGCCCTGCATTCCGTCGCCAATGTCAAATTTTGTCATTACCACGGAGGTATCTTTCAACTCCTGAGCCACATTTTCCGGACCCACCAGCACTTTTGTGCCGTTTTCATTGATGAGGGCAGGCAGATTGCTCAGTGCCTCTTCATCCAGAGAGGTGATGACCCGTTGGGCTTTGTCCACATCCCGATATTCCGGTTGGGACAGCAGCCGCATCTGGCCGGCCATGGCCATATTGGTGCCGCCTTTTCCCCGGAGAGCATCTGTGGCAAATTCCATCACCACCGGTACCAGTGCCCCGGCATTGCCTGCCGAACGAATGACACGATCCAACAATTCGGAAGTAAAATTCTCCGAAGGAATGTCAGTCATCGACGCATTCAGCACAGCCGAAAGCAGTTTCAAATCTGCCTCTTCCACATTGACAGGCAGTTTGATCAGCTTGTTCAGCACCTCGTCGGTGGAGAGCATCAATACCAAAATGATACTTCCCGGCCCGGCCATGATCAGGTCGAACCGTTTCACCGTGGCACTGCTGTTTCGCGCCGCCATAGAGATGGCCGGGAGGTCGGTAGCCTGGGAAACCAATTTTGCCACACGCTCCACCAATTTATCCACCTGCTGCATTTTCTCGTCGAAAGAGGCATTGATCTGCTTCGTTTCGTCCATGCTCAGGCGGTAGTCGGCCATCAGCTCATCCACATACAGCCGATATCCAGCCGGGGACGGGATACGGCCCGCACTGGTGTGGGGCTGTTCCAAATAGCCCATGGCCGTCAAGTCCGCCATTTCGTTGCGGATGGTGGCAGGGGAGAAATTCATATCCGGCAATTCTGCGATTGCCTTGGAGCCCACCGGCTCTGCAGTGCGGATATACAGGTCCACGATGCAACGCAGCACCTTCTTTTTCCGTTCAGTCAGTTCCATGGGACTCCTCCGTTTCTGGTTTTAGCACTCTTTCTCTTTGAGTGCTAAGCACATTATACCACCGAGTGCTAAAAAGTCAATAGGAAGAAATATAAA
>CAZPJH010000052.1:0-11022 GCA_964586875.1 uncultured Oscillospiraceae bacterium
AGTAGCCTCCTTGGATGCAAAGTCGCAGGCAACGATCACATCTTTACCCATTTTTAACGCCTCCTATAATATCTTTCAAATTTTCAATGTTGTACTTTTTCATCACCCGGGGCAGATCTTCAATAATGTCCCGGCAAGTGTAGGGGTTGACCAGATTTGCAGCGCCTACTTCCACGGCAGTTGCACCGGCCAGCATCATTTCTATCACATCCTCGGCACTTTGGATACCGCCGATGCCGATGACCGGAATGTTGACAGCCTGCGCTACCTGATAGACCATCCGCACCGCCACCGGGAAGATGGCAGGGCCGGAGAAGCCACCCATGGTATTGGCGATAATGGGCTTTTTGGTGCGCAGATCGATGCGCATACCCAGCATGGTGTTAATAAGACTGATGCCGTCGGCGCCGGCTTCTTCGCAGGCTTTGGCAATGGACACGATGTCCGTGACATTGGGGGACAGCTTGATGATGACCGGCTTTTTGGTGACAGCTTTGACGGCTCTTGTTACCGCTGCGGCGGTTTCCGGGGAAGTGCCGAAACTCATGCCTCCGCCGTGGACATTGGGGCAGGAAATGTTCACTTCCAGCCAGCCTACCTGAGGCTCTTTATCCAATTTTTCGCAGGTGTAGGCATACTCTTCCAGGGAAAAGCCGGATATATTTGCCATTACCGGTTTGTGGAAGTGTTTGGCAAGTTTTGGAAGTTCTTCGGAGATGACGGCTTCCACGCCGGGATTTTGCAGTCCCACGGCATTGATCATGCCACCGGTGCATTCGGCAATGCGGGGGGTGGGGTTGCCGAAGCGAGGTTCTTTGGTAGTGCCTTTGAAGGAGAAGGTCCCAAGGCAGTTGATGTCATAGAGTTCTGCGTATTCATAGCCATAGCCGAAGGTGCCGGAGGCAGGGATTACCGGGTTATCCAGCTGGATACCGCATAAGTTTACCTTCATTTCCATAGAATTTCCTCCTTCCGCAGAACGGGGCCTTCCTTACAGATCCGCTTATTGCCGGTGATGGTCTGACAGGAACAGCCCATGCAAGCACCGAAACCGCAGCCCATCCGCTTTTCAAAACTCAGCTGACCGGAGGTCGTGGTAGCGGTGTACAGGGCTTTGAGCATGGGCTCCGGCCCACAGGCGTAGAAGTGGGTGTAATGCTCTGGCAGGGCGTTGGTGACAAAGCCCTTTGTGCCGTAGCTGCCGTCAGCCGTGGTGACAGTGACGGTACAGCCCAGTGATTTAAATTCTTCCTCAAAGAAAATTTCGGATTTGGTGTTAAAGCCCAGAATAACGGAAACGTTTTTGCCACTTTCTCTCAGCTTTTTAGCCAGATGATACATGGGGGGCACGCCCACGCCGCCACCGATGAGCAGGGGGGCATCCCCGGCACAGCTCAGGTCGTAGCCGTTGCCAAGGCCGGTAAGAATGTCCAGCATTTCTCCTGCGTTCATGGAGGCCATCTGTTCTGTACCCTTGCCTACCACTTTATAGATGATGGTCAGGCTCTGTTCGTCGTAGTCGCAGACAGAGATGGGGCGGCGCAGAAAGTGGCCACTGAGGGCAATGTTCACAAACTGACCCGGTGCGGTGATGGCACTGGTGTCACCGGAAAGCACCATTTTATACACGCAGTCCGTCAAAGGAATATTGGATCGAATTTCAAAAATACTCTGTTTCATGGCAGTTCCTTAAGCGTCGATGGTGGAAATCGTCAAGGTGGTTTCTTCCAGTACATCCAGCAGCACTTTGACCGTGTCAAGAGCTGTGAAGATGGTCACATTATGCTCGGTGGCGATCTGGCGGATCTGACTGCCGTCCTGAGAGTCAGAGCCCAGATTACGAGTGTTGATGACATAGGCAATATGGCCTTGCCGCAGAGCGTTGGGGATCTCGTCGCTGCCTTCGCTGATCTTTTGCAGCACATGGGTGCGGATGCCGTTTTCTTTCAGGAATTTGGCAGTACCAACGGTAGCCTCGATGTTGAAGCCCAGATTGTAGAATCGGCGGATCAGAGGCAGTGCTTCTTCCTTGTCCTTGTCGGCGATGGTGACCAGCACTGTGCCGTAGTTTTGCAGTCTGGTTCCGGCTGCTTGCAGAGCTTTATACAAGGCTCTGGTCATGGTGTTGTCGTAGCCGATGGCTTCGCCGGTGGACTTCATCTCCGGGGACAGGTAGGCATCCAGACCCCGGATCTTGTTGAAGGAGAAGACAGGGGCTTTTACGTACCAGCGCTTCTTTTCTTCGGGATAGATATCGAAAATGCCCTGTTCTTTCAGAGATTTGCCCAGGATGACCTCGGTAGCAATGTCAGCCAGAGAATAGCCGGTGGATTTGGACAGGAAAGGAACGGTCCGGGAGGAACGGGGGTTGACTTCGATGATGAATACCTGATCGTCCTTGTCCACAATGAACTGGATGTTAAACAGACCCACAATGCCAATGCCCAGACCCAGCTTTTTGGCATATTGCAGAATCAGACCCTTGACTTTATTGGAGATAGAGAAGGAAGGGTAGACGGAGATGGAGTCGCCGGAGTGAACGCCGGTGCGTTCTACCAGCTCCATAATGCCGGGGACGAACACGTCCCGTCCGTCGCAGATGGCGTCGATCTCCACTTCCCGTCCTTCAATATATTTGTCAACCAGAACAGGCTTGTCTTCATCAATTTCAACAGCGGTACGCAGGTAGTGGCGCAGTTGCTGCTCATCAGCCACGATCTGCATAGCACGTCCACCCAGCACAAAGCTGGGGCGTACCAGCACCGGATAGCCGATCTCGGCGGCAGCGGCAATGCCATCCTCGATTTTCGTGACGGCATGCCCCTTGGCACGGGGGATGTTCAGGCTTTCCAGCAGATTTTCAAAAGCGTTTCGATCTTCTGCTTTGTCAATGGCGGCACAGTCTGTGCCGATGATCTTCACTCCACGGTCGGTCAACGGCTGTGCCAGATTGATGGCTGTCTGGCCGCCCAGAGAGGCAATAACGCCGTCGGGCTTTTCAAACTCGATAATGTTCATCACATCTTCGGTGGTCAGAGGCTCAAAGTACAGCTTATCGGCGGTGGTATAGTCGGTAGACACGGTTTCGGGGTTGTTGTTGACGATGATGGCCTCATAGCCTGCCTTGCGAATGGTCATAACAGCATGGACGGTGGAATAGTCAAATTCCACACCCTGACCAATGCGGATGGGACCTGCACCCAGCACCAGGATCTTTTTCTTATCCGTGCGGATGGAGGTGTTTTCGCCCTGATAGGAGGAGTAGAAGTAGGGAATGTATGCGTTTGTATGGCAGGTATCTACCATCCGGAAGGCAGGAAGGAGATTCATTTCTTTGCGCCGTGCCCAGATGTCAATCTCCTTGACCCCCCAGAGCTTTGCAATGAATTTATCGCTGAAGCCCATGATTTTTGCGGCTTTGAAGGTGTCGTCATCCCGGCTTTCTTTTAGCTTTTTCTCCATGGCCACGATTTTGGCAATGGATTTCAGGAAGAAGGGGGTGATCTGGGTGATGGTGTGCAGATTATCCACACTTTCACCCCGGCGTAGCAGCTCCGCTACGGCGAAAATATTGTCATCCCGGAACTGGTGGATATAGGCGCGCAGTTCGTCGGTGGTTTGGTTGTCGAATTTGCTCAGGTGGAAGTGACAAGCACCGATTTCCAGAGAGCGGATGCCTTTCAGCAGGCATTCTTCAAGAGAAGAGCCAATGCCCATAACTTCGCCGGTGGCTTTCATCTGAGTGCCCAGCAGGTTGGTGGCGGAGGCGAACTTGTCGAAGGGGAAGCGGGGCAACTTGGCGATCACATAGTCAAGACTCGGTTCGAAAGCGGCATTGGTATTGGCAATGGCGATCTCTTCCAAAGTCATGCCTACGGCAATTTTTGCCGTGACACGGGCAATGGGGTAGCCGGAAGCCTTAGAGGCCAGGGCGGAGGAACGGGATACTCTGGGATTAACTTCGATCAGGTAGTATTCGCTGGTGTAGGGATGCAGGGCAAACTGCACATTGCAGCCGCCTTCGATCTTCAGCTCCCGGATCAGGGCAATGGCAGCATCATTGAGCATTTTTTCATCTTTTTTGCTCAGAGTCTGGATGGGGGCTACCACCAGAGAGTCGCCGGTGTGAACACCCACGGGATCAATGTTTTCCATACCGCAGATGGTGATGGCGTGATCTTCAGAGTCCCGCATGACCTCAAACTCGATCTCCTTATAGCCCTTGACGGACTTTTCTACCAGTACCTGATGGACAGGGGAAAGCTTGAATGCGTTCATGCCCACCTCTACCAGTTCTGCTTCACTGTAAGCAAATCCACCGCCGGTGCCGCCCAGAGTAAAGGCAGGCCGCAGCACCACCGGATAGCCAATGCGTTTGGCTGCTTCCTTGGCTTCCTCGATGGAGTAGGTGATCTCGGAGGGAATCACTGGCTGGCCAATGGACTGGCACAGTTCTTTAAACAGTTCCCGGTCTTCTGCACGCTCGATGGAGGCAGAGGATGTGCCCAGCAGTTCCACCCGGCACTCTTTTAAAATGCCCTTCTTTTCCAGCTGCATGGCAAGATTCAGACCGGTTTGACCGCCGATGCCGGGTACGATGGCATCGGGGCGCTCATAGCGGATGATCTTGGCGATGTATTCCAAAGTCAACGGCTCCATATAGACCTTATCGGCAATGGCGATGTCGGTCATAATGGTGGCCGGGTTGGAGTTGCACAGCACCACCTCGTAGCCCTCTTCTTTCAGGGCAAGGCAGGCCTGGGTACCGGCGTAGTCAAATTCGGCGGCCTGTCCGATCACGATGGGGCCGGAGCCGATGATCAGTATTTTTTTAATGTCTTTTCTCTTTGCCATAATGATATTCCTCTCATTCTTCCAGTGAATTATATACGATATTGCCATCGCAGACGGTGGCAATGCATTTGCCAAATACCTTCCAGCCGGCAAAGGGGGTGGCTTTTCCTTGGGAAAGAAAGCTGTTGGGGTCGATCTCGTAGGTTTCCTTCAGATCCCAGATGGAAAAATCTGCACCCAAAGGGATATGGAAACGCTTTCTGGGATTGGTGACCAGCAGCTCCAGCAGCCGATCCATGGAGATCACATCGGTCTTTACCAGATAGGTGTACAAGATGGGGAAGGCAGTTTCAAGGCCCACAATGCCAAAGGCACTCTTTTCCAATCCTTTGGCTTTTTCTTCGGCGGAGTGGGGAGCGTGATCGGTGGCGATCATGTCGATGGTGCCGTCACAGATGCCTTCGATCAGTGCTTGCCGATCGGATGCGTCACGCAGCGGGGGATTCATTTTGAAACGGCCATCTTCTTGCAGAAAGCTGTCGTCCATTACAAGGTAGTGGGGGGCGGTTTCGCAGGTCACATCCAGGCCGCGAGCCTTGGCTTTACGGATAATATCCACACTTTCCTTGGTGGAAATGTGGCACACATGATAACCGCAGCCAATTTTTTCCGCCAGTCGTAGGTCACGATCGATCTGCACCCATTCGCTCTGGCTGCAAATGCCCCGGTGACCGTGGGCTTTGGCATAAGTGCCATCGTGGATATAGCCGCCACGCAGTAGAGAATTGTCCTCGCAATGAGCAACGATCAGCTTGCCCAACGCCTTGGCTTTTTCCATGGCACAGGCCATCATTTCGTCCGATTGAACGCCCCGGCCATCGTCGGAAAAAGCGATGGCATTTGATGCCATATTCTCCAAATCAGCCAGGATTTGTCCTTGTTGGCTTTGGGTAATGGCTCCGTAGGGATAGACATGAATACATCCGTCTTGTTGAATGATCTCCAGCTGTTGTAACAGGTGATCGGTATTGTCCGGTACCGGATTTAAGTTGGGCATGGTGCAAACGGCGGTGTAGCCGCCTCGGGCGGCTGCGGCACAGCCGGTGGAGATGGTTTCTTTATAAGAAAAACCCGGCTCTCGGAAGTGCACATGCACATCACAAAAGCCGGGAAAAACGGTGTATTGATGAATATTAGAAAAATGGGGGGCAATAGAAGAAATAACGGAAGAAACACGGTTAGAAAGTTCGGGATAGTTATTGGTATAAGCCAAATTCAACTGCTTCTGTTCCATGGTTCGTGCCTCCTTTTTGTCGTAAGAAAAGGCCAGATCTTGTTGTTGCTGTGCAACACCCCGAATTAGCCCTAATGAATTCTAGCACAGGAATAGTCAAGTGTCAAGAGAAAATATAAAAAAGGTCCCCTAATAGGAGACCTTCCATACACTGTATTTTCCACGACCGATCAGATGGGCAACAGCCACCGCAACAGCACCCAGCGTTTCCCATAGCATATCCATCATGGTGTCTTTCAATCCAATATCGATATATCCGGGCAGGAGCTGGCCGTTGACAAGAACCTGAGAAATATCGGTGATCGATCCGGTTACCCCCAATTCTGTTCCTAAAAGGTAGGAATGGAAGCCGGATAAGAGGGTGTCCTGTTGCATATCCATGCCGAAAAAACAGTCCATGCCAAATTCACAGAACTCCCACAGCATGGAAACGGCCATGGAAAAACAGAGGGCAAAGACGGCACCCATGATCCAACCCTTTGGTTGACTCTGGACAAAACGCCGATAGAGAAACAGCCCCACCAGTGCAAACATGACGCCCCCTAAGGCGTGCAGCATTTTATCCCACCAGGAAAGGGTGTAATATAAATTGTGGCACTGTCCCAGCATCGGCCCCATGGCATAAAACAGGGTCAGAAGATACATTGGCAGACTGATTTTAAAATGGAAGAGCCGTTCAGCGTTCAAGGGGATCAGCAGTAGAAAGATGGTGGCGATGGCCATAGGCAGCCGTTGATACTGACCTTTGGCGGCCACCATAACAATGGTAGCGATGGTAATGATCTGACATAGCACAAGGGAACAGTGACGGATCACCCCCTCTTTTTTGGACATTTTAGCGCCTCCCAACGGTACAGATTTTTTTCAGTTGGATCTTTTTCCACAGATGGTATGCTACAAAGGAGGCAATTGCCACGCCGACAGTCAGGGCAATGGATATCCAGAACAGAGGTGAAGTGGGATCGGTGATGCTCATGCCCAGTAATGTAGCGGCCACCGTTCCGGGAATCATCCCCAAAAAGCTTCCTGCCATATATTTGCCGAAGGGCATACGGATCGCACCGAAATACATGCTGACCAGGTCGCCGGGCAAGCAGAAAATGGCACGCAGGAAGAAAGAGAGGAAAAAATGATCCTCCGTTTTTTCCTTGGAGATGTGGGAAAATTTGGGGTGCTTTTCCTCTAATTTCTGAATCAGTTCAGCTCCTGACATTTTGCCGACCCAGTAAGGAATAGCCAATTCTACCGCCACGCCTGCAAAATTAACAGCGATTGCCCAGAACGGATCGAACAAAAAACCACCCAATACATTGAGGACAATGATGGGGAACACTACCGAAAGGGATTTAAAGGCGTATAATGCAATCAGGAAAAAGGCAGCCAGCACTGGCGCACCGGGAGCAAAATTTTTTAGACTTTCCGCTGTGATCTGCTGGTCGGACAGTAAGTAAATGGCCATCAGAACCAGGCAGATACCCAATGGGGCAAAGCGGAGTGTTACGGATAATGCTTTTTTGATACGGGGCATGGAACGCCACCATCCTTTGTAACTTTGTGAATATTATGCAAGAACAGCTTCAACTATACCTCAACTCCAGTTCAACATTTGTTGAATAATGCCGGCTGTTTTTCTTTATTTGCAAATGACCGGATCTGTGTTATACTATGGGTGTAAAAAATAACGAAAGAAAGGATAACCCCATGAAATATGATTTTGATCGGGTCATTGACCGTCGCAATACCTATGCAATGAAGTGGGAATTGGAAAAGCTGGGCGCCGAATTCGGCATTCAGGCAGCGCAGTTAGGCCCGGATACGATTCCTATGATGACAGCAGATATGGATCTGCAATCCCCGGAACCGGTGATCAGAGCCATGCACCGGGTGGCGGATCATATGATGTATGGCTACTCCACCCAAAAGGCGGATGAACGATATGCCACATCGCTGTGCCGCTGGTTTGCGGTCCGCCACAACTGGCAGATCCGCCCGGAGGAAGTGATTTTGTCCCACGGTACATTTGGCGCATTGACCCATGTGGCTCACTTGATGGCCAAGCCCGGAGAGGGAATCATTGTCATGGATCCGGTGTATGGCCACTTTGCACAGGATATTGAAAAGTGGGGAAATCGTGTCGTTCGCTGCCATCTGGACAATCATAATGGATATTATACCATAAATTACCAACTTTTGGAAGAGCAAACAGCTGATCCCAATACGAAATTACTGATTTTCTGCAATCCTCATAATCCGGTGGGACGTGTGTGGACGGCGGAAGAAATTCAAAAGGTGGCGCAGATATGCAAGCGTAATGGGGTTTTTGTCATTTCGGATGAAGTCCACTGTGATCATTTGCGAAAAGGTGTGAAATACACCCCATTTTTGAAGGCCTGCGATGATAAGGCTAATGCCATTTGCCTGGTGGGTATCAATAAGAGCTTCAATATGGCAGGCTTGTCCTGCTCCAATGCCATTGTGCAGGATCGGCAGCTTTATCAGCAGATCATGGCCGATTATCCCTTTACCATGCCGTCGCCCTTTGCCATTGCCGGGCATATTGCGGCCTACACCGAAGGCGATGAATGGATGGATCAGGTGTGTGATTATATTGAAGGGAATATCGATTTTGCGCTGGAATATTTTGCTAAGGAAATGCCAAAGTTGAAAATTTGGAAGCCGGAAGGCACCTACTGTCTGTGGATGGATTTCCGGGACTATGGGCTGTCGGATGCAGAGGTTCATAAACGGATCTATGACGATGCCAATGTGCTGCTGCAAGACGGTACTGTCCACGACCCGGTGGAGGGGCAGTGCTTTCAGAGAATGTGCCTGCCCTGCGCCCGCAGTGTGCTGGAAAGGGCATGCAGTCGGATCGCTTATGCGTTCCGGGATGTGAATTAAACAGAAAGGGCTGAAATGGTCTTCCTATGCTGAAGCGTGAAAAAATTTTGAGAAATTCAAAAATAACTATTGACAAATCAGAATTGTCACGCTATAATAACCAAGCGCTTGGACGATTAGCTCAGCTGGCTAGAGCATCCGCTTGACGTGCGGAAGGTCATAGGTTCGAGTCCTATATCGTCCACCAGATAAAACCCTGCTTTCCTTGATTGGATGGCAGGGCTTTTTTATGCCCAAAAATGGAAGAATATCCATCTTGGTTGCAAACGACAACCCCCGGATGCGAGCTTAGTATAATTCTTGCAGTTTTGCCTCCTCAGTATTCCGATGAAGAACTGGAAAAGTTTCGAGCCGACAACGAAAAGGGCATTACTTACAACGGTAAGCACTACACGGCCTACGAAGCCACACAGCGGCAGAGAAACTTAGAGGCCAAATTCGCAAGCAGCGCAGAAAAATCTTGATAGACGAAGCCACTGGGGACGACAAGAAACTCCCAACTGACCAAATAAAGCTGCAACTGCTGAACCAAGAATACAACAGATTTTCAAACGCCGCCGGACTGCGGAAACAGCATGACCGAATGGAAACAGTCGGCTACAACTGGAAGCAGGAGAGGGCTACGGAAAAGGCATTTGATCAGCACCAAATCGATGTTGCAAATCGTGAAAAATATAATAAAATGGTATCGGAGCTCAAAGATAGCGGCTTGCTACCGAAGAATGCGAAAATCAATATTCCGCCGAGGACAATCGATGTAAAAGCACTTTCATTTGACGATGCCCATATCAATGCCGAGCGTGGGCATAGTGTTACACGGGAAATGGCAGAAGCATGGATAAAGGAAAGTAAAATGTCTGCTACTGTGTGGAATGGCAAATTTGAGCGTTATTACAGTCAAAACGGAGCAACATATGTTGATACCATAGAAAAAGAAATCAGAACTGCATTTTCTAAGCAGGAGTTTGACGAAAAAATGATTGGGATTATGGAGGTTTTAGAGAAATATGGATATTGAATACCCTGTTCCATGCCCACTAATGGAAGAAAGAATAAGCGCAGGAATTTGCTTTGATATTCATATGGTTGTTGAGGGGGCTGCTCCAATATACACAGCACCGAGAAAAGCAACCAATACCGAGAATTTCAGAGAAATTTGTCTGCATTGCCCATATCACAGAGATGATTAACCGCCAACCTTAGGGACGGCGGTTTTTCTATGCCAAATTTCATAACAATAGCCGGGACTTTCGTTCCGGCTATTTCTATATGCTGCCATAGCTCAACTGGTAGAGCAACCGCCTTGTAAGCGGCAGGCTGTGGGTCCAATCCCTACTGGCAGCGCCAAAGGGGTTTCTTCATTTTCCCCTTTCCTCCCTTTCTTTTTCTAAACGCCGAACAGAGATTGCCGCCGACCGTCTGGCGGTGAAAAGATAGGTCGAGCGAACTGCCATATAAAAGACTTTGCGATATAAAAAAGAAAAATGTTGCTCAGGGCTGGATTTTACGGATATTGTAAGTTATAATGTCAGTATCCGTAAAGAAACAAGCGAATAATGATATAGATAGGAGCCCATCATGAATAGACATTATAAATTATCCGTAGCCCTGGATGTGGATGATCTGCTGTTGGAGTGTATCCCTTATGCCATCAAATTGGCAAACGAAAAATATCAGATGGATCCACCGATCTCGATCCATGAGGTAGACCGCTGGGGTCATCTGGGTAGCCGTGCAGATGTCATATTTGAATACTTTAACGATCCCCAATTCTATGAAAACCAGCCTGTTATTCCGGGGGCAAAGGAATTTGTCAGAAAACTGACACAGATCGCTGAGGTTTTTATTTCCACATCGATCCCTCCGGAATTTATGGGTATTCGTGCCAAGCGGCTGATGGAGGAGTTCCCGGAAATACCCGTGGGCAATATTTATATGGGCAGCCGAAAGGACAAAATCAGCGTGGATGTGCTGTTTGACGATGGTATGCACAATGTGTTCAAATCCAATGCCAAATACCCCATTTTGATGCG
>CAZPJH010000053.1:0-10986 GCA_964586875.1 uncultured Oscillospiraceae bacterium
CCAACTCTTTTGGACATTTTTCACGGATGCAACTAATTTCCGAAAGGCTCAATTCCCGTGCCAAAACCACTCTTTTTGCACCCAAATCGTACCAGGCAGTTGCACACTCATAGTTGGCAATGGACTGCTGGGTGGAAATGTGCAATTCACAGTGGGGGGCATATTTTTTTGCCAAGGTAAAGGCACCCATGTCAGCGACGATCAGTGCATCTACGCCGGCAGCATCCAATTGCTCCAGGTGAGCCGGTAAATTGCAGATCTCGTCGTTTCGGGGCATGGTGTTGACGGTCACGTGGGCTTTGACTCCGTGATCATGGGCGTATTTTACAGCGACAGGCAGTTCCTCCGGGGAAAAGTTACCGGCGAAGGAGCGCATACCAAAAGCAGTGCCTGCCAGATAGACGGCATCGGCACCGTAAAGGACGGACATTTTCAGCCGTTCCATGTCGCCGGCAGGGCTTAATAATTCCAGTTTAGCCATTTTATCTCTATAACTCCTTGGTTTGTATCGAAAAATGAGGTGCTGCGCTGCACTTTCCCGGCGGAAAGAACTTTGATCAGCGCATGATAATCATAGTGGCTGCTGAGCGTATATGTGCCGGGTTTGATTTTTTGACCGGCATTGGTTATTTTTGCATAAAACCGAAAAAGCCAGGGATAGTTCACAAGACCGTGCTCTTTCAGATCTTTGGAAATGTCTTTTATGGTATCAGTGTCAGAAATGGTGATCTGTGTGGTTATTTCTTCCCGATCAAGGGCCAGCACATCGGCGGCAAACAGCCACAGAAGATTGCCAAAGACCACACCTGCCAGAAAAATCGTGACCAGCCAAACAAAGGGAGGTATCATTGAGGGAACGCCGGATCTCTTTCTATCTTCAGGCGGAATAGAGATGTTTGATTCGGCGTTATCGTCCATAAAGAACCTCCTGTTATCGAATAACGATTTGAGAAGCCACTTGTTCGGCCGCCTGTTCACCCTTTAGGGCGGATATCAATTCCAATGCAAAGGGAATGGCACAGCCTGCGGAAGTTCCGGTGATCACATGATCGTGCCGCACACAGGCGGAGGACTGGATCAGGGCAGTACCCATTTCATCTTCACAGCCGGGATAGCATACAGCAGGAATACCGTCGGTGATGTGAAGAGCCGCCAAAATGGTGGGAGCAGCGCAGATGGCGGCTACAAATTTGTGGTTGGTGTGGGCAAAGCAAACGGCATCCATTGCCTTGGAACAATTGCGGATGGAACGCACACCACTCAGACCACCGGGCAGAACGATCATATCCAGATCGGTCAGATCCAGCTGTTCAATGGTGATATCGGCAGTGATGGGGATATTATGGCTTCCGTATATAGTTTGTCCATTAAGGCCGACGGTTATAACTCCGATGCCTGCACGACGCAAAAGATCAATGGGAGTGATGGCTTCTGTTTCTTCAAATCCTGTGCCCAACAGTACATAAACCATGCTCAGTCCTCCAAACAAGCACAAATCAGGGTGTAGATCTCTTGGTGGATATCTTCGATGGAGCGCATTTGGCCGTCACGAACGCAGTTGATGACCTTCCAGTTGTAGAAGGCGGCGGCGGTGCGACCGGTTTCCCGACAAGTAGCAAGATAGGAGGTGTTCTGTTCGTGAATGTCAGCCTTGGTGTTGGTGTTGGCTTCTCGGGTACGCATGAGCTTTTCGGTGAAAGCGGTAGGTACGTCCAGGTAGATCACCAGATCCGGCTTGGGCAGATCCAACTTGTCGTATTCAAATTCCCCCAGCCACTGCAAAAATGCTGCCCGATTTTCGGGTTTTTCTTTGGCAGCCTGGTGGACGGCATTGGAAGTGGTGTAGCGGTCAGAGAAAATAAGACCGCCGTCTTCGTACCATTTGCCCCAGTCCTGTTTGTAAGATGCGTAGCGGTCAACGGCGTAAAAAGCCGAAGCAGCGTAGGCGTTCACATCATCGGGATCGGAGCCAAAGGCTCCACCTAAGTACATCCGAATGAGAGCGGAACTTTCCTCGCTGTAGCGGGGGAAGACCAGCTTGCGGAATTGGATATTTTCACGTTCCAGCCGTTCCGCCATCAAGCGGAACTGGGTGGATTTTCCGGAACCATCGGTTCCTTCGATTACAATCAGTTTGCCCATTATTTCTGCCTCCTGGAAATAACCATACTATGATAAAATATCATACCATATTTTTGGCGGTTTGTCCACTTGCAGGTTCAGATAATTTTTGAAAAAACCCACAGGCATATTTCGACAGAAAGCACAGAAATCATGTTGCAAATTGGACGGAAAGCTGGTACAATGACTATAACATGAATCTAAAGAAAAAAAGGACGAATTGCAATGAACGATACTCTGACTTTTGCCCAACTGGGCTTAAGTGAAGCAATGCTGAAGGCTTTGGATGCCAAGGGATACGGTTGGCCTACGACCATCCAGGCGGAGGCGATCCCTCACTTTTTGCAGTGGCGGGATGTGATCGCAAAAGCACCTACTGGAACGGGAAAGACTTTTGCATTTGGTATTCCCATGATCGAACATATTGACGTGACGGCGGAGGGGGTGCAGGGACTGATCCTTGCGCCGACCAGAGAATTGGCAATTCAGATCGGCGATGAGCTGCGTGGTCTGCTGACTTATTTTGAAGGTATTCGCGTGGCGGTGCTTTACGGCGGCACAGGCATCGGCAGCCAGATCAAGGCGCTGGAAAAGAAACCGCAGATCGTGGTAGCGACGCCCGGCAGACTGATGGATCACTACAACCGCAAAACCATTCGACTGGACAAGATCCAGACTGTGGTGCTGGATGAGGCTGACCGGATGCTGGATATGGGATTTTTTAAAGACGTGACAAAAATTCTGGATAAAATCAAAAATAAAAAGAATTTGGGCCTGTTTTCTGCAACTATTTCCCAGGAAGTGATGACGGTTTCCTGGATGTATCAGCGAGATGAGGTGGAGATCACCGTAGAGCCGAAAAAGCAGGATAGACCTAATATCGATCAATTTTGCCTGACCTGCACGCCCCTGGAAAAAGCGGAAAAGACCCTGCATCTGATTAAAACCCAGGGCTATGAGCGGATCATGATTTTTTGCAATACAAAGCATATGTGCCAGCGGCTGTCCGATGAATTGCAACGTGCAGGGCTGGACTGTGACTGCCTTCACGGCGATATCAAACAGAGCCAGCGGGAAAAGACGATGCTGCGCTATCGTCAGGGAAAATTGGCGATCCTGGTGGCTACGGATGTGGCATCCCGGGGCATTGATGTGGACGATGTAGACTGCGTCATCAATTATGATATACCGGAAGAAAATGAATACTATGTCCACCGCATCGGAAGAACAGGCCGAGCCAAACGCAAGGGTGTGGCCTGGAGCATGGTGGGCAATTTCCCGGAGAAGGCCAAGTTGGACGAAATTGCAAAATATTCCAATTACCATATTAAACCCATGGTGTTGGGAGCGGATGGCAGCTTGACGGAAGAAACGGTCAAGGCACCAGTAGCTCCCAAGAGGCGTTTCCGTTGACCGGGGCGGAGGCTGGGATCCTGCTGCTGACCTCCAGGCTGGGCAATCCCGAACGAAAGATCCTGTCGGCAGCGCAAGTGCGAATCTTGTCCGGCCGGGTACAGATGGCACAGAAGGAAAATGTCCGGCGCGATTTGGAGGTTGACGACCTGGTGGCTATGGGCTATGGTCGGGAAATGGCCGGTCGGATGCTGGCACTGTTAAATGAAGAGGAAATGTTGCACTATTATTGCCGCAGGGGAGAAAAACTGGGGTGTGTTCCACTTACACGGATCACCCCGGGCTATCCGAAGCGGATGTGGGAGAAACTGGGAGAGGAAACGCCCGGTTGCCTGTGGTGTAAGGGAGATCGGTCTTTGTTGACGCAACCAAAAGTTGCACTGGTGGGCAGCCGAGATATTTTGGAACGAAATCGTGCCTTTGCAGCGGAAGTTGGCCGTCAGGCGGCATTGCAGGGGTATGTGTTGGTTTCCGGCAATGCCCGGGGGGCTGACCAAACGGCACAGCGGGCTTGTCTGCGTGCCGGGGGCAAGGTGATCTCTGTGGTAGCGGATTGCCTGGCGGAAAAGCAGGAAACGGAAAATATGCTCTACCTCAGCGAAGATGAATTTGACGGATCTTTTTCCGCGCAGCGAGCCATCAGCCGTAATCGTGTGATCCATTGTCTGACGGAAATGACATTTGTGGCTCAGTGCGGTTACAAAGAGGGCGGAACCTGGGATGGTACAGTGAAAAATTTGCGCCATGGATGGAGCAGCGTTTCTTGTTTTGCAGATGGAACGGCGGCTGTGGAACTGTTGCAGGAAATGGGTGCAGAGGGAATCGAGATTTCTAAGCTGAAAGATTTTCAGCATCTACCCCAGCAGAATGCCGGGTTTTTAGGTGAAATTTAGGAGGACAGGCCATGAGCAGAGCGGATGAACTGTACAGGCAAACCTGTTTGGATATTTTAGAAAATGGTTTTTCGGATGAAGGGCTGGAAGTGCGTCCCAAATGGGCGGACGGAACTGCAGCACATACCATCAAGAAATTCGGCGTGGTCAACCGCTATAATTTGGCGGAGGAATTCCCTATTATGACGCTGCGTCGAACTTACTGGAAATCAGCGGTGGATGAACTTTTGTGGATCTGGCAGAAAAAGTCCAACCGTATCGAAGATCTGGGCAGTCATGTTTGGGACGAATGGGCAGGAAGTGACGGTACCATTGGCAAAGCCTATGGTTACCAGCTCGGTATCAAACATCACTATAAAGAGGGCGATTTTGATCAGGTGGATCGCGTGCTGTATGATTTGAAACACAATCCGGCTTCCCGCCGTATCCTGACGAATATTTATAATTTTGAAGATCTGCATGAAATGAATTTGTATCCCTGCGCCTATTCCATGACTTTCAATGTGACCGGGGATACCCTCAACGGTATTTTAAACCAGCGATCTCAGGATATGCTCACGGCAAATAACTGGAATGTGGTGCAATATGCGGTTTTGATGCACATGATGGCGCAGGTGTCGGGGCTGAAAGTGGGCGAATTGGTCCATGTGATCGCCGACTGCCACATTTATGACCGCCATATCCCGGCGGTGAAGGCAATGCTGGAAAAGGAAGGCTATCCGGCACCGAAATTTACGTTGGATGAAAGCATCACTGATTTTTATCAGTTCACGAAGGATGCTTTCCGAATGAATGGTTATCAGTACCATCCCTTTGATTTTGAAATTCCTATGGCCATTTGAGGTATACTATGGATTTGATCGTAGCGGTATATGACGATTGGGGCATCGGTCGGGACGGAACACAGCCGGTGACCCTGCGTGCCGACCGAAAGTTTTTTCGGGAAATGACCCGTGGATCGGCGGTGATCGTAGGTCGGCGGACGGTGAAAGATTTTCCCGGGCAGCAGCCGTTGCCTGGTCGCACCAATATTGTCCTGTCCCGAAAAGAAGTTGAAATGCCCGGTTTTATCATTTGCCACAGCCCGGAAGATGCACAGAAGCTGACATCAGGAACGGAAAAGGTGATGGTTATTGGTGGCGGCAGCATCTATCGGCAGATGTTGCCATTGTGTGACCGTGCTTATATTACAAAAGTACACGCCAAGCCTTTGTCGGATACTTTTTTCCCGAATTTGGATGAAAGTGACGATTGGCAATTTCGCCAGGTGCTGCAATGCGGCGAAGAAGATGGGGTCGGCTACGAGATGTGCGAATACATCAGAAAAACAACAATATTGATGGAGGCTGGGAGCCATGCTTGAATTTATCCGTGTTGCCACGGCTGTTCCTGCTGTTCATGTAGGAGATGTGGAGAAAAATACAGAGGACATTTGCCAAAAAATTCGGGAGGCGGATGAAGCAAAGTGCGATCTGGTCACTTTCCCGGAATTGGCAATGACCGGTTATACCTGTGCGGACCTGTTCTTCCAAAACACTTTGCAGGTGCAGTGCATGAAAGGCCTGGAAAAAATTATGGAATGCTCTGCACAGCATCCGGCTGTGACGGCTGTGGTGGGTACACCTGCTATTTTGGAGGGCCAGATGTATAACTGCGGTGCAGTGATTTCTGGGGGCAAACTGTGGGGATTGGTGCCGAAAACCTATTTGCCCAACTATAATGAATTTTCGGAACGCCGCTGGTTCTCTTCGGCAATGGATCTGCAGTTAAATCAGGTCAGCTTGAAGGAACTGGGAATGACCGGCGAAGATGTGATCCCGGTTGGCCGAGATCTGTTGTTCCGCATTGGTGACGGATGTATGATGGGCGTGGAGATCTGCGAGGACCTGTGGACACCGCTGCCACCGTCTACTCTGTTGTCGATCAATGGTGCGGAGGTCATTGTTAACCTGTCGGCATCCAACGAAACAGTTGGGAAACGGGCTGTTCGTGACGGACTGGTGGCCCATCAGTCGGATATCTGCAACTGTATTTATGCCTACTGTTCTTCCGGTTATACGGAATCTACGCAGGATCTGGTGTTTAGCGGACACAGCATTATTTCTGAGTGCGGCACCAAGCTGGGTGAAAATGAGAAATTGATGGACAGCGACTATTTGCTGGTTCGGGATGCGGATTTCGGCAAAGTTCGCTCTGCACGAAGAAAAAACAAGAGCGTCCGTGATGCCGCCTCCTTCTATGGTAAGGTTGAGCCAATGCGTACCATTGACTGCTGCTGCGGCCCGTTGCGTTCTGACGGTGCCCTTTATCCCATCAACAAGACCCCCTTTGTGCCCAAAGGTAAGGATGATCCGGCAGTGCAGGTAATGTCTATCTTTGAAATTCAGGTGGCTGGCTTGAAGCGGCGGCTGTCTCTGCTGGATGCCAATGCTGTCGTTGGGGTCACCGGCGGACTGGATTCTACACTGGCGCTGCTGGTAACGGTGGAAGCTATGCGGCAATTGGGCAGACCTGTGACGGATGTTCATGCGGTGATGATGTCCTGCTTTGCAACCTCAGAACGCTCCAAGCAAAACGCAAAGGCACTGGTGGATTGCTTGGGTGTGACCGTAAAAGAAGTAGATATCCGAAATGTGGTGTCTGCACATCTGGACAACATTGGCTATGCCGGACAGATCAATACGGAAGTCGTAGAAAATGCCCAGGCACGGGAACGCACGCAGGTATTGATGGATTACGCCGGGGTTCATCATGCAATCGTTGTCGGTACAGGTGACCTGAGCGAATTGGCACTGGGATGGTGTACTTACAATGGCGATCAAATGAGTATGTACGGGGTCAATGCTTCCGTTCCGAAGACATTGGTTGCCTGGATGGTGCAGAGTTTGGCGGAAAGTCACCTGTTTGCGCCGCAGCAGGAGGTGTTGCGGCAAATCGCACAATTGCTGAAGGTGGAGCAACAGCCGGCCGACAGCGGCATTCGTGCCATCCAGGAGCAGGTTGGCCCCTATGTCCTCCATGACTTCTTCCTGTACCATATGGCAAGACACGCTTATGCACCGGCAAAGATCTATACGCTGGCTTGCCGTGCTTTTGCGGAAGAATTTGACAGTGCGACCATCAAAAAATGGATGGGGGTCTTCTATCGTCGTTTCTTTGCACAGCAATACAAGCGCAACTGTATGCCTGAGGGTGTGAAGATCGGCTCCATCAGCCTCAGCCCCAGAGGTGACTGGCGAATGCCCAGCGATGCAAGCGCCCGTATTTGGCTGGATGAAGTAGAAAAACTGTGATACTATATATAATATAGTATAAAGATGTAAAAACGTCCCATCCGTTCGGATGGGACGTTTATGTTTACACAAGCAGAGGCTGCAACTGATAGCCTGCGATGGCTGCATCCAATGCCTGTGGTAGCTTTTCAAATTTTGCAACCAGAGAGCTGGGCTTACCATACGGGTCATCCTGCCCGAAGGGGATAAAGTAAAAGTTTTTTCGATGAAGCAATTTCCCGATGTTTTCTGCTGCGCCGGAAAGACCGTCGTTGGTAGAAATCCCAATTAAAATAGGTTTGCCGTTTCGCAAATGGCTTTTGGCAGCCATGGTCACCGGTGTATCTGCAATGCCGTGGGCCAATTTGGCCAGAGTGTTCCCGGTGCATGGAGCAATGACCAAAAGATCCAACAACCGCTTGGGGCCAATAGGCTCCACTTCTGTCAGGGTGGTCAGGGGGGCGTGCTGACAGATCTGGGTCAATTGTCGGATGTGATCCTGAGCATTTCCAAAACGGGTATCTGTGTTGGCAGCGGCAGTGGAGAGAATGGGGATAACGCAATGATTTTCGGCAAGAGCTTCAATAACGGGGAAAACAGAGGCGTATGTACAAAAAGAGCCACAGAGGGCAAATCCAATGTTCATGGTTACTCCTTTCCAAGTGCATAACGCAGGGCGGTTTTAGCAATCAAATTTCCGGATGCTTCCGGTGCTATTTGGTTGGGCAGGCCTCTTGCCCATAGAACTCTGTCAGATCGGATACCTTGGGTTGAGGCCAGATCGATCAGGACGGAGGCTGGATGAGTTTGTGCATCTTCCAGCAATGGGGCAGGGGCGGTATTGATGATGATATCATATTGCTTCGGTTGCCACTGAGAAATCAAAACGGCGTTTTCGCCCAAAGCAGTCAGCTGGGCACAAAGGGAATCCTTACGCACGGCTACGGTGACGCAGACATCTTGCTGCTTTAGCAGAGGTAACAATTGTTTGCCGATGCGTCCCCAGCCAATGATGAGGGCATTTGCACCAGAAATATCCTGCTGTTGTAATATTTTCAGGGTACATTGTGCTGTGATACCGGCGTTTTCCCAAAGATAGTATCCGTCCTGGAGAAAATCCATGGATCTGTAGGGCAGAGAGGGCAGATTTCCACCGTAAATGGTGATATCCTCCGGCAAAAGCTTTAATACGTCGGAAAAAATCGTGCCGCCTTTCAGAACATCTGCTGCCTCAAAACTGGGGACAGGCAACAGTAAGTGAGTTACATGGCAACTGGGAATGGGGGATACCAGATGCCCCCACTGTCGTAAAAGATTTCTGGCATGGCGCAAAGCGTCGGTTTCACCTGCGGTATAAAAGATCGGCTGCTGCATTTCATCACCCTTTCATGACAGAATATGCAGTGAGATAAAATGGGGTGCTTGATTTTTTTGCGTGTTTCTGTATAATAGAAGAAGAGGTGATTGTTTATGCAGCGACTAGGATTTATTCACGACATGATGGATGTGAAGGTCTTGATCCTTTACGTTACGTCCCGGGTGCAATATCCGGTCAATTGTCAGGAGATCTATGAGCTTTGTTTTCAGGATGACTGCTTGAGCTACTTTGATGTGTGTACTGCAATTCCGGAGATGGTGGCCTCGGGCCATTTGAAACAGGATGGTGATACCTATGAAATTACGGCAAAGGGCAGAGAAGCAGGGGAATTGACTGCAGATTCGATTGCCTTTAGTGTTCGCCAACGAGCCGAGAATGCGGTGGCACGCTTTAATCGGCAAATCCGCCGCAGCAGTATGGTCAAAAGTCAGGTGGTGGAACGGGAAGCGGGCGATTATGCAGTGGTCATGCAGCTGAGCGATGATGCCGGCGAACTGATGAAGCTGGAATTGACAGCACCCGACCAGCGTCAGGCAAAACGACTGGGTCGCCTGTTCGAGGCGAAGGCAGAATTGGTCTACAATTTGATGATGACAGCTTTGCTGGATGATGAGGATTCCCTGGAGGATTAAAAATGGCAAAAGGTAAAAATAATGAGTTAATGGCGACTTTGGCCGGGGTGTTTTGCTTCTTTGTGGTGTTTTTGAAACTGGTGCCGCTGATTTCGTCGTTCCGTATTTCGGGGCTTTTGATCCCGTCGCTGTGGTTGCTGCTGGGTCTGTGCCTGCTGATGAAAAAGAAAAACTGGCTTTGTGTGGTTGCGATGCTGCCGCTGGTGATCCTGACGGCACAGGGGATTTTTTCCGGACTGCCCATGGATTCAGTACCGTCTTTCCTGCGGGCGCTGATTTGTAATGTGCTTCCGGCTGTGGGTATGGTGATCTTGTGGGTGTTCTTTTTCCTGTGCTGCATTGCTAAAGCCGGAAAAATGCGCCGAAGATTGTGGTTTCTGCCGATTTTGCTGGTATTGCCCGGCTGTATTTGGCAGAGCGCCAGTACTCTGCCTTGGGCAGAGTTTGGCATGATCGCCTGCGTCAGCTTTTGGCTGAAGCCGGCACTGAAGTGATGTTTTTACACAATATTTACAGATTACACTTGCATCTGTCCACCATATGTGGTATAATGTCCTTACACCAAATGATTGGTGATACGAAAGGAGCTGTCGCATATGAAATTTCAGTACAGTGAAAAGCGAGTTAAATTGCCCGGTAATGTCCACCAGTATGCTGAGAAGAAAGTGATGAAGCTGGCCCGTTTCTTTGACGAGGATGCACAGGCATTGATCACATTTTCTGTGGAAAAGAACCGGAACATTGTGGAACTGACTGTTCATGGCGCAGGCACCTGGTTCCGGGCGAAGGAAAGTACATCCGATATGTTTGCATCCGTAGATGCAGCGATCGGAACGATCGAAGGCCAGATCCGTAAGAATAAGACCCGGCTGGCACGCCGCTTAAAGCAGGATGCGTTTGTCCGCTCTGTGGAGGAAACGTCCTTCGTTCCGGAGGAGGAAGCGGAGGAGTTCAGCATCGTGCGTGTCAAGAAGTTCTCCATGTTGCCAATGCACCGAGAAGAGGCAATCTTGCAGATGAATTTGCTGGAGCATAGCTTCTTTGCGTTCCGTGATGAAGATAATGATGGCGTATTTGCTGTTGTATATAAGCGTAATGACGGAGGCTACGGCCTGATTGAAGATGCAGATTAAGTAATAAACTTGGGGGCTCGAAAGAGCTCCCAAAACTTTTTTGAAAAAAGTCGAAAAAGGGCTTGACAATTGAGGAAGTAGATGGTATAATATGCAAGCGCTTGAGGCGCAAGGCCGAAAACTGGGTTTCAAAAAGAAATTTGA
>CAZPJH010000054.1:0-10760 GCA_964586875.1 uncultured Oscillospiraceae bacterium
CATCATCACCGGCGAAACCAGTCGAAAAGAAAATGCAGCAACCGTACTAAAGGGCTTATCTTCCTTTGCTGGAGATTTTGTAGTCGCCACCGCCGGTCCACACTTGGAAAGCGTGCTGGCAGCCAAAGGAGCCGGTGCCGATCTTTACTCCAAAGAAACGGGAAAGACCTTGCTGCACATGGATATTGGCGGCGGCACTGCCAACCTTGCGCTCATTGTCAACGGCGACATCGTGGCCACCGGATGCATGAATGTGGGCGGCCGTCTTGTAAAGCTGGATCAAAATAGCGTCATTACCTATCGTTCCCCGGCTCTTAATGGACTGTTGCCCTATGAAATTGGTGAAAAACTGCCTCCTGAAGCCATGGCCGATCTTTGCCGCACGCTGGCACAGGCCTTGGAAATGGCCGCCGGACTTCACCCTGCCACTGGCCTGTTGTCCCGGCTCTGGACAGCGGAAGCAGGCCTGCCCTGGCAGCCGCCGAAAGAAGTAGATGTACTTTCTTTTTCAGGTGGTGTAGCAGAATGTATCGATCAGCAGCATCCGGCCACCGCCTTCGGCGACATTGGTCCTGGCCTGGGACAAGCCATCCGAAAAAGCAGGCTCTGTCAAAATGCCTATCGTCTGGGCAGTGAAGCCATCCGTGCTACCGTCATTGGCGCCGGATGTCATAGTGCCCAGTTGTCCGGCAGTACCGTATTTTATCGCAACATTTCGTTCCCGTTAAAAAATCTGCCTGTCATTTTCATCACATCCCAGCAGCAAGCATTCGATGGACTAAGCAGGCTGATCGCGGAAAAAGTCGCACAACAGGAGCAACTTTCCGTCTTGGCTTTGCCGGGTTTTCCTTCTGCCCATTACAGCCAGGTGACCGCTTTGGCAGATGCCATCTCAAAGGCTCATATTCACGGGCCCATCCTTCTTGCCCTGCAAGCAGATATGGCCAAAGCATTAGGCCACGCCCTTGCGCTTCGCTGCCCTGTCCAACAACCGATCCTCTGTATTGATCGTGTAAAAATATCCGACAACAGCTATTTAGACATCGGCACCCCTGTTGGATCTGCTCTGCCTGTTGTCATCAAAACTCTGATTTTGGAGAAGTGAAAGCATGAAATTACAAACCACGCTCCTGGGAAAAACCTACATTTTTCGGGACATCAAAGATGTATTGGCCAAAGCGAACGAAGAAAAGACCGGCGATAAACTGGCTGGTTTGTCCGCAGAAACCGCCCAAGAACGAATCGCCGCCAAAGTGGTGCTTTCCGCACTCACACTGGCTGATCTGCGTGAGCACCCGGCCGTTCCCTATGAAGAGGACGAAGTGACCCGGATCATCCAGGATGATGTCAACGAAACCGTTTATCGGAAGATTCGAGGTTGGACGGTTTCTGACCTACGAGAATGGATCTTATCTGAAGAAACCTCTGGGGCAGATATCCGCCGATTAAGCCGTGGATTGACCGCTGAAATGATTGCTGCCGTAGCAAAGCTGATGAGCAATCTGGATCTGATCTATGCAGCAAACAAGATCACCATTACCGCCCACTGCAATACTACCATCGGCCTGCCCGGTACACTTTCCTGCCGTCTGCAGCCCAACCATACCACAGATGATCCCGAAGGCATCACCGCATCCACGTTGGAAGGCCTTTCTTTTGGCGCAGGCGATGCGGTAATTGGCCTAAACCCGGTGACCGATTCTCCTGAGCAGGTAGGCAAGGTATTGCGCCGTTTTCAGGAGATCAAAGAGCACTGGCAGATCCCGACCCAGATCTGTGTGCTGGCTCATGTAACAGCACAAATGAAAGCCGTTCGAGCAGGTGCCCCTTGTGATCTGATTTTCCAGTCCATTGCCGGCTCTCAAAAAGGCAATGAGGCCTTTGGCTTTTCCGCATCCACCATTGCCGAAGCCAGAGATCTGCTCCTGCACGAAGGCACAGCTGAGGGTCCCAATGTGATGTACTTTGAAACCGGGCAGGGTTCGGAACTCAGTTCCAACGCCCACCACGGTACCGATCAGGTAACCATGGAAGCTCGCTGTTACGGTTTTGCCAAACGTTTTCAACCTTTCCTGGTCAACACGGTTGTGGGCTTCATCGGCCCGGAATACCTGTATGATGCCCGTCAGGTCACCCGAGCAGGTCTGGAAGATCATTTTATGGGCAAACTCACCGGTATTTCCATGGGCTGCGACTGCTGCTATACCAACCATATGAAAGCCGATCAAAATGACATTGAAAATCTTGCTTCTCTATTGACCATGGCGGGATGTAACTATTTTATGGGCATCCCCCACGGTGACGACATTATGCTCAACTATCAAACCACCGGCTTCCGGGAAACTGCCGCTCTGCGGGAGTTGACAGGCAAAACTGCTATTCCGGAATTCCAGCAGTGGCTGGAAAAAATGGGCTTTGTTGAAAACGGCCGTTTGACGGCAAAAGCTGGTGACGGTTCCAGCCTGCTGTGGTAAAGGAGGAAAAGCGATGAACAAAGAAGCATTGTCCGCTCTGGTGGCGGAAATCATTGCAGGATTAGAACAGAAACCCATGGTCAAAGCAGGTGACTATAAGCCCACCCAGCCAGATCCGCAGCCCAAGGATACTCATTTCAAGCCCGGTGATTTCGTGCCTGATGTAACACAGCTGAATTTACGAGAACTCTATCTGGTCAACGACCCGGCGCAGGGTGATAAATTCCGTCAGATGAAAACAAAAACCCCTGCCCGACTGGGCTGCGGCAAAGCAGGTCCTCGATACAAGACCCTGACCATGTTGCGTTTCCGTGCAGACCATGCCGCTGCACAGGATGCTGTATGGTCGGAATTAGATGCTGATTTCGCAAAAGAAAATGATCTGCTCCCCACGAAAACCTGCTGTGAAAACAAAGAAGAATACCTGACCAGACCGGATCTGGGACGGTGTTTTGACGAGCACAACGCAAAAGCCATCAAAGGCGTCGTCGATCAACCTCCAACGGTTCAGATCGTCATTGGTGACGGACTTTCCAGTGCCGCCATTGCCGCCAATGCCATGGACTGCGTCGCTGCTTTAAAAGATGGCCTGAAGGCACGTGGGATCACTACCGGAAAGTCCATTTTTGTCAAATACTGTCGTGTAGGCGCAGGCGATGCCATCGGTGACATCACGGGATGCGAACTGGTGTGCGTTCTTGTGGGCGAACGTCCCGGTCTGGTAACGGACAAAAGTATGTCCATTTATATCACCTATCGCCCTCATACCGGTGTGTCCGAGTCAAGCCGCACCGTCATCTCAAACATCCATGCCCAAGGCACACCTTCCGTAGAAGCCGGTGCTTATGCCGCCGAGTTGATTGAAAAGATCCTGCACAAAAAAGTGTCCGGTGTGGGTCTGTATTTGGAGCGTGACCAATGATACCAGTTCATGTTTTATCCCTTCAGTATCTTCCCAATGCCGCCCAAGGACTGTGTGATGGCCTAAACATCCCCAAAAATCATCACAGTCTGGCACTATTGACCACTGACAGCGACGATGCAACCTATATTGCCCTGGATGAAGCCACCAAAGCAGCGGAAGTAGAAGTATCTTTCGCCCGTAGTTTCTATGCCGGTGCAGCCAATGCCTCTACTCCAAATGCAGGAGAAGTCATCGGCATTCTCTCTGCTGCCACCCCCGGTGCAGCCAAAAGCGGCATGGAAGCTGCCCTCTCCACCTTTGACTATGTGGGTTTTGAGCAATACAACGGCGTTGCTTATTTGGCGCACACCGTTAGCAGTTGCGGCACATTTCTGGCAAAAGAAGCAAATGTAAAAGTCGGCACTGCTCTGGCCTATTTGATTGCGCCGCCCTTGGAGAGTTTGATCGGGCTGGATGCTGCCCTGAAAGCATCGGACGTTCGGTTGTGCAAGTTCTATGCACCTCCAACTGAAACAAACTTTGGTGGAGCACTGCTCAGCGGAACGCAAAGTGCCTGCACCGCTGCCTGTATTGCTTTTGCCGAGGCGGTCAAACAGATCGCCGATATGCCCAAAAAGGAGTGAGAACATGGAATTTGACAAGGATCTGGCCTCCCGTCAGGAAGCCAGGAACCTTTGTAAACAAGCAGAGTCTGCCCAGCAGATCCTGCGTACCTTTTCCCAGCAAAAGTTAGATGCCATTTGTCAAGCCATTGCCACACGCTTTGCCTCTTCAGCAGAAGAACTTGCTGAAATGGCAGTAACAGAAACAGGCTTTGGCAACACAACAGACAAAACCGTTAAAAATCGCTTCGCATCCGAAACCCTGTATAGCGCCATCAAAAACATGAAGACAGTGGGACTGCTTGGGGAAGATCCTTCCAAAAAGCTATGGGAAATCGGTGTCCCGGTGGGCGTGATCGCCGCCATTGTCCCCAGCACCAATCCCACTTCCACCATCTGCTACAAAGCCATGATCGCTTTAAAATCCGGCAATACTATCGTCTTTTCGCCCCATCCCAAAGCCATCCGCTGTTCCTTGAAAGCCGCTGCTCTGGTGGCTGCCGCAGCAGAAGACGCCGGTGCGCCAGCAGGATGTGTCAGTTGTTTAAGCCTTTCTTCCATGGCTGGAACGCAGGAGCTGATGGAAGCGCCGCAGGTGCGGCTGATTTTAGCCACCGGCGGTCCGGCCATGGTCAAAGCAGCCTATTCCTCCGGGAAACCGGCGATCGGTGTGGGTGCAGGCAATGGCCCTGCCTATATCCATCACAGTGCTGATGTCAAGAAAGCTTTGGCGTGCATTTTGCGTTCCAAAACCTTTGATAATGGTACAGTCTGTGCTTCCGAGCAAAGTATTATTGTAGAAAAAGCCATGGAAGAAGCTGTTCGCCTGGAAGGAAAGAAACTGGGCTTTTACTTCATGTCCACGGAAGAAGCCGGAAAACTGGCCAAACTCCTTTTCCGCCCTTCCGGGGCACTGAATCCCGATATTGTAGGTAAAAAAGCCACAACTCTGGCAGAAATGGCCGGCTTTTCCGTACCAAACTCTACAAAAGTTCTGGTAGCACGGGAACAGGAAGCTGGCCCTACCCGTCCCTATTCCATGGAAAAACTGTGCCCGGTACTGGCCTTTTTTGTTATGGATAGCGAGGATGCGGTGCTGCAAAAAGCCATTGAAGTATTGACCCATGAAGGAGCGGGCCACACCTTTGCCATGCACGCCGAGGACAGAGCGGTGGTGGAAAAATTTTCTCTGCAGATCCCCGTTTCCCGATTTTTGGTCAACACCCCCGCTGCTTTGGGTGGCATTGGTGCCACCACTTCCCTGTTCCCTGCCTTGACACTGGGCTGCGGAGCAGTGGGCGGCAGCAGTTCTTCCAACAACATTTCACCATTGGATCTGATCAATATTCGACGGGTAGCCTGGGACAACGAAAAAGATATTCCCACCCCCGCATTAGACAATGATCTTGTGGATTTTCTCACAGCCAAAATTCTGGAACGGCTGAATCAATCTGAAATTTGAAAGGACGTAATTTTATGGACACAAATTCTCTGGGCATGATCGAAACAAAGGGCCTCATCGGTGCTATTGAAGCTGCCGACGCTATGGTCAAATCCGCTAACGTTCAACTGGTGGGCAAGGAGCAGGTCGGTGGCGGTCTTGTCACTGTTATGGTTCGTGGCGATGTGGGTGCTGTGAAAGCTGCCACAGACGCCGGTGCTGCCGCTGCGGAGAAGGTCGGCGAACTGATCTCTGTTCATGTGATCGCCCGTCCCCACACAGAAGTCGATGCCATTCTTCCCAAAGGTCGTGGGAACAGCACCCCTTCTTCCGGAAAATAAATGCTCTACAACGAAACATCTGTCAAAGCCAACATCCGCAACCGGGATGGAAAACGAGTCTTTTTTCTGGGGGGCAAGGACACCTTGACCCCCTCCGCTCGGGATTGGCTGCGCCAGCAGCGCATTGAGATCCTTCCGCTTTCGGATGCACCGATCACACGATATCAGTTGACCGATGGCAAAGTTCTCACCACAAAGCCGGAACATTTGACCCATTTGCGTGGCAACATTTTGATTTCCAAAACTCACCCTATTGTGGCATTTCGGGGAGCAATGGACACATTGCAAGCAGAATTATTGCTGGCGCAACTGGCAGTTGACACGGATACCGCTGGAAAAATCGAGGAAATTCTGACCCTCGCACGCAACATTCTGCGTTGGGAAGTCATGGAAGAACCGGCGCAGATGGATCTTCTTTGCGGCCTGACTCAAGAACAGCTTCGACAACACTCTCATCGTCCCCAGGATTTTTATGGTCAGCCTCATTTTATGCCCTCTTATGCAGATGGTGCTGCCATTTTACAGCTGAATCGTGCCCGTTGCGCTGCCAGAAATGCCGAATTAGCCGCTGCCCATGCCTTCGCAGACGCAACCGGAGGTTGCCTCCGCAGTGATATTCTGCAACTGCTCAATCGCATGAGCAGCATGCTATATATTCTGATGATCCGGCTGAAAGCAAGTAAAACCAAAGGAGATCACCATGGATCATTCCCAAGTTAGCAGACTAACCGACGCGATCATTGGGCGGGTTTTTGTGCCTTTGGAAGCTTCCGGTCGCCATGTACACCTGACAAAAGCCCAATGTTTGTCCCTCTTTGGTTGCGATTTGACCCCCCAGCGTCCTCTTTCCCAACCGGGACAATATCTATCCAAACAACGACTGACCATCATCGGTCCCAAAGGGCGATTTGAGAATGTAGCTGTTCTCGGGCCACCACGGGCAGAAGCTCAGGTAGAAATATCATTGACCGATAGCCGCACTCTGGGTCTGGATCCTCCGGTTCGGCTATCCGGCGATGTACACCAGACCCCGGGCATCATTTTAGAAGGCCCAATGGGGCGCATCGGTCTTCCCGCAGGTGTGATCATCGCCCAGCGTCACCTGCATTTGACCCCGGAGGATGCCCTCCGTTTTAATGTAACTGACAAGCAGGTAGTGAAACTGCAAACCTTTACTGCCAGACCTGTTCTCTTTCAGGATGTCATTGTCCGGGTCAGCGATCAGTTTTCTACTGCTGCCCATTTGGATTTTGACGAAGCCAACGCCTGCGGCATGAAGTCGGGAGATTTGGGGAGGATCATCTTATGAACCGGGCACTGTTGATTGGAAATCCCCCTCCTCTGCCCTTTGATTATGTCAGCGAAAAACCCTATGACACAGTGATCATCGGTTCTTTGACTCTGGGACAGCTGCTTCACTTCCGCAATGAAGAAGTTCTGGATGCGCTTGCCACCGGGCATAATGTGTACCTTTACACCCCAGGTCTACCGGAGATCCCAAAAAATCGAGCTTTGGCCGCATCCTGTGCCACCGCCCAACGGGAACTGAAAAACTGGGGTATTCTGTTTACCGACGGCAATCGTCGCCACCTCGTTACCGCAGAAGAAGCACGTGTGCTCCGCCGCAAAGGTGAGAAGGCATTCCCGGGAGCCGTCCTCACCCCATTGGCCAAAGAAATTTTGGAGGGAACGGAATGAAAATCGGAACTGTAACAGGCTCAGTATGGGCCACACGAAAAGCCAGCTGTCTGTCAGGGCATACTTTTCTGGTGGTTCGGACAGAAAGCGACGAATTGGTTGCCAGCGATCAGGTAGGTGCAGGCCCCGGTGACAAAGTACTGCTGGTCACCGGTCATACCGCCGCCCGCTATTGTATGGACACGCCCATTGATGCCGTCATTGTGGCGATCATTGATAAAAACGAAAGATCAGGTGGATAAATGGCTGTTTATGAAATTGTCATTTGGATCATGGCCGGATTTGCAGTTTTGGGCGGACTTGATCGAATTTTCGGCAACAAATTAGGGTTAGGCTCTCATTTTGAAGAAGGCATTTTATCAATGGGTTCCTTGGCACTGGCAATGATCGGCGTGATCTGTCTTGCACCGGTATTGGCCAGCCTGCTCAAACCGATCATTGTGCCTGTGTATGCCTTTCTCGGAGCAGATGCAGCCATGTTCGCAGGAACACTGCTGGCCTGTGACATGGGCGGAGGCCCTTTGGCACTGGAAATGACCTCAGACCCCCAAGCAGCCATGTTGGGAGGTGTTCTGACTGGATCCATGATGGGTGCTACCCTTGTTTTCACCATTCCCATCGCCCTGGGGATCCTGCATCCGGAGGATCGATCTGCACTTGCCAAAGGTGTGCTGTGTGGAATCGTCACCATCCCTCTGGGCGTTTTTATCGGCGGATTGGTTGCCGGATTTCCCATTGCAATGGTGGCACGAAATCTAATTCCGATCATCCTCATTGCCATCGCCATCAGTCTTGGTCTCTGGAAGGCAGAGCAAGCGATTATCAAAGGATTTACAGTCTTTGGAAAAATCATCACTGCTGTGATCACCATTGGTCTTGTGGCTGCCATCATTGAAGGATTAACAGGATTTACCATCATTCCCGGAATGTCCCCCATCTCAGAAGGTTTCGGTACTGTCGGTGCTATCTCTATTGTATTAGCAGGGGCTTTTCCCCTGGTTTTTGCCGTTACAAAGGTGCTGGAAAAACCGCTGACCAAATTAGGAAAAAGCTTAGGGATCAATGATGTGGCCGCAGCCGGACTGATCGCCAGTCTTGCCAATTCCATTGCCACCTTCGGCATGGTCAAAGACATGGACAGCCGAGGAAAGATCGTCAACATTGCTTTTGCTGTATCCGCTGCCTTTGTATTGGGAGATCACCTTGGCTTCACCGCCGGATTTGCTCCGGAAATGCTCATCAGCGTTATTGTGGGAAAGTTGGCAGGTGGGGTCAGCGCCATAGCTGTGGCACTGTTTTTGACCAGACATGAGAAACCTTGAAAAATATTTCAGACATGCTATAATAAAGGGCAAAGGATGTGATCGCAATGATCCAATTTCAAAAAATCCTCCCCATCCAGCGGTCTGAATATGTCGATTTTCTTCGACAGGAAGAAAACTGCGAATATTCTTTCGTCAATTTGAGCATTTGGGGCAAACAACAGGCAGCCATCGTCCATGGGCAATTGGCTTTTTTCTCTCTTTTTAACCGCTGTGCTGTCTATTTGTTTCCTGCAGGATCAGGTGATAAAAAGCCGGTTTTGGATGCCATCATGCTTGATGCCAAGGAGCGTGGTATTCGCTGCTATATCACTGGGATGAACAAAGCGAAATGCCAGATGTTGGAAGAATACTATCCCCATCAATTTCACTTTTTCCCGGATCGGGATAGCTATGACTATATCTATGACATTGACGATCTTGCTGATCTGAAAGGCCGCCCATTTCAAAAAAAGAGAAACCATTTAAACAAATTTTACATGCTCTTTCCTCATTGGCATACGGAACCCATCAGCGAAAAAAATCTTCCGGCCATCCGGGATTTTGCAGCTCAATGGTATGATAATCGTCTAAAAAACGATCCTCACGGCGACTATCACCTGGAACAGCAAGCCCTTACTCGATCGCTCAACCATCTTTGCCCGTTGCAATTGGAGGGGCTTGTTCTCATGGACGGGGATCGCATTCTGGCATTTACTCTGGCCTCTGCCCTGACAGACGACACTTTTGATATCCATTTTGAAAAGGCTCTGGAGGATGCAAATGGTGCATATGCAGCCATCAATCAATGCTTTGCTGCACATCTGCGTGCCAAGTATCCTAACCTGCGTTATCTGAATCGAGAAGATGACATGGGTCTGGAGGGGCTTCGGCAAGCAAAGCTTGCCTATCATCCTCATCATCTGGAAGAAAAATACTGGGCTGTGTTAGGAGAAGACGACGATGTTTAAAGCCATCCATCCTTCAAAATCTCACATTGCCGATCTAAAATCCCTGTGGAATGAAGGATTTGGTGATACAATGTCGGAAATTGACCGATTCTTCACCACAGGATTCTCTCCTACACGGTGCCTATGCATCCTACTGGACGGCAAAGTGGCCGCAGCTGCTTATTGGCTGGAATGCACCTATCCCCATGGCAAGCTGGCTTATATTTATGCCGTTTCCACCGCAAAAAAACACCGTGGAAAGGGGCTTTGTCACCATCTGTTCAAGCAGATCCACCATCTTCTTTTCCGTTGCGGCTATGCAGGAGCGATCCTTGTGCCGGAAGACGGTCTTTCCGGGCTATATGCCTCCATGGGGTATTCTTTTTTCGGCGGCATGGATTCATTTTCCTGTCAGGCTGCGCTCCCTATCCCTCTGCGACACATCGGGAAAACGGAATACGCAACCCTGCGGCGGCACTTTCTTCCTTCCGAGGCAGTCCTGCAGGAAAATGAGAATCTGGATTACTTAGAAACTATGGCACAGCAATACGCCGGTGAAGATTTTATCCTTGCCGCCCATAAAGAAGGAGATTGCCTTTTGGGTTTGGAATTACTGGGAAATCGGGCAAATGCTCCCGGCATTGTAGCCGCATTGGGCTGTCGGCAAGGCCGTTTTCGCACCCCCGGCGAAGCACCTTTTGCCATGTTTTGCCCGCTGAAGAATGTCCCTTCCCCTTCTTACTTTGGCATTGCCTTTGACTAGTGCCCTCTATTCGCAAAAAACCAGCTACCCCGAAAAAGGCAGCTGGTTTTTTTGTTGACCTACTTTTAGGATCCATTCGGAAAATGGACAACTGCACAAGCCGCCGTCGGTTCGATCCCGTTCCCTTATAAAAAAACAGCCACCCCCTTGGGGTAGCTGTTTCTTTGGTGCCGCTGACCGGGATCGAACCGGTACGCTTTTTAGGGCGAGGGATTTTAAGTCCCTTGTGTCTGCCTGTTCCACCACAGCGGCGAACAGGTGTATT
>CAZPJH010000055.1:0-5412 GCA_964586875.1 uncultured Oscillospiraceae bacterium
CGATGTGCTCAGCACCGGCGGGGATCCAAGCCTGCTCGAACCAGCAGAAGGAGTAACCAGCGCCACCCTTGGTAGCAGCGGGCAGAGCGGTCATGCCCCAACCAAACTTCTCAGCGTCCAGAGTCTTCTGGTAGTCAGCCATTTCGTTGACGATCCAGGTACCGTTGGGCATGAACAGAGCCTTGTCGTCCATGACCAGCTGCTGGTTCTTGGTGAAGTCCTGGTTGTTAGCCTGAGCGGGAGTGGAAGCGTGGGTGTAATCAGCCAGCTTATCCAGGATCTCCAGCAGCTTAGCGCCGTTCTCGGATTCCCAAGCGCCTTCCTTGTAGTTAGTGATGTCGTTGAAGAATTCAGCGCCGCCGATGGAGTACATCAGAGCGAACATGAAAGCATCGTAGTAACCGGCGGTGGGGTAGGTGAACAGAGCGATGCCTTCCTTCTTGGCAGTCTCACCCAGTTCCCACATTTCGTCCCAAGTAGTGGGGACTTTCCAACCCTTAGCATCGAACAGCTTAGCGTTGTAGAACAGGCCGCAGGGAGAGTAGAACATAGGAGCCAGATAGGTCTTGCCATCGCCATAGGGGTTGGTCAGAGAAGTGTCGGTGAAGCCACCGGCGATCTTGTCGCTGACCTTCTTGCTTTCGCCGGGAACGGTCATGGACAGAACGTTGGACAGATCGTGCAGGCCGTTAGCCTTGATGATCTGCTCAGTCAGGCCAGCGGGACGACCGGTTGCCAGGTGGACAACGTCGGGATACTCGCCGTTCTGCATGGGGGTGGAGATGACATCTTCCAGGTTCTTGTCGGTGGTCAGCTCGACCTTGATACCGGTCTGAGCGGTGAAGGCTTCACAAACCTGCTTCCACACATCGGAACCGTAAGCGGTTTCGATAGCGGCAACCTTAATGGTGACGCCTTCCTGATTGCCGGAAGGATCGGTGCTGTCAGTCTTGGGGGTGCAAGCAAACAGACCGAAGACCATCATAGCAGCCAGGAGCAATGCAATAATCTTCTTCATGGATTGTTTCCTCCTAAAAAATTGTTTCATTGGGTCAGAACCCTTGATAATCCTAAGTATACAAAATATTAACAGATTAGCAATTTAAATCTTGCTTTTTAATTTATAAATCTTGCGATTTTATGCAATTTCAGCAATTCGCAAAATTATGCGAAGCTTAAATTGTACATAATTCACAAAACCGCCGGTCGTACAATGGATATTTTCCTTTTTTCGGAAAAACCAGAGCAAATAATAGTTGTTTTTTGTGAGAATATGCAATATACTAAAGGAAAGAACAAGATTTATAAAGTATCAGGAGGGAGAACGGTGAGCAATAGTCGATACATTCTGGAAAGAAATGATCCGGCATCCATCCGCAGCAGTGCAAAACTGCTGAATGTAGGCAGTGCCCGCTATGATGGCGACTGGCATTCGATTCCCCATGCCCATCGCTATGCTGAACTATTCTATATTGTAGGAGGAGATGGCCAGTTTCGCATTGAGGACGAACTGTACCCGGTGAAGGCGGATCAAATGGTCATTGTTAATCCGAATGTACTGCACACGGAGGTCAGCTACAAAGCACATCCCATGGAATATATCGTGCTTGGAATCGAGGGACTGGAGCTTTCGGTCGGGAAAAATACGGATGGACGGTTTTCAATTTTGGACTATCGGGGTGGCGGCGATATCCTGACCTGCCTGCGGCATATTCTGCGGGAATCTCAGGAAATGCTGGAAGGGCACGAAATGGTCTGTCAGGCTTATATGGAAATACTGATCGTTCGGTTGATGCGTAATATCAGTCTGGCTATGTCACCGGTTCCGGTGGAGAAACGGGCCAGTCGTCAGTGTGCGGTCATCCGCCGCTATATTGATACCCACTATAAGGAGCCTCTGAATCTGGATGTTCTGGCACAGCAAGCCCATGTCAACAAATATTATATGGCACACGTGTTCAAGCAGGAATACGGCGTTTCGCCTATTCAGTATCTGGCCCAGCGGCGGATCGAGGAAAGCAAATACCTGCTGCGGGAAACAGACATGTCTTTGTCGCAGATCTCCCGGGTGCTGGGCTTTTCGTCAGCCAGCTATTTTTCCCAGAGCTTTTGCAAGATGACGGGAATGGCCCCAATTGAATATCGCAAGAGCAGTAAAGACAACAGCAGCGTTTAAGCTTTCTATCAAAACAGACCGTGTTGAAAACAACACGGTCTGTTTTTGCTTCAATATGTATCAGGCTTCCAGATTGATGCCGGTTTCCTTGCTGAACACATGGCAAACATGGCCGCCGAAGTTAAACTTCACAGCAGCGCCCATGGTCAGAGCAGCTACTTCTACGCCGGTCATGTTCATGGTGGACACCACCAGAACCACATCCTGACCCAGTGCGGACACATGCAGGTGGATGGAAGAACCCATCATTTCAGACACATCGACCTTGGCATCGATACCACTGTTTTCCAAGGTAATATGCTCAGGACGAACACCCAGTGTAATATCCTGCTCGGCTACGTTATTCTTGGCCAGGGCAACCTGCTTGTCTTCGCTCAGTTCCACGGTCATATTAGCCAGCTGCACAGCGTACTTGCCGTTCTGCTTGACCAGCTTGGCATCAAACAGGTTCATCTGAGGGGTGCCGATGAAGGTTGCAACGAACAGATTGTAGGGATGGTTAAATACCTCCTGAGGAGTACCGATCTGCTGGATGAAACCGTCCTTCATAATGACGATCCGGTCGCCCAGAGTCATAGCCTCGGTTTGGTCGTGGGTAACATAAACAAAGGTTGTATCAATACGTTCACGCAGCTTGATGATCTCAGCACGCATCTGGTTACGCAGCTTTGCGTCCAGGTTGGACAGGGGTTCGTCCATCAGCATGACCTGAGGATTACGGACGATGGCACGGCCAATGGCAACTCTCTGACGCTGACCACCGGACAGAGCTTTGGGCTTACGACCCAGATACTGGGTGATATCCAAAATCTCGGCAGCCTGCTTCACGGCTTTGTCGATCTCGTCTTTGGGGGTGTGCTTCAGTTTCAGAGCGAAGGCCATGTTGTCGTACACGGTCATATGAGGATAAAGGGCGTAGTTCTGGAAAACCATGGCAATGTCACGATCCTTGGGAGGAACATCATTGACCAGCTTGTCGCCGATGTACAGCTGACCTTCAGAGATCTCTTCCAGACCGGCGATCATACGCAGGGTGGTGGACTTGCCACAGCCGGAAGGACCGACCAGAACGATAAATTCCTTGTCTTTGACTTCCAGGTTGAACTCCTGAACGGCAACCACACCCTGATCGGTGATCTGCAGGTTGACCTTCTTCTCTTCTTCCTGTTCGCCCTTCTTCTTTTTCTTCTTCTTGGCATCATCGCCGTTGAACGGGTAGATTTTCTTGACATTTTTCAGGGTTAATGTTGACATACATTCCGACTCTAAACGCATTGCATCCGCATGATGCGTTCTCGCAGCCACCGATGAAAGATGGCACTGCATTACGGCAAGTCTCCACACTGCCGCACCGCGAGTCTGCGGGTATTGTTATCCTCCTTTTTTACGAATGGAAACTATTTTGTGGAGTAGCTCCAATTCGCCAAGATACTATTATTTTAACGCAAAAGTTCCATATAAAACAATAGGTTTATATTCACATTTTTTTAGGCGCAGATTTAGACATATTGCATATAAAATCAAAAGCTCCGGTTTCCCGGAGCTTTTGGATCAGATCAGTGTTTCTTTTTCTTCAAAACAAAGAGCAGGGCTGTGCCGCCTGCAACAGCAATACAGACACCGATCACCACGATAGTGGCATCAGGGCCTTGGCTGGGCAGTTTTTCGATGGGACGGCTTTCCTTGTGGCCGCAGATCACGCAGCTTCGTGTTTCTTCGCCCTGCCGGTCGGTGGTCGCCTGGGCAGTGACTGTCCATTTGCCATAAGAGTGGCTGCCCATGGGAGGGATCTGCTCTTCCTTGGTTTCGCCGCAGGTGCATGTGTAAAGTTTCAGACCGGCGGTAGTGCAGGAAGCGGAGCGGATCACTTTGCCTTCGTCCCAGGTGTGGTTACAGTCGGTAGAACCGTTTTGGTCATTGCCGCCGGGGGTGGAAGATGCGCCTGCGTTGCCGGAGGGGGTAGTCATGTTAGCAGGAGCGCTTTGGCCGAACAGCAGCCAGGCGTATTCAGGGAAGTCTACGAAAACATTGCGTGTGCCGGTGATGGATTGGACGGCATCATTTCTGCCCATTTCCCAGGTGTCCACCGGGTCTTCTTCCATCCATTGCAGCAACACATCCAGACTTTCCATAACGCCGGATTTGCCCCACATTTTACCGGTGTTGCCCCAACGGACATAGACATAGAGCATGATCCGGGCAACATCGCCTCTCAAAGAGGCAGGGGGATTTTCGCAATTGGGATCATAGTAGCCGGAGGACTGACCATAAGCGGTATTTCCACGGCTGCTGTTTTCGGAGGTGGCGGTGGGACGCAGCATCATGATGTCGTTTTCATCATTGCCGTTCATACCTTTGCTGTTGGGCCAGGTGTGTTCTCTGTTCCATCCGGTGCCCCATTGACCCTTCAAGCTGGTACCGGAATAGAAGGAAGAAATGGTGCTGTAATCGCTGAGCTGACAGTCGGTGTATTTGTAGAGATTTCGGGTTTCGCCATAGGAGGTTTCGTGGGTGTGATGGCTGTCCATCAGCTGCTGTAAAGCGGTGTACAGCTGGCTTTTGGACGCATCGCTTTGATCGCTGCCGCCTTCCAGCTTGGAAAGGGTGTCAAAGCTGTATTGGCTGGTGTAAAATTGGTTGGCATTTGGGGAAAGGAAGGTACAGGTTTCCCCTCGATAACCCCAGTTGGCAATGTACTTGCCGTCTTTTTTGTAAACGACATCGGAGGAAGTGCTGTAACCTGTGCCGCTTTTTGCAGATGCAGCAGTTGGCAGTGTGCCAATCACCACGGATAGCACAAGCAGCACTGTAAGCATCAGAGAAATAATGCGTTTTGTCCAGTGGAACATGAAATAACTCCTTCGTGTTTTTGGTTTCAGTCATCCACAAAAGGGGGACAATTACTGACCCCGCTTTTTACGAATGAGGAAAAATACTGCAACACCCAAAAGTGCCACGGTACAAATCACGACCACGATGGTCACAGTGTGATCGCCTGCCGGTTTGCTGGGAGCAGTGGTAGGCACAGTGGGTTCAGGCTGCGTAGGTGCAACGGTGGACTCAGTGGGCTCGGGCTGTGTAGGCGCAGCAGTGGACTCAGTGGGCTCAGGCTGTGTAGGCGCAGCGGTGGACTCAGTGGGTTCAGGCTGCGTAGGCGCAGTGGTAGGCGCAGTGGTAGGCGCAGTGGGTTCAGGCTGCGTAGGTGCAACGGTGGACTCAGTGGGCTCGGGCTGTGT
>CAZPJH010000055.1:5512-6348 GCA_964586875.1 uncultured Oscillospiraceae bacterium
TGGTAGGCGCAGTGGGTTCAGGCTGCGTAGGTGCAACGGTGGACTCAGTGGGCTCAGGCTGTGTAGGATCGGTGGCAGGCTCGGTAGGCTCTACCGGTTCAGTGTCCTCAACAGTGGTGTAAAGATGGGCAGGACAGCCTGTATCTATGTCGGACATAGCGGTGGCACTGAAGCTAGTAGAGCTTGTGGTGCCAATAAAATATGCCTGACCGTTGACAACGGTTGTAAAGGTCTTGTACTCGGTGTTCCAGGTAAAGGTCGTACCGTTGCTGTCATAGAAATTGCTGTTAGAGCCTTGGTTGATACAGAGGCTGATACGGTCACCATTCTGATAGACACAGATATAAATTTTTTCGCTACTTCTGGTGTTGCTGTTTTTGTAGAAATACAGCTTGTAGCCACCATCGACCTCTTCAACATAGATATCCACTGCCTTGGAAACATCGTTGGTCGTGCCCAGATACCAGGGGGTTTTCTCGCTTAGGATGTTGCCGTTAAAATAGTAGGCAACACCGTCTTTGTCCATACGCAGTTTGAAAGAGGTGTTGGCGCTTGGGGTGTCTGCGATGACCAAATTGTCATCGGGCTTCGAGGGCTCGACGGGCGTAGTCGTGTCAGGTACGGTAGTTGTAGGCTCGCTGGGGTCGGTCGGCTCCAAAGGAGCGGACGTGTCGGGAGCGGTAGTGGTAGGCTCATCGGGCTTCGAGGGCTCGACGGGCGTAGTCGTGTCAGGTGTGGTAGTGGTAGGCTCATCGGGCTCCGAGGGCTCCACAGGAGCAGTCGTGTCGGGAGCGGTAGTGGTAGGCTCATCGGGCTTCGAGGGCTCGACGGGCGTA
>CAZPJH010000055.1:6448-10657 GCA_964586875.1 uncultured Oscillospiraceae bacterium
GTCGTGTCAGGTACGGTAGTGGTAGGCTCGCTGGGGTCGGTCGGCTCCACAGGAGCGGTCGTGTTGGGAGCGGTAGTGGTAGGTTCTGTAGGCTGGGTGGGGACGGAGGAATCGTCACCGGCAACAAAACGCAAGGATTTCATGCCAATATTGCCGGTATCCTTATTAAAAGAGATGACCAGCTTTGAAACATCTGTCCAAGTCTTGCCGGAGGCAAAGACAAAGGAAATGGTATAAGTGGTATCCTTTCCGTCCTCCGGCGTGATGGCTGCATTTTCTGCACCGTTGGCATAGCCGATAGCGACGGTATTTTTGTCGCTATCCACCAGCGTGAAAGTCAGTGTAGAGGAGAGCGTACCGTTAGAGCCGTTTCCGCGCAGCACGACAGACAGGGTGAAGCTGTTGTCGGTGCTGAAAGCGGGGGAGGCTAGGGCAGATGTTCTGTCGCCGTCTCTGCCAAAGCCCAAATACCCGGCATAACCATTGCCCAGTTTTCCGGTGATGGACCAACCGGGATAATTGGCGGACATATAGGCGTCGGCGGATTTTTTGTTTTCGAGTTGGGCAAAGCTCAGATCGGCGGGCAATCCTCCTGTGGGAGCGGTAGGCTCTGTCGGCTCTGTCGGATTGGGTGTAGAGCTTGGATCTGTGGGTGTAACACTGGGTTCGGTGGGCTCACTGGGTTGTGTGGGCACGGAGGTAGAAGGCTCGGTGGGAGTGGTGTTGTCACCGGACTGATCTGCGCCCGCATACAGATGTGCCGGATAGGCACTGCTTATTTTGGAGATGGCATTGGCACTGAAACTTGTGTAAGTCGTTGTTCCGATAAAGTACGTATCTGTACCAATGTTTGTGGTAAAGGTGTTATGTTCGGTGTTCCAAGTGAAGGTAGTACCGTTGCTGTCATAGAAATTGCTATTGCCGGAATGATTAATACAGAGGCTGATATGGGTACCGTCCTGATAGACACAGATATAGGTTTTGACGTTACTGCTGTTATAGAAATACAGCTTGTATCCATCGGACACTGCTTCTACATACACATCTGTGGCTTCGGAAACATTCTTGGTGGTGCCCAGATACCAGGGCTGCGTATCCTTGGGGACGTTGCCATTGAAGTACAGAGGCGTGTCTTTGTCCATGCGAAGCTTGAAAGCAGTGCCGGCGGTGGGCGTAGTGACCATGCTCAGACCATCGCTGTTATCGGTACTTCCGTTGTTATTACCATTATTATTGTCGTTGCCACCATTGCTGCTGCCACCATTGCTGCTGCCACCGGTACTGGGGTTGCCGGAAACGCCGGTATGATTGGTGGGGGTGGTGATATTTTCGGGGACATCTTGGCCGAAAACCAGCCATGCCAGTTCCGGATAGTCGATGAACACGTTACGGTTGCCCTGGACATTTTCAACCTGGTCGTTGCGGCTCATTTCCCAGGTGTCCACGGGATCGAGGGCACACCACTGCAGCAGGGTTTCCAGACTTTCGATGACTTTCTGGCCGTCATTTTTTTTATCGCCGGCACCAAGAACGGGGTTGGGGGTGTCCTTAAACAGGTTGGGCTCTTCCCAACGGCACCAGACATATAGCAAAATACGAGCCACATCGCCTTTGATATTGTCGTTCACTTCCACTAGAGAACTGGTTTCATAGAGGACAACATCGCCCTTATAGGAGTAGGTTTTATGGTTTGAATACTCATCTTTTACATTACCCATGATCAGATTGCCACGGGAGGAGTTTACGCCACTGTTGGTGGGACGCAGATGGTGCAAATCGGATCCGCCGTCTTTTTCATGGAAAGAGGCGTGACTCTTGGGCCAAACGTGCTCCCGATTTAAACTGTCGGTGGATATCACGTCACTGTAGAAAAAGACATTGGTGCTGGATCCGTTGGTAGCATCGGTCTTTGCCCAATATGTAGGCAGGCTGCTATAAGAAACGCTTTTGGTCATGGTAGAGGACATGAGTGTATGCAGCGCCTCAAACAGTTCATTGTCCGTATCCAGACAGTTTTCGTTGCCACCGGTCATGGCGGACAACTTTTCCCAGGTATAATCGCCGGTATAGTAGGCCTGCGCCTGACTGCTCAGGGAGGTACAGGTTTCGTGGCGGGTACCGGTATTGGAAACCAAAGTGCCGGTTTTGGCGGATGCTGCCGTTGGTAACGTGCCGATCACAACAGACAGCACCAGAAGAACAGCCAGCATTGCAGAGGTAATACGTTTTGCAAAGTGAATCATGGTTCTCTCTCCTTTATTTTTTGTCACCAACAAACATCATATCACATATTTCGACGAAATGGAAGGGCTATTTCTGGTGAAGTCTGTGATTTTTTAATAAAAAATGGGTGTACTGACAACGCAGTACACCCATGGAGATCACCTGAAGATCAGGCCTGTTTTTTGACTTGCTTCATGGAAAGGCTGATGCGGTGGCGCTTTTCGTCCACAGCAAGAACCACGACTTTTACCACATCTCCCACCTTCAGCACTTCACTGGGGTGGCGCAGGCGGCGGTTGCAGACTTCGCTGATATGCACCAGACCATCCTGGTGGACACCGATGTCCACGAATACACCAAAGTCAATGACATTTCGGACAGTACCGGTCAGCTCCATGCCGGGCACCAGATCCTTCATTTCCAGAACATCTTTGCGTAAAACGGGAGCAGGCAGTTCATCACGGGGGTCACGACCGGGCTTGGCCAGTTCCTTGGCAATGTCAATGAGGGTCATTTCGCCTGTACCACATTTTTCTGCGGCGGCGGTAATGCCGTATTTTTCCAGCCGGGTGGGCAGGGCAGTCAGATCGTCGCTGCCCAGCAGCTTCAGCAGTTCCTTGGCTGCGGTGTAAGATTCAGGGTGAACGCCGGTGTTATCCAGTAATTCCTTGCTTTCGGAAATACGCAGGAAGCCGGCACTTTGCTGGAAGGCCTTTGCGCCCAGCTTGGGTACTTTCTTCAGCTGACTGCGGCTGGTGAATGCACCGTTTTCCTCCCGATAAGCCACGATGTTTTTGGCGGTGGTGGCATTCAGACCGGACACTTGCAACAGCAGACTCTTGGAGGCAGTGTTTACATCTACACCCACTGCGTTGACACAGTCTTCGACCACAGCGCCCAAGGCACTGTCCAGTTCTTTCTGGGGACAGTCATGCTGATATTGACCAACACCGATGGCTTTGGGGTCGATCTTAACCAGCTCCGCCAGTGGATCTTGCAGCCGACGGGCAATGGATACGGCGGAACGCAGGTTCACATCATAGTCGGGGAATTCTTCGGCGGCCAGGGGAGAGGCGGAGTAGACGGAAGCACCGGCCTCGTTGACGATGGCATAGGCGGCGTTGGGGAAGGATTTGAGCATTTCCACAGCCATGGCTTCTGTTTCACGGGAGGCGGTGCCGTTGCCGATGGCAATGTGGCTGACACCCCATTTACGCATGAGCCGGGAGAGAATTTCGATGGCTTCCTGTTTTTTACGCTCGTTGAAAGTGGGATAGACCACGGTGGTGTCCAGCACCTTACCGGTAGCATCCACCACGGCTACTTTACAGCCATTGCGGTATCCGGGGTCAAGACCCATGGTGACAAAACCCTTCACAGGGGGCTGCATCAGCAAGGGCTTCAGGTTCAGAGCGAAGTTGTTGATGGCGCCGGAATAGGCACGTTCGGAAAGGTCCGCTCGGGTTTCCCGCTGGACGGAGGGGAAAATCAGACGCTCAAAGGCATCTTCCGCGGCGGCCTTGACGAACTGAGACACATACATGGTGGGCCTTAGTGCCGCACGGCAGACCACAGCAGCACCTTCGTTGCCGGGCAGGGCTACTGTCACTTTCAGCTTTTCTTCCTTTTCACCACGGTTGATGGCCAAAATCTGGTGATCCATCAGGCGGCTGATGGGGGTATTAAAATCGTAGTAAAGCCGATAAACGGTATCTTCCTCCGGGTCAACAGCCTTGGTGACAAGGCTACCTTTGCGAGCAATCAGTTCTCGCAGGCTTTTACGGATGGCGGGATCGTCAGACAGGTCTTCGGCGATAATATCGTTGGCACCCGCAAGGGCCTCTTCCACAGAATGAACGCCCTTTTCTTCGTTTACATAATCTTCTGCCAGAACAGCCGGATCGCTGCCGTCCTGGGCAAAAATGGCCTGTGCCAAAGGCTCCAAGCCCTTTTCTCTTGCAATAGAGCCACGGGTGCGGCGCTTCT
>CAZPJH010000056.1:0-10532 GCA_964586875.1 uncultured Oscillospiraceae bacterium
CTGCGTATGAACATGGTCACCGGCAACTCTCCCGGAAACGATATGCGTTTCTATGTGGAGCGGTGCGAGGCCATGCGTAACTTTGCCAACAAGCTGTGGAACGCCAGCCGCTATGTCATGATGAATCTGAAGGAGGGCGCTGTCAACCAGCTGCCTGCCATGGAAGATCTGGAGATCGCCGATAAATGGGTGCTGTCTAAGCTGAACAGCCTGATCGCTGAGGTCACGGAAAATCTGGACAAGTATGAACTGGGTGTGGCCGTTCAGAAGATATATGATTTCATCTGGGACACTTACTGTGACTGGTATATCGAGCTGACCAAGGCCCGTCTGTACTCCGAAGATGAGCGCCGGAAGCAGACCGCCATTCAGGTCCTGGTCTATGTGCTGGATCAGACCCTGCGCCTGCTGCATCCGTTCATGCCTTTCATCACGGAAGAAATTTGGCAGAGTCTGCCCCACGAAGGAGAGGCACTGATTGTTGCCCAGTGGCCGCAGTTCCGTGCTGATCTGGCATTTAAGGCCGAAGAAGCTGCCATGGAGTCTGTGATGGAAGCCATTCGCTCCATCCGCAACCGCCGCACAGAAATGAATGTGCCGCCCTCCAAGAAGGCTGCACTTTATATTCTGGCCAACGATCCCAAGGTGTTTATCGAGGGTGAAGGCTTTATGCAGCGTTTGGCCTATGCAGACACTGTGACCATGTTGGACAAAGAGCCTGATAATCTGGATGGCATGGTGACCTGCACCACCGCTGATGCCAAGCTCTATATCCCCATGGGTCAGCTGGTGGATGTTGCCAAGGAATTGGAGCGCATTGGTAAGGAGCTGGAAAAGGCTCGTAAGTTCCAGGCTTCTTTGGAAGGCAAGTTGAGCAACGAAGGCTTTATTTCCCGTGCTCCCGAAGCCGTTGTTGCTGCCGAACGCGAGAAGGCTCAAAAGAATAAAGACCTGATCGCCCAGCTGGAAGCATCCTATGCTTCCATGCAGAAAATGGCTTGATGGACGATAAAAGGCTGTACGCAAATGCGTACAGCCTTTTTGCTCGGCAAGAGATGCTGTTTTATCCGTTTAACCTGGGCCAAATCACATCATCCAGCCATTTCGGTTCCTGACCTTGATAGGCTAAAAAGTCGGTTCTGTCTTCAAAGAAAGCGTAAATCTGCTTCGTCAGTTCGGCATAGATGGATGCCTGCATGCTTTCGCCCTGCTGGCGGTAAAGCTGAGAAATACGAGAGAGCATATCCAGCAGATCATCTCGGCAGAGGGTAGCGTGGGCCTTGGCCGCATCCATGGCCTCACTGCCCTCCAGTAGCTTGGCTGCCAGCTCCAATTTACTGAAATAGATTTCCGGGATCTGCTCCAGCGTGGGCTTGACCAGATCTTGCTGTCCCATGTCGTGGTAGGTTTCTGCCATGATCCGCAGGACATCATATTTTACATCATCCAGCTTGGTGACTTCCAGAATGGATCTGCAAATGGTGATCACTTCATCGCTGCGCTCAGGATTACGCATGGTATAGAGCAGATTATTCAGGATAATGTCGTTTCCGGGGTACTGCTTTAGTCCGTTACGGAGAATCTGCTCGGATCTGGCTGGATCGCTGAACCGATATTGAGATGCTTGTCGGCAGATTTCCATGATTTTTGATTCCTGTTCCATTAAGTTGAAGTTAAATAGTTCATCGGTGGATACCTCAAAAAATGAGGCAATGGCAGGGATCAGCATTACATCCGGCATGGTATCACCGTTTTCCCATTTGCTGACGGCTTGAAAACTGACACCTAAATACTGTGCCAGCACTTCTTGAGAAATGTTTTTGGCTTTTCGTAAAGAACGGATCTTTTCACCTAATTGAAGCGTCATAATCATAACTCCTTTTTCTTTTGCGCTGCAGCTTATCATCAGTATACCATGGGAGGCTGTTTTTGCAATAACTTGAAATATGAGAATTTTTCTACCGACAGTTGAGCTGTCGGTTTTCTTTTTAGCCGTGTTATTCCGACAGAAAAAACATATTACATGGATTATACTGAATAAAAACAACCACAAAGGAGGATTTTATGCAATTTACAAGCTTTTTACAAGACGGTAATCTGACGGTTGCGTTGACGGGAGAAATCGATCATCACCGTGCCAAAAGTTATATTCAGGCCATTGCCGCAAAAATTGAAGCCTACACGCCATCTGTTTGTATTCTGGATTTTACAGATGTGAGCTTTATTGACTCATCAGGGATCGCCGTGGTCATCAACGCTTTTCGGGAGATGAAGAAAATAGAAGGTTCCATTGTGCTTACGGGCATTGCTTCCCAGCCAATGAAGGTGTTTCGGGCGGCAGGAATTGACAAAATCATTGAGATCAAGGAGGTCGCCTTATGAAATTCAATAACTACATGATTTTGGAGTTTCCCAGCAAATCTACCAATGAAGCATTTGCCCGATCGGCGGTATCCTGTTTTGCCGCCCAGCTGGACCCTACTATGGAGGAACTGGGTGACATTCGTACCGCTGTTTCTGAGGCGGTTACAAATGCCATCGTACACGGATATCCGGATGAACTGGGGGTGATCTCCCTGCGGTGCCGCATTCTGAAAGATAACGTGTTGGATATCGTCATCAAGGATAAGGGCGCAGGCATTGCCGATATAGAGCAGGCAAAACGGCCCATGTTTACCACGGGCGGTACTGATCGCAGTGGTATGGGCTTTACGATCATGGAAAGCTTTATGACCGATCTGGAGATCACTTCATCGCCGGGGAAGGGCACTACCGTCCATATGCGCCGGAAGCTGCAGCGTCGGAAATGACAGATATCAAAGAATTGATCGCAAGGGCGCAAAAAGGGGATAAAGAAGCTTCTGAGCAATTGATCACGGAAAATGCAGGTCTGATTTGGTCGGTAGCTCGCCGTTTTTTGGGACGTGGGACGGAGTCGGATGACTTATATCAGCTGGGATGTCTTGGGTTTATCAAGGCAGTGGAAGGATTTGATCTGGAGTTCGGAACTCAATTTTCTACTTATGCAGTGCCGAAGATCGCCGGAGAGATCCGCCGTTTTCTCCGTGATGACGGAGCCATCAAGGTTTCGAGGAGCATTAAAGAGCAGGCAATCACCATCCGCACCATGCGAAATCATTTGACCACCGCTCTTGGAAGAGAGCCGACCATTTCGGAGATCGCCACCCAGACGGGGTTCACCCCCGAAGAGATCGCCTTGGCAGAAAATGCCACCAGTTGTACCGAATCGATCAACAAACAAACCGGGGAGGATGGTTTTTCCCTTGAAAATATTCTGACGGATACGGAATCGGAGGAAATTCTGGTGGAAAAAATATCTCTGCGTCAGGCAATCGAAAAGCTTCCGGAGCGAGAAAAAACGGTGATCAAACTTCGATATTTCCATGGCCTGACTCAGGATAGAGCCTCAAAAGTGCTGGGTGTCAGCCAGGTGCAGATCTCAAGGATCGAAAAAAAGGCATTGGAAATGCTGCGAACCCAAATGGGATAGCCGAATTTAGTCTTTCTTTTTTCGCCTGTTTGTGATAGAATATACCCATCTTTTAAATGACAGGGTGTAACTATGACAGAGGAAATGCTTCATCGGTTTGTAAAGGCCAGAAAGGCCTTTATTGCTGCTCAATTTTCAAATTTAAATGAAATGCAACGTCAGGCTGTATTGACAACGGAAGGGGCTCTTTTGCTGTTGGCTGGTGCAGGCAGTGGAAAAACCACTGTTCTGATCAACCGAATCGCCAACTTGATCCGGTTTGGCTCCGGCAGCGACTCTGATTTGGTGCCGGATTGGGTGACCGAGGAGGATGTGCTGTTCTTGGAGGGCCTGAAAGCGCCTGTTTCCGACCGTGACCTGGATCGAGCGGAATACTTGTGTGCGCTGGATCCGGTTGCACCCTGGAATATCATTGCTGTGACGTTTACCAACAAAGCGGCGAACGAACTAAAAGAGCGGCTGGTAAATATGCTTAATCCGGAAGCTTCGGAAGTATGGGCAATGACCTTCCATTCTGCCTGTTGCCGTATTTTGCGCCGTCATGCAGAGCAGTTGGGGTATAGCAACAGTTTTACGATCTATGATTCGACCGATTCCGAGCGTGTGATGAAAGAAATCATCAAAGATATGGGCTTGGATGATAAAACCTTCCCAGCCAAGTATGTTCTGGGCATTATCAGCAAGGAAAAGGACAAAATGACGACTCCTGCACAGCTGATGGCCAGGGCGGAAATAAGCGGAGAATATCGGGCGCTGCCTGTGGCAAAGGCTTATGCAGCCTACCAAAAACGCCTGAAGGAAAACAATGCCGTTGATTTTGATGATATCATTCTGTTGACTGTTCGCCTTTTGCAGGAAAATGAAGAGATCCGCAGATTTTATCAGCGGAAATTTCGATATGTGCTGGTGGACGAATACCAGGATACGAACCATTTGCAATACTTGCTGACCAGTCTGCTGGCAGGTGGTTATGAAAACATCTGTGTTGTAGGCGATGATGATCAGAGCATTTATCGCTTTCGGGGTGCCACGATTGAGAATATCATGGACTTTGAAAAGCAGTATCGGGGTGCAAGGCTTATTCGTCTGGAACAGAACTATCGTTCTACCAAGTGTATTTTGGATGCAGCCAATGCGGTGATCGCTCACAACCGTGGACGAAAGGGAAAGACCCTTTGGACAGCAAATCCTGAAGGACAGCCTATTACTGTGTATGAAGCTTCCGATGAACGGGCAGAAGCACAGTTTGTCACAGCTCAGATATTGGCCGGTCAGCAAAAGGGTAGATCCATGAAGGATTTTGCGATTTTATATCGCACCAACGCACAGTCAAATGCTTTGGAATACGATCTGAAGCGCAATGCTATCCCATACCGCATTGTGGGCGGTACACGATTTTTTGACCGCGCGGAGGTCAAGGATATGCTGGCCTATCTGTGCGTCATCAACAATCGCCATGATGACCTGCGTTTGAAGCGGATCATCAACACCCCCCCAAGAGGATTGGGCGCAAAGACCATCGAAACGGCACAGCGTTTGGCAGAGGCGGAAGGAAAGAGCCTGTACAGCGTGATCTTCCATTGCCATGATTATGCATCTTTGGAAAAACCGGCAGGGAAGTTATCTCAATTTACATCTATGATCGAAACACTGGCACAACGTTTGGACGAAGGTATATCATTGCCGGATTTTTATGAAGAATTGATGCGCCGCAGTGGCTATCTGCAAATGCTGGAGGAAAAGCCAACAGATGAAAATTTGACTCGACTGGAAAACATCCGAGAATTGAAATCCAGTATTCTGTCATATATGGAAAATGCGCAGGAGCCTAGTTTGGCAGGCTTTTTGGAGGAAATCGCCCTGTATACGGATTTGGAAGAGTATAATGCTTCTGATGACGCTGTGGTAATGATGACCATGCACTCTGCCAAGGGTCTGGAATTTCCCAATGTATTTCTGGTGGGCTTCGAGGATGGATTGTTCCCCGGAATGCGGGCCATTGGCGATCACGACGAAATGGAAGAGGAGCGCCGCTTGTGTTATGTGGCCATTACAAGAGCCAAGGAAAGACTTTATATTTCCCATGCACGGCAGCGTATGCTCTATGGCCGAACCAGTGCTTCCATGGCTTCCCGTTTCCTGAAAGAAATTCCGGAAGAAACGATGGTCAAAAAAGGCGGTTACCAAACTGCCAATCGTAATTACACAGATCGTAGCAACTACGGTGCCTACCGATATGAGCAGACACCGCAGCCAAAACGCACCAACTATCAGTCGGCAATGGCTTCCAACGCCCCTGCCTGTTTGGAACTGAACAAGGGCGATATGGTCAGTCATACGGCTTTTGGAAAGGGATTGGTGTTATCTGTCCTCAAAATGGGCGGTGATGCATTGTTGGAGATTGCATTTGATCAGGTGGGTACGAAAAAGCTGATGGCAAAGTCTGCCTCTGCCCATATGAAAAAGTTGTGATATTGCCCGCTCCTTCGGCATATACATAGCCGGGGGGATGGATATGCAGCGACGGATACGAATTGCGTTCAGACTTCTGATCCTGGTGCTGGTGGCGGCGATCATTGCCTTTTTTGCCATGCGAAGCAAGTATTATCAGGTGATCATCAGCCTGACCCAGACACGGGTGACCAATGCTACATCGGATCTGATCAATGATGCTGTTTCCAAACAGATATCCGCTGGGCAGATCGCTTATGAAAATATCGTATACTTTGAAAAGGATATCAATGGCCGAATTACGGCCTTAAAAACCAATATCGCCCAAGTAAATATGTTAAAGACAGAAACGCTGGATTTTGTTAACAGGACATTGCTGGATACAGATCACTTTTCCATCGGCGTACCTTTGGGAAGCCTGGTTTTTCCGGAATTTCTGTCAGGACGTGGGCCTCAGATCCCAGTGCAGATCATGTCTATCCGCAATTCCGATGCCACATTTAACAGTTTTTTTCTGGAAGCGGGGATCAACCAGACCCTTCATCAGCTGAAAATGACAGTTCTGGTGGATGTGACGGTGTTGATCTTGGGGCGAACGGTGGATTTTACAGTGACCAGCGATGTGGTGGTTGCAGAAACGGTCATTGTCGGCGAAGTTCCCAATACTTTTTTACAAGCAGGAGGGTAATATGGATCCCAAAGAGAGAATAATAGAACTGACCGATCTTTTAACGGAAGCGGGCCATCAGTATTATGTGCTGGATGATCCGAAAATGCCGGATTTTGAATATGATCGTCTGCTGCGAGAACTGGAGGAACTGGAAAAAGCGTATCCGGAATATGCAATGGCCAATTCGCCTACCAAGCGCGTGGGAGGAACAGCCTTGAGTCAGTTTGAAAAGGTGGTTCATCCGGTACAGCTCAACAGCTTGCAGGATGTTTTCTCCCAGGAAGAACTGACCGATTTTATTGAGCATATTCAACAGGACTATCCCGATGCTGCCTTCTCTGTAGAACCGAAGATCGATGGCCTGTCAGTGGCATTGGAGTATGAAAATGGCATTTTTGTCCGAGGTGCCACCCGTGGTGACGGTAATGTAGGGGAAGATGTAACGGAAAATCTTAAGACCATTCGCTCCATTCCTATGGAGATCCCGAATGCACCTGCCCGGCTGATCGTTCGCGGCGAAGTGTTTATGCCAAAAGTCAGTTTTGAAAAGCTGAATGAACGGCAGGAAAAATTGGGCAAACCTCTGTTTGCTAATCCAAGAAATGCAGCAGCCGGTTCTCTTCGACAGCTGGATCCGAAAATTGCAGCCCAGCGAGGATTGGATATCTATGTGTTTAATATTCAGCTGTGTGAAGGGGAGAATTTTCAAACCCATACCCAGACCCTGCAATATCTGAAAGCCCATCGGTTTAAGGTCATCGATCATCAGTTACTTTCTACCGGCAAGCAGATCGTCGAAGAAGTGATGCAGATCAATGAACGTCGGGAATCGATGACCTGCGATATTGATGGTGCGGTCATAAAGCTTAACAATCTGGCGGATCGGGAAAAATTGGGCGCAACGGCCAAGTTCCCCCGGTGGGCAGTAGCCTATAAATATCCTCCGGAGATCAAATCGACTGTGGTGGAAGATATTGTCGTGCAGGTGGGACGTACCGGCGTCCTGACCCCCAAAGCGGTTGTTCGCCCCGTTCGTTTGGCAGGTACCACGGTGACCAATGCTACACTGCATAATCAGGATTTTATTTCCCAACGGGATATCCGCATCGGAGATACGGTGATGATCCGTAAAGCCGGAGAGATCATTCCTGAAATTTTGGAGGTCGATTTTACAAAACGACCGGAAAACACGGTGGCCTATTTCTTACCCGATGTTTGCCCGGTTTGCGGTGCAAAGGTGGAACGAGATGAAGAAGGCGCATTCCTGCGCTGTACGGGCGCACAATGCTCGGCACAACTGGTGCGGCATATCTCCCATTTCACCAGTCGTGATGCCATGGATATTGACGGATTGGGTGAGGCGATCGTTGAGGCACTGGTGGAAAATGAGCTGATCAAATCACCTGCGGATATTTACGATTTGACGTTGGATGATATTCGTTCTTTGTGGAAATCCGGAACGACCTCTGCAAAAAAACTTCTGGCTGCCATTGAAAACAGCAAAAGTCAAGATCTGGGACGGCTGATTTACGCCCTGGGTATTCGTCAGGTGGGAGCAAAGACTGCAAAAGTCCTTGCCCGTCATTTTGGTAACTTGGATGTGCTGGCAGCGGCTTCGGTGGATGAACTGACAGCCATCAACGACGTAGGCGATATTACCGCAGAAAACATTGCCGACTGGTTCCGTCAGGATCAGAGCCAGCATTTGATCGAGCAGTTACGGCGGGCTGGTGTCAATTTTGTAAGTTTGCAGGACGTGACGGACACTCGCTTTGCCGGAAAGACATTCGTTCTGACCGGAGCGTTGCAGATGTTTACCCGAGAAGAAGCGACGGAAAAAATTGAGATTCTGGGTGGTAAGGTAGCCGGCTCAGTATCGAAAAAAACCAGCTTTGTTGTGGTTGGCGAAAATGCCGGTTCAAAGGAAAAGAAGGCCAGAGAATTGGGAATTACTATTTTGTCTGAGGAAGAATTCTTACAATTGATCCAGTGACAAAAAGGTCGTGGTACTGTGTACCACGACCTTTTCATTATGTCATTTGGAATACAATGCCAACTACGGCCGATGCGCCGATAAAGATAATAGGATGAAGTTTCTTTGTAGGTTTGACAAAATTGGTCAGCACAAACAGTACCAGTGCCAAGATCATACCCTTCCAGTTGACGGTGCTGGGAAGAACACGCAGGCTGTCCATGCACAACAGGGTGGATGCGATCACGCTGATTCCGGCAGCGGCGATCAGGCCTGTGGAAGCCGGGCGCAGGCCATAGAAGGCGTGATTCACATAACGGTTATTCTGAAAGCTTTTTAAAATAGAAGCGATGATCAAAATAATGATGATCGAAGGAGTAACAAGACCCAGTGTTGCAGTGATCGCTCCCAGTATGGCATGGAATAAACCACCTTCCTGAGAGCCGGTCGCATAGCCGACATAAGTGGCCATGTTGACACCGATGGGGCCGGGGGTGGACTCGCCTACGGCGATCATGTTGGCAAGATCGGTATGCGTGAACCAGCCGGTCTGATCGGCCATTTTTTCAAGGAAGGGAATGGTGGCCATGCCACCGCCGATGGAAAACAGGCCGGTTTTGAAGAATTCGTAAAAAAGCTGATAATAAATCATTTTTGACGCCCTCCCAATCCTTTCAGGATCATGCTCACAGCAGCTGCCCCCAGAATAAAAATGACAGGTGAAAGATCCAGAAAAGAGGCGGCAATGGTGACCGTCAGAAAAATAAGGAAGGTAGGTCCATCTACGACGGCCTTTTTATAAAGCTTGACCACGGCGTTGAGGATCAGCACGCATACGCAAACCCGGATGCCGCCAAAAGCATACTGCACCCAAATCACATGAGAGAATGCCTCGATAACACCGGCCAGCAGAGAAATGATGACCAAAGAGGGGAGGATCACCGCTAAAGTGGCGACAATACCGCCTGAAATGCCTTTGACTTTGTTTCCGATAAATGTGGCAGTATTAACGGCGATGACACCGGGGGTACACTGACCGATGGCAAAATAATCAGTCAGTTCTTCTTCGCTGGCCCAGCCTTTATTTTCCACGATCTCCCGTTGTAGCATGGGAAGCATGGCATAGCCGCCGCCGAAGGTCATAATGCCGACTTTGAAGAAACTGATCAGTAATTCCAAATAAATCTTCACAACAAACCTCCTGCAATTATGCGTTTCATAGCATAGCATAATTTAGAAAAGATTGCAAGTGCATAAAGACCGCATGATATGGTCTTTCCCCCAAGAATCAAGATAATACCTGTCTGCCTTTTTGCAGCGGTTTTTCTATGCCCAAACTTCATAATAATAGCCGGGACGAAAGTTCCGGCCATAGAGTTTGCCGCCCACCTTCCGTCGGCAATAAATGTGCAACAGGGCATTTTGTGATTTTGTACCCCACGGAAAAATTGCGAAAAACATAATAAATCCCCCGAAAACATGGCGTTTTCGGGGGATATTTTGGAGCTAGTGACCTGACTCGAACAGGCGACCTTCTCATTACGAGGAAGTTTTATTTTCGGTCATATCCAGAATAGTTTCGATTTATCCAGATTTTGCGCGTTAATGTCTCACTTATTCGCCGTTATCCTAACTTATCCAGAAATATCCATTTTCGGTTCGCAACAAATTAGCAACAGGTCATAGCTTCTGCACAGCACCAACTAGGTCATCGGCTCTAAGGTGCGTATATATTTTAGTGGTTTCCCGATCAAGGTGCCCAACGATAGCCTCTAGCACAGGCAAGTCCATTCCACCACGGATGGCGTTCGTGATAAAAGTATGACGGCATGAGTATGGCGTTTTCCCGGAAGATCCGATTTCTTCCATGAGGGTTTTCCACTCACGCTTTGCGAAGTTTGAATAAACATGGCTACCTTTGTAACCAT
>CAZPJH010000057.1:0-10456 GCA_964586875.1 uncultured Oscillospiraceae bacterium
ATTATTGCAGGTTTTGTTACCATTGTGGATCTGATGCTTCAGGCTTTTTTGCCATCCTTGTCGGAAAGTCTGGGCGTGTTCATTCCCTTGATCGTAGTCAACTGCATTATTTTGGGACGAGCGGAAGCCTTCGCTTCCAAAAACGGCGTTCTGGTCTCAGCTTTGGACGGCCTGACTCAGGGCATCGGCTATACCATGGCTCTGTGCATCATGTGCATCATCCGTGAATTTTTAGGCTCCGGCACCTTTGGCGGTGGCCTGCTGAACGGCGGCGAAGGCATCCGCATCCTGCCGGAAGGCAGTCCGGCTATGCTGATGATCATGCCTGTGGGCGGCTTTTTGACCTTGGGCTGTGTGATCGCTGCTACCCAGTGGCTGCGTAGCAGAAAGGAGGGGAAGGCAAAATGATGATGGAAGTTTTTGGCATTTTGCTGGCCGGAATTTTGACGGAAAACTTTATTCTTGTTAAATTTTATGGCATTTGCCCCTTTTTGGGCGTATCTAAGAAGATCGATACCGCTTTGGGTATGGGTATGGCCGTCACCTTTGTTATGGCCATTGCATCGGCAGCCTGCTGGGCGGTGGATCACTATATTCTGATCCCTCTGGATCTGGCCTATATGCAGACGGTGGCCTTTATTCTGGTCATTGCCGCCATCGTACAGGTGGTGGAGATGTTCCTGAAAAAGAGCGTTCCGGCACTGTATCAGGCATTGGGTGTTTACTTACCTCTGATCACAACCAACTGCGCTGTGCTGGGCGTGGCACTGGTGAATGTTCAGAAGGCTTATGGCTTTATGCAATCTGTACTCAACGGTGCAGCCGGCGGCCTGGGCTTTACGCTGTCTATCGTGCTGTTTGCATCTATTCGGGAGCGGACAGATCGATCCGATTGCCCTGCCTGTTTCAAGGGAACACCCATTACCCTCATTGCCGCCGGCCTGTTGGCTCTGGCTTTTATGGGTTTTTCGGGTCTGAAAATTTTCTAAGGAGGGGCGAAAATGCAAATTGTGATCGCAATTGCCGTCTTAGGTGGCTTGGGACTGGTGTTTGGTCTGGTACTGGGCCTGGCGGCCAAGGTGTTCCATGTGGAAGAAGACCCTCGACTGGAGCAGCTGAATGAAGCACTGCCCGGTGCAAACTGCGGTGGTTGCGGCTATGCCGGCTGCGGCGGCTATGCCGAAGCGGTACTCAAGGGGGAGGCACCCATCGGAAAATGTGCTTCCGGCGGCAACGAGACCGCAGAAAAAATGGCGGCCATCATGGGCGTCAAAGCGGATAAAGTGACGAGAAAAGTGGCGATGGTTCGCTGCTCCGGCTATCGTCAGACAGATGCAGATGGCAAACCCACCGGCATAAAAATGAAGGGCATTTATGAAGGGATCGACGATTGCCTGGCGGCCTCCAAAGTGGGAGGCCGAGGGCCGACTATTTGTAAATTCGGCTGTTTGGGCTTCGGAAACTGTGTCAAGCAGTGCAAATATGATGCCATCTCCATTGTGGATGGTGTGGCCAAGGTGGATTTTGAAAAGTGTGTAGGCTGCATGAGCTGTGCGGCGGCTTGCCCGAGAAACCTGATCGTGCAGGTGGAATATGGACGGGACGTTATGATCGCCTGTTCTTCCCATGCAAAAGGTTCAGTGACAGTTCGTGGCTGTACCACCGGCTGTGTGGGCTGCGGTATGTGTGTTAAGACCTGTCCCAAGGGTGCTATTTCCATTGACCGCAATCTGGCAGTGATCGACTACGAAAAGTGCGATGCCTGCGGCCTGTGCGCCACCGTGTGCCCCAAGCATATGATCTCCGATGCAAGATTGCAGGAGCAAGTATAAAAAACCGGGACTGCATTGCAGTCCCGGTTTTTATCAGCAATAGAAATCTTTGATCTTTTTGGCACGGCTGGGGTGACGGAGCTTGCGGATGGCCTTGTTTTCAATCTGGCGGATCCGTTCACGGGTCACGCCGAAGATCTGACCAACCTCTTCCAGGGTGTGGGTACGTCCATCGTACATACCGAAGCGCATCCGCAGTACATCGGCTTCCCGTTCGGTCAGGGTGTCCAGAATTTCTTTCAGTGCCTCGGCAAGCAATGCGTTGGATGTGGCATCAGCGGGGCCGGGGGTCATATCATCGGGGACGAAAGAGCCAATGGAGGTGTCTTCTTCGTCACCTACGGGGGTGTCCAGAGATAGGGTGTCGGCGGCGGTGCGATTGGCTTCGATGATCTTTTCTACCGGCAAATTCAGCTCGGCAGCGATCTCTTCCACGGTGGGCTCACGACCCAGTTCCTGCACCAGCTTTCGGTTGCAGCGAGTGGCTTTGTTGATGACCTCTACCATATGCACGGGGACACGGATGGTCCGCGCCTGGTCGGCAATGGCACGGGTAATGGCCTGCCGGATCCACCAGGTAGCGTAAGTAGAGAATTTATTACCCTTTGTCCAGTCGAATTTGTCCACCGCACGGATCAGGCCGGTATTGCCTTCCTGAATCAGATCAAGAATATGCAGGCCACGGCCGCTGTATTTCTTTGCAATGGAAACCACCAGACGCAGGTTGGCTTCTGTCAGCTTGTTTTTTGCAGCCTGGTCACCTTCGGCTACACGCTTGGCCAGTTCGATCTCTTCTTCGGCACTGAGGAGCTTGACCTGGCCGATTTCTTTCAGATACATCCGCACCGGATCGTCCAGATTGTATTCAGCAGCCAGATCTACCGGGTCGATCAGGTCTTCATCGTCCAGGGCAGCCATGTCCGGGTCATCATCCAGCAGAAGCCCCAGATCACTATCGTCCACCAGTTCCAGCTCGCCGCTGATGATTTGGATATTCATGGCCTCAAAGCGGTCATAGATCTCTTCGATCTTCTCCGGGGTCAGATCCATTTTTTCCAGAATGGAGTTCAGCTCGCTGGCTTGGATCATGCCGTCCTTCTTGCCCTGCAGGATCAGAGACTGGATGGCAGCCAAGGCTTCTTCGTTGTTTTTGGGGGTCTTTTTGGGTGTAGACATAAGTGCGATACCTTCTTTTTCTTTTACTTCGGATAGAATATAGCGTGATTTTGAAACTTCGACAAGGGGTAATGAAAAAATTTTTTCAAAAAATGGGGCTTGGGGCGATTTTTGTCGTCAGACAAAGACAGTTTTTCCGAAAAAACGTGAAAACATACAGTTTACTTTTTGGGAAAAATTCGTTATAATTGGTAGAATGAATAATTGCACCCTCCGGCAAGACCTTTTTGCGGCGGAACTGATGCACACATCCTTATTTTGAGGTATAATTTATGACCGACCTTTCCAAAATCAGAAATTTTTCCATTATTGCCCATATTGACCACGGCAAATCCACTCTGGCCGATCGTCTGCTGGAGGAATGTAATGCCATTGACCGGCGGATCCGTGCCGAGCAGATGCTCGACTCCATGGAGCTGGAAAAGGAACGGGGCATTACCATTAAGGCCACCGCTGCCACACTTACTTATCAGGCGGATGACGGCGAAACATATGCCTTGAACCTGATCGATACCCCGGGCCATGTGGACTTTAACTACGAGGTTTCCCGCTCCTTGGCGGCCTGTGAAGGTGCCATTTTGGTGGTGGATGCTTCTCAGGGCGTGGAAGCGCAGACTTTGGCCAACACTTATCTGGCCATCGATGCCGGGCTGGAAGTGCTGCCTGTGATCAATAAGATCGATCTGCCCTCTGCAAGACCGGCGGAAGTGAAGGCGGAAGTGGAGGACATCATCGGTATTCCGGCGGAGGAGGCCCCGGAGATCTCCGCCAAAAACGGAATCAACATTCATTCTGTTTTGGAGATGGTGGTTCATGGTGTCCCTGCCCCCACCGGCGATCGGGAAGCACCCTTGCAGGCGCTGATCTTTGACAGTCAGTACGACTCCTATCGGGGCGTTATCGTCTATGCCAGAATCAAACAGGGAACCATCCGTCCCGGTCAGGATATCAAGTTGATGGCCACCGGTGCCACCTACAAGGTGGTGGAAGTGGGCATTATGAATCCTATGGGACTGATCCCCAAGGATGCACTGGGTGCAGGCGAGGTGGGCTATATCACCGCCTCCATCAAAACCGTGGCTGATACCCAGGTGGGTGACACCATCACCACCGTGGAAAATGGTGCAGCAGAGCCGCTGCCCGGTTACCGACCGGTGCAGCCTATGGTCTATTCCGGTGTGTACCCGGCAGACGGTGCAAAATATCAGGACCTGCGGGAAGCACTGGAAAAACTGAAGTTGAACGATGCGTCTTTTGCCTATGAACTGGAAAGCTCCATTGCCCTGGGATTTGGCTTCCGCTGCGGATTTTTGGGACTGCTGCACATGGAGATCATTCAGGAGCGGCTGGAACGGGAATATAATCTCGATCTGATCACCACTGCACCGAACGTTGTGTACCGGGTAACGAAAAACACCGGGGAAGTGATTATGGTAGCCAACCCCCTGGACTATCCTGATCCCATGGAGATCCAGCTGGCGGAAGAACCATATGTAAAACTGAACCTGATCGCCCCTCAGGAATATGTGGGCAATATGATGGATCTGGCACAGCAGCGCCGGGGTGAATTTAAGGATATGGTGTATCTGGATGCCACCCGTGTGGAGCTGCACTATGAAATGCCCCTCAACGAGATCATTTACGATTTCTTTGATGCGCTGAAGTCCCGTACCCGTGGCTATGGAAGCCTGGACTATGAAGTCATCGGCTATCGCCCCAGCCGACTGGTGAAGCTGGATATCCTGCTCAACGGCGATATTGTGGATGCCCTGAGCTTTATCCTTTTTGCGGACAATGCCTATCCCAGAGCCAGAAAGATCTGTGAAAAACTGAAAGACAATATTCCCCGTGCCCAGTTTGAGATCCCCATTCAGGCAGCCATCGGCGGTAAGATCATCGCCCGGGAAACCATTAAGGCAGTGCGTAAGGATGTGCTGGCTAAGTGCTACGGTGGCGATATCACCCGTAAAAAGAAGCTGCTGGAAAAGCAGAAGGAAGGAAAAAAACGGATGCGTACTTTTGGTACGGTTTCTGTTCCTTCCGAGGCTTTTATGGCTGTGTTGAAATTGGACGAGGATTAAGTTTCCCCCTTGAAAGGAGTATATTGTGAATTGGACTGAAATTTGGAATACTTTTGCCCACAGCAGCGTTTCTATTTGGGAGATCTGCCTGCGGCTGGGCTGTGCCATGCTGGTGGGTTTGGTCATCGGTACGGAACGGGAATACACCCATCGCCCGGCCGGTATGCGTACCCATATTCTGGTGGCATTGGGGGCTTGCGTGGTGGCGATCACCAGCGAGCTGATCTTCCATGAATATCATACAAAATACGGCGCACTGCCTGACCCTGCACGGCTCAGCGCCCAGGTCATTGCGGGTGTAGGCTTCCTGGGTGCAGGAACCATCATGCGGGAAGGGTATACCGTCAAAGGCCTGACCACGGCGGCCAGTGTTTGGGCGGTGGCATGCTTGGGTCTGGCAGCCGGCAGCGGCTATTATGGACTGGCAGTGGCTGGCATGATCTTTATTTTCGTTACACTGACCCTGTTTGAAGCCTTCCAGCACAAGTTTATGCGTAAAAATTTGACCCGTCAGAGCTATGTGGTGGAAACAGAGGATATCTCCAAGGGTCTGCGGCTGGTTTTTAAAAGTGCAGATGAAAGTTATGCCATCATTCAGGATCTGGAGGTGGAGCATAAAGGCGATATCTTTATTATCAGCTTTGATGCAGAGTACAATGGCAGCCGCCGACATAAGTACAACCAGAGATTTATCGAAATGCTGACAGCGGAGGAAGGCGTTCTGCGTATCCGCCAGACTGTGTCGATTTAAGTTATTACAGGCGGTCGTTCCTACCTGGAATGACATTTTCGGAACATATTTGATTTAAAAGGAGAATTGTTATGGAAAACTGTCTGTTCTGCAAGATTATTGCCGGAGATATTCCTTCTACCAAGGTTTATGAGGATGAAGAAATCCTGGCTTTCCGGGACATTGCCCCCATGGCACCTACCCATATTCTGGTGATCCCCAAGGTGCATATTCCCTCTGTAGATGGGGTGAATGCTGAAAACAGCAGCGTGGTTGCCCATATTTTTGAGACCATTCCCAAAATCGCAGCCGCCGAAGGCTTGACAAACGGCTACCGTGTGGTCAGCAACTGCGGAAGCGACGCCGGCCAGACCGTGCCTCACCTCCACTTCCACATTTTGGGCGGTAAGGTGTTAAATACGGAAATGGCTTGACAAATAGCGGATATTTGCTATAATCAACTCAGATCGCATAGAAAATTGTCTTCGGGGGGCCGGATGCATCCGGCTGAGATTGGACTTGGTAGTCCTGACCCGTGAACCTGATACGGTTAGTACCGTCGGAGGGAAAGATGCACAAATGAGATGCTTATGTATCGCATTGCACCCAGACGGTTTGCAATGCGATACTTTTTTATTTTTGGAGGTTTGCAAATATGGCAAACACACACAAATCTCATCGTCAGGTGCAGGCTCTTTGCGAAGGGGCACTGATGGTGGCGCTGGCGCAGATTTTGGGGTATCTGAAATTCTACCGGTTGCCCAACGGTGGATCCTGGACATTGATCATGTTCCCCATCTGCTTCTATGCCGTTCGATGGGGCGTGGGCAGGGGACTGATGGCAGGCTTCGCACTGGGACTGCTGCAGTTGCTGCTGGACGGTGCCTATGCCTGGGGCTGGCAGAGTATTCTGTATGACTATCTGCTGGCATATACTGCGCTGGGTCTGGCAGGCTTGTTCAGAGGCAAAAAATGGGGGGTATTTTTGGGTACATTGGCAGGTGGCCTGGGACGATATTTCTTCGCTTTCCTCAGCGGCGTGACTTGCTGGCGTATTACGGCACCTACCCAAATCCCCCTTTTAGGGACATTTGACAATGCGGAAGTTTACTCTGCATTGTACAATGCCATGTATATTATGCCCTGCATCATTCTGGCGTTGATGGCATCGGCGGTGCTGTATGTACCGCTGAAAAAGTATTTTGGGGGACAGGATATTCGCTAAGGGGAGCATTCAGCCCCCAATGACAGCTGTTTGACCGAATCAAAGGCACACCGCCGAAGCGGTGTGCCTTATTTTTACTGTTTTGCAATAACAGCCATGCCGGGGGCGGTGGTGGATAGTTTGCTGACCCGATACAGGGCGTTGGCCACCTGGCCACGGTTCATCGTGCCGTTGGCGTTTAATTCAATGCCATTTTCTGCCATGACGGCGATCAGGTCAGAGGATTCAACAGCACCGGTGGTGGTGGGCAGAGATAGCGCATTTTGCAGCATCAGGGCAGCTTCCTGGCCGGTGATGGGCTGATTTGCACCAAAGACACTGCCACCTTTCCAACCGGCGGTCAGACCGGAGCGGAGGGCGGCTGCCAAATAGGGGCGCAGCCAGGTGGGGCATTCATCGGTGAAGCCGGTGTAGGCGGCATCTTCATCTACCGGGATGCCCAGCACGTTGACCAGCATGGTCACAAATTCCCCACGGGTGACGGTTTGTTCCGGACGGAAACAAAGCTGATCGCTGACCCGTTCGCCGGTAAAAATACCCGTGTTACGCATCCATTCAGCACTGAAGCGGCAATCAGAACCTACGGTATCGGCATAGGTCTGTTTGTCGCAGGGCTTTAGGATCTGGATGGTCACTGTGGCTTGCCGGGATACATTGCCGGATGGATCGGTGGCGGTAAAGGTGAAAGAATCGGTGCCTACTTTATTCTTCTTGGGGGTATAGGTGAAGGTGCCATCCTCGTTGATGGTCACATCACCCCGTTTTGGGGCACGGATCAGGGTGTAAGTCAGGGCCTCGCCTTCCGGATCGTGGACTTTCAAGGTGCCGGTATTGGGCAGATTTTTGTAGGTTTCCAGAGCGCTGTCTTCGGCTACCGGAGCCTTGTCCCGTTTTCCGTGAATGGAAATGGTCATGGTGGCGGTCTTTTCCACCCGGTTTTCATAGATGGGCAGATAAGAAACCGTCACATCGGTGTTGGTTTCGGTACGCAGGGGATGGAAAGTCAGTTCGTTCAGCTGTCCGGCTGTGAGGATGTCGCCGCAGCGGATGACCCGGTTGCCCAGCATGATGGTGCCGGCACTGCTTTCCGGCAGTCCGGTGATGCAGACACCTTCCAGGTCGTTTTTGGAAAAGTCCTCAGCGGAAAAGCAGTATTTACTGTCACAGTCCACTTCCAGCGCTGCTGCGCCGATACCAAGGGATACAATGCAGACGGCTGCCAAAAGGGCAGCAGCCCATTTTTTGCGTGTCATAGAATACCTCCTGAATTTGGAATTCGGAGGTATTGTTTGCATTTCAGGGAAAAATATGCAAGCCAAGAAAAAGGAAGTGCTGGAAATTACACCGCAGATATGTTACAATAAAGAAAATGGAGGAATCAGAATGCTAAATACAGAGATCTTGGAGGAGCAGCTGGCTCAGCTGCCCCTGTATATTTATGGCTTTATCGATCCTGAAAAACTGGAGTTTTCCGACCGTGTCCGTTGGATCTGTGAACATGAGTGCAGTATGTACGGCAAAAGCTGGGCCTGCCCTCCGGGTGTAGGCAGCGTGGAATGCTGTAAGGCCAAATGCCTCAGTTATAACCGCTGTCTGATGATATCCACGATTACGGAAGTGGCGGATATTTCGGATCTGCAAGCCACTTTGGACACGCGAGCGGATCACGAAGCACTGACCGACCATGTGGGCGAACTGATGCGCCAGCAGGGGGTAGTGCCTTATATTCTGTCCACCGAGGCCTGTGCAGTGTGCCGGCGCTGTGCGATCACGGATGGACAGCCTTGCCGCTTTCCGGAGAAAATGCACCCCTGCGTGGAAAGCCAGGGGATCAATGTGATCCCGGTGCTGGAAAATATGGGGATGCCCTTCCTGTATGGGGAAAATGTGGTCACCTGGGTGAGCTTACTGCTGTTTCGGGAGTAAGGGCTTCCTCGGGGAAAATTTGTTTCCACAAAAGTTATTTACAATTTTGCCCGACAATGGTACAATGTGGGGCAGAGAGGAGGTGGGCCAATGCGCCGATTATGGGAAAAACTGCGATATACGCCCTATGTTTCGGAAGTGCTGTCTTTTTTGAAAAAGGGCGATCTGATACTGCTTTTTTTGTGCCTGCTTACCTCTGCTTACGGCTGTATCATCGTGGCCAGCACCACTGCCCATAACGATACATTGCGTTATGTGTTTATCCAGGGTATTGCAGTGATTTTGGGGATCGTGATGTATGTGCTGATGTCCGCGGTGGATGCGGATTTTATATCCGAACACCGAATGGCGTTGGTGATTTTCAACTGCTTTATCCTGCTGCTGCTGCGGACACCCTTCGGCGAGGACTACAATTCCGGTAACCGCAGCTGGCTGGTGCTTCCCGGTATGCCCATGGCGATCCAGCCGGCAGAATTTTGTAAGATCACATTCGTACTGATTTTGGCATCGGTGATGGCCTCTCACCAAAACCGAATTTCAAAAATTCCTTCTGTCATGCACATGGTGCTGCAGTTGGGTCTGGTGGCGGGACTGAATTTTGTGGTGTCCGGCGATGCAGGCGTGTCGCTGATCTTCGTATTCATCTTTATTATGATGGCCCTTTGCGGCGGCGTTCATTGGGGCTGGTTTGCAGCAGCCGGTGGTGCGATCGCTGTGGTAGCGCCCATTGCGTGGAATCTGATGCCGGAGTCGCTGGATTATATGAAGAAGCGTATTCAGCTTCTCTGGGATCCCAGCATCGACCCTGAAGGATTAAAAGAGCGATTCCAGATCGTCCGTGCCCAGCTGTCGCTAAACGGCGGTGGCTTGACGGGGCAAGGTCTGTTCAACGGAAACCGCACCCAGATCGGGGCACTGCCCGCCCAGCATACAGACTTTATTTTTTCCGCAATTGGTGAAGAACTGGGGTTTGTGGGTTGTATGCTGACTTTGGTACTGATCTTCCTGATCATTTACCGCTGCATCCGTGTGGGTATGAGAAGCCCGGATTTTCTGCGGCGGATGATCTGCTTTGGAGTGGCGGCTACACTGATATTCCAGACGTTGATGAATGTGGGTATGAATGTGGGCGTGTTGCCGGTCATCGGATTGACCCTGCCCTTTATCAGCTATGGCGGCAGTTCGATCATGTCCCTGTTTGCTATGCTGGGGTTGGTGTCCGGCGTCCATGCAAGGCCGGAGGCAAAGCAGCATGAGCGCTATATCCATGCACCTGCGGCACTGACACGGTGGTATTAAAAGAGAAAGCTCCCTGAAAGGGGAGCTTTTTGGATGAATTTTTATGTTTCCACCGGATAATAATAAAAAAAGCATTGACAAACCGGGAAAAACCATGCTATAATGTTTTGCGTGTCCGATGCCGGACTGCAAACATTGGGATGTCGCCAAGCGGTAAGGCACCAGACTTTGACTCTGGCATTCGTAG
>CAZPJH010000058.1:0-10436 GCA_964586875.1 uncultured Oscillospiraceae bacterium
AAGATTTATGCGATTTTCACCACTTGCAGCGTATCTTCCAGAATGTACAGATATCTGTCCATCAAACTGTAACAGCACATAGGAAGCGGCCCCAGCATTCCAATCCATCAAAGGAAGTCCGATCAGATCATTCTCCCGATCAATAAAATAGCACTTGTACGCCATTGAGAAATCAGCGAATCTTTCATAGGCAGTAAATCATCCGGGCTTCCGTAAACAGGGACAAAGGTGGCAGGCTCATCATATTAAGCTCTGGGCATAAATACGCAGTATCTGTTCCAGAACTTGTGGATCTTTCAGATCTGGGTGGTAGCTACTGACACCAAAATCTTTCATCTTCATCACCTCTCTGTCTTTAAATCGTTGGAGGATAGATTTTTACTCAGTTTTTTCAATTATAAAATATTTTAGGAAAGTTTACAATACCATGCACTCAAAAACTTGCCTTTTTCACATAATGCCGCTATAATAGATGCAAAATATAGAAACGAGGTATGCTCATGTTCTCTCAAGAAGCGCGCTGCCGTTATCATAAAAATCAACTGGGTGAAGTGATCTGTCAACTTCGCTTTCCCGAAATTCTGACCATTGAAACCACTGTACCGGCTGAATTTCAGGAAGCCATTCGTGCCACCTTCCCCCGCTATTCCAGTCGGAAGGAAACCCCGGCGCCAAAACTAGTCAATGGTCGATTGGAGCCCCAGCAACCCAATAACAATTATCAATTTGTATCCGAAGACGGCCACTGGCGTGTGAATTTGACCAGCACCTTTATCTCTCTGGCCTGCAACTGCTATACCTGCTGGGAAGATTTTGCCAAAATGCTGGATATGCCTTTGGCAGCATTTATTCAGATCTACCGCCCTGCTTTCTTTGAGCGTGTGGGACTGCGATATCTGAATTTCATCTCCCGAAAGGATCTGGGACTGGAAGGTATTGCCTTCCGTCAACTGATCCAGAGTCCCTATCTGGGTCTTCTGGCTGACGAAGAGGTTGCGGAAACCGCTACCGCACGCAACACCGTGGATGCGGAGCTGGCCATTCGTGGAGGTTGCCGGGTCAAGATCCATGCAGGCCCGGGACTTGTCAAACGGGGAGGCGTGGACAACAAGGAAGTTCACTTTATTTTCGATCAGGATCTGTTCATGCCCGGAAAAGTAGCCATCAACCTCGCCGCCGGAGCTTTGGAAACCCTGCACAGTCAGGCAGACGGGATTTTCCGTGATGCCATTACCGATACTCTCCATGATGCCATGGAACCGACCACACTTTAAGGAGGAAATCATATGTTTTTCGATTGGACTTATGTTATTTTGGTGCTTCCCTTTGTGATCTTAGCAATGGTAGCCAGTGCCAATGTCAATTCCACTTTTAAGAAGTATTCCAAGATCCAGTCATCTCGTCGTCTGACCGGTGCCCAAGCCGCACAGAAAGTGCTGTCCGCCGGCGGTGCTTACGGTGTGCGTATTGAACGTATCCACGGCAATCTGACCGACCACTACGATCCCAGAGATAACGTGATCCGCCTGTCTGACGATGTATACGACTCTACTTCCGTAGCTGCCATCGGCGTTGCATGTCATGAAGCAGGCCACGCCGTCCAGTATGCTCAGAACTATGCTCCCATTAAGATCCGTGCAGCCATTATCCCTGTTACAAACATCGGTTCCAAGCTGTCTATGCCTTTGATTTTAATTGGTCTGCTGTTTAGTTTCGGCGGTAACTACTCTTATGGATTTATCTACGCCGGCATTGCCTGTTTTGCCCTGTCCGTTCTGTTCCAACTGATCACTTTGCCTGTTGAATTTAATGCCAGCCGTCGTGCCATGCAGGCAATTTCCAACGGAGATCTGCTGACCATCGACGAACAAAAAGGCGCTCGCAAGACCCTGACCGCCGCAGCATTGACCTATGTTGCAGCTTTGGCTGTTGCTTTGGCTCAGTTGTTGCGCCTGTTGATCATCTTTGGTGGCGGTGGCCGTCGGGATGACTGAATATGCTGTTTTACGCCCCGGCATTGACATCCGGGGCGTAATTTCATATAATTGATATCAGGAGGTAGTATTATGGGTTTTATGTTCACCTTATTTCCCCTGCTATTTGGGGTCATGTTTCTTTTTGTTCTGGGTATGATCGTGTCCACTTTTGTTAAAAGCGCCCGTCAGGAACATAGCAACGACCGCTCCCCCAAGCTGACTGTGGAAGCCACCGTCATTGCTAAGCGCATCCATGTCTGGGGCGACCATAGCCGTACCAACTACTACGCCACTTTCCAAGTAACCAGCGGCGACCGGATGAAACTGAAAGTTCCCAATAGCCAGTATGGCTATCTGGTGGAAAATGATCATGGAATGCTGACTTTTCAGGGTACTCGTTTCTTAAGCTTCGAGCGCAGATAAGCCTTGCTTTGTATACGGAGGGAGAACTCATTATGAAAAAGCCGTTTGCGCCCCTGGTCGCCGTTCTGCCCTTGCTATACATATTGGCCATTGGGCTACCGTTTCTTTGGGACACATCTGATTCTCTCGTGCTCTTCCTTTTGGGTATTTACCTGTTGCTGACGTTGCTGTTTACTGTCAGCTTCTATCTCAGCATTGATCATTACAGTCCCAAACAGTTGGCTGTATATAACATCCTTTTTTCTGCCGGAAATCTTCTGCTCCTGCTGGCAGAAGCAATATACTGGCTGGCGAAAGAAACAGAAATCCAACAGCAGGCACAAAACGGCGCTACCGAAGGTGGTCTATTGCTGTTGGTGTTGATCATTCTGTACCTTCCCCACCAGATCAGCTATTTCATGGTAAGGATCACCGGCATCGTATCCTGCAATCGTAGTCTGAATAACATTTGTTCCGGCGGTGCAAAAATTCTGCACAATATTCTTCACTTCTTCCCTGTCGCTGATCTGATCAGCTCCATTTGGGTGCTGTATAAGGTCAGTACATGGCAAAAAGCACAAAGTAATCCATAAAAATTATACATTTTCGCCGCCTCGGTATTGACAACCGAGGCGGTTTTCGCTATAATCTTCCCGGTGCGAAAAGTATGAAAAATGTGAAAGGAGATCACCATGGCCGGTGGCAAACACATTTTAGGCAAATCCAATGCCCGGCGTGTCCTTGGTACTGCCAAGGTAGGCGACCGTGGTCAGATCGTTATTCCCAAGGAAGCGCGGGATATGTTCGGCATACGCCCGGGCGACACCTTGCTGATTTTGGGCGAGACCGATGCTGGCCTTATCATCTCCCGCCCGGAAGCACTGAATGATTTGGCCGACAAGATTTTAAATAATGTAAAAAAAGAGGATTAACCATGGAACAGTTACAGGAACTTTACTCCGGCATGGGTCTTTCCCCCGCCGTGTACCGTTACGGCGAAGCCGCTCTGGAAAAGCTGAAAGACCGCTTTGCCGCCATTGACAAAGTTGCAGAGTACAATCAGGCAAAGGTGCTGTCCGCCTTGCAGAAAAACCATGTTTCTGTGGCCTGCTTTGCCGCTTCTTCCGGCTACGGCTACGACGATATGGGCAGAGATACCTTAGAGCGTGTTTACGCCGACGTATTTCACACGGAGGCCGCTTTGGTTCGCCCTCAGATCACCTGCGGCACCCATGCTCTGACCGTGGCACTCAGTGCCAACCTTTTACCCGGCGACGAGCTGCTGTCCCCGGTGGGTCTGCCCTACGACACTTTGCAGGAAGTCATCGGCATTCGTCCTTCCCCCTGCTCTCTGGCAGAATATGGCGTCACCTATCGACAAGTAGACTTGCTTTCCGACGGTACTTTTGACTACGAAGGTATCCGTGCCGCCATCAATGAAAAGACCAAGCTCATCACCATCCAGCGCTCCAAAGGATATGCCACCCGTCCCACCTTCTCTGTCACTCAGATCGGCGAACTGATCGCTTTCTGTAAGAGTATCAAGCCTGATGTACTGGTGATGGTGGATAACTGCTATGGCGAATTTGTGGAGACCATCGAACCTTCCGATGTGGGCGCCGATATGACCGTTGGCTCTCTCATCAAGAACCCCGGCGGCGGCCTTGCGCCTATTGGCGGCTATATTGCCGGCACCACCGCCTGCATTGACCGCTGCGCTTACCGCCTGTCCGCACCCGGCCTGGGCAAAGAAGTTGGCGCAAATCTGGGCTTGATGACATCTCTTTATCAGGGCTTCTTCCTGTCTCCCACGGTGGTGGCAGGCGCAGAAAAGGGCGCCATTTTCGCCGCAAATCTCTATGAGCCTCTGGGATTCCGCTGTGTTCCCAACGCTACCGAAAGCCGCCACGACATCATTCAGGCCGTGGAGCTGGGCAGTGAAGCCGGAATGATCGCCTTCTGCAAGGGCATTCAGGCAGCGGCCCCCGTGGATGCCTTTGCCACCCCTATTCCCGGCGATATGCCCGGTTATGACAGTCAGGTTATTATGGCCGCCGGTGCATTTGTCCAGGGCTCTTCCATTGAACTGTCTGCCGACGGCCCCATCCGTCCGCCCTATGCCGTTTATTTTCAGGGCGGTCTGACTTGGTATCATGCCAAGCTGGGTATTCTGATGAGCCTGCAAAAAATGGTGGATGCAGGTCTGGTCGAACTATAAGAGGTAGAAATCATGTCTTGGTTATTCTTTGCCATCGCCACCACCCTTATGTGGGGCACTGCGGAACTATTTTATAAAAAAGGCGCTCGGCCTGAGGAAAAATACTCCCATCTGAAAATCTGCGTCTGGGTAGGCGCTGTCATGGGCATTCACGCCATCTTCACCCTGCTGACCAAAGATATCAAGTACAATCCCATTAACCTGCTCTATTACCTGCCGGTATCCCTGCTGTATATGGTTTCCATGGCCTTTTCCTATTTCGGAATGCGGTTTTTGGAAGAGTCCATTTCTGATCCCATTGAGAACACCTCCGGCGCAATTTGCAGTCTGCTGTGTGTCCTGATTTTGAAAGAGTCCCTTTCCCCCCTTTCCATTGCTGCCATCCTCGTCATTGTGGTTGGCGTGCTGGGCGTAGGCTTTCTGGAAAACCGCGGTGATACGCCCAGAAAAAAGACACTGGGCAAAAAGCTTGCCATCGTAGCATTCTGTATGCCCTTTGTCTATGCAGCACTGGATGCTTTTGGCAGCTTCCTGGATATTTTCTATCTGGACGATTTCGCCAGCACCCCTTTGATCGGTGTCACAGAAGATACCATCGAAGATGTAGCCAACACCAGCTACGAGCTGACATTTGCACTGTTTGCCTTGGTGCTGTTCATTTTCATGAAAGTCAAAAAGGTGAAATTCGGTGCTGTCCCTCAGCATAAGGACAAAATTCTTGCCGCCGTATTTGAAACTGCCGGACAGTTTACTTATGTCTATGCCATGAGCGGAAACGGCGCCATTGCTGCTCCCATTATTTCCTCCGTGTGCATCGTTTCGCTGCTGCTTTCCCGAATTTTCCTGAAGGAAAAACTCAGCAAAAAGACTTACGCCTTCATTGCAGTGGTCATCATCGGCATTCTGCTTCTGGCAGTCAGTGAAGAACTCTAATTCAATAGCAAAGCGGCTACCGTTCTATCGGTAGCCGCTTTTTATCATTACAGTTCTTCCCAGAAAGCCTCGTATTCTTCCTCCGACACATCACCGCCATAGGAAAGAATCTCATAATCTTCCCTTCGCCAGCGGTAACGGATGGCTGTCTGCTCATAGCCATTACGCAAGTAAAACTGCTTGCGTTTACGACGCTGCTCGTTATTAGGAGCATTTTCTTTTTCCAATTCAATATCCACCATGATCCGCCGCCCGGATTTGTAGGCATGGAGCGCCTGCAACGCCATAGAGCCATAGCCCCGGTTGCGCAGGTTTTCATCAATGGCAAGATAGATGATATGAGACATGGTCTTTCCATTCAGAAAACTGGCAAATCCGCAAAACAGGTCTTCATCATACAACGCTACTGACTCTGCAGAACCTTTAGGATCTGTCAATAGCCCTCGAAAGGGACGACGCTCATTTTCGGGGAACGAGCGTTCATAGAGGCCTTTGACTTCTCCTAAATTTTCTGTATTTGGGGTAATTGGACTGATCGTTAACATCATCTTCTCCTTATGCCTATAATGATTGAAAAATCGAAAACACTTCCTCAATGGGCTCACGAATGATCAGATCCGCATAACCATCATAGGGCGTGGGGCTCTGATTGATGATGACAAAATGTTCCCCTTCAAACAGTGTCACCAGGGATGCCGCCGGATGAACGGTCAGAGATGTTCCACCGACGATCAACACGTCCGCACTGCTGATAGCCTCTTCAGCTGCCGTAAAGGCTTCCCCATCCAGACTTTCTCCGTAAAGCACCACATCCGGCCGAATCACAGCATCACAGTTTTTGCACCTGGGTACGCCCCGATCATTCAGAATATGGGAAAGAGGGTATTTCTTTCCGCAGTGGGTGCAATAATTACGCAAAACAGAGCCGTGCAATTCAATCACATTTTTGCTTCCGGCCAGCTGATGCAAGCCGTCGATGTTCTGGGTAATAACCGCAGACAGCCTCCCCTGCCGCTCTAATTCTGCCAATGCTTTATGCGCCGCATTGGGCTGGGCATCGGGATATATCATGTGTGTTTTGTAATAGGAAAAGAATTTATCCGGATATCGGTGCAGATACCATCCGGAAATGATTGTTTCCGGACTTTCCTCTGTTTTGTCTGCACTGGTGTACAGTCCCTGACTGCCTCGAAAATCCGGAATGCCGCTTCCGGTGGAAACACCTGCTCCGCCAAAAAACACAATATTCTCTGCATTTTCAACAATTTCTCTGAATTGCTGCAACATCATTTTCCCTCCTTGACCAGTGCTATTTTTTCTTCTCTGGTTAAGTCCTTGATGGATCGCTCCCGGCGCAAGGCATCCCCATGAGTCTGGCACAGCTCTGTGTACACCAGCTCCAGCGGCCCACGACCACGGGTATATTTTGCACCCTTGCCGCTACGATGTACTGCCAGTCGATGCTCCACATCTGTGGTAATTCCGGTGTAAAGGCTTCCGTCGCCGCAACGCAGCATATACACAAACCATTTTTTCTCCATTATTTTCTCCACAAATTCCGACTCAGGATTTTATCCAATAAGAAAAAAGTCAGGTTTCCCAAAAGCAGGGTCACCAGCAGCAGGACGATCCCCATCTCCCGGAACTCCGATGCCAGTTCTGCCATGCCAAACAGATGGATCAAAAACGTATACATCACGAAAATCACAGCGTTAAAAAACAGGCCTTTCCACAACCATTTCAGGGGCATCTTGTCCATTTTGGGCTTGACCAGAGGATAATATCCCATGAATACAAACATTGCTGCTCCTTCTTTATCCGGGCCCATCAGCAGCGACAGCAGTGCCACTGCACCATACCAAGCCCAGCCAATACGATTTCCGCACAGTTTTGCAACAAGCTGTAAGATCATCATGGAAACCATGGGGCAAACAAATGTAGCGAAGGGGATCAATCCCCCGAGGCACATAATGACCACAGCCAATGTCGCCATCATGCCACCTAAGGCCACAGCTCTGACAGATGATTGTATATTTTTACGGTCGCTCATGTTGCATCCCCCTTTTCTTTTATTATAGCCCACTGTAAACAAAAAAGCAAGGCAGAACCCTGCCTTGCAATTTTTGTTTACATTTCCTGTCTGCCTTCCAGCGCCCGGGAAAGGGTCACTTCATCGGCATATTCCAGCTGACTCCCCACCGGTACACCATAGGCCAATCGAGTTACTTTGACCTCCATTGGACGCAGTAGCCGGGAGATATACATGGCCGTCGCTTCTCCTTCCGTATCCGGATTGGTGGCCATAATAACCTCTTCCACCGTTCCTGTGCCGACACGGTGCAGGAGTTCTCGAATTTTAATATCATCCTGCGTCACATGATTCAACGGTGAGATCACACCATGCAGCACATGGTAGCGTCCCCGAAATTCACGGCTGCGCTCCATTGCGATCACATCTTTCGGCTCCGCCACCACACAGATCACCCTCTCATCCCGGGTTACATCACTGCAAATGGGACAAAGAGGCTGATCGGTCAGGTTTTGACAGCAAGGGCAAGTATGTACCTGCTGTTTTGCCGCCAAAATCGCATCTGCAAAAGCCTGTGCATCCTCTAACGGAAGGCTGAGCATATAAAAAGCCAACCGTTGGGCGGTTTTTCCGCCAATACCCGGAAGTCTGGCAAACTGATCGGTCAGTTCCTGCAACGCTGCGGGAAAGAACTGCATACTGCCTCCTTAGAACAAGCCGCCCAGATTCAGGCCACCGGTGATCTGAGCCATATTGTTTTGGGCATCGGTATCGGCCGTACGCATTGCCTCGTTAACAGCAGCAATGATCATATCCTGCAGCATCTCCACATCATCGGGATCCACAGCCTCGGGCTTGATTTCAATGCCCACAACCTGATGCTTGCCGTTGACCGTTGCTGTCACCATACCGCCACCTGCAGAAGAGGCATAGGTCTTATTCTCCATTTCTTCCTGCATGCGGAGCATATCCTGCTGCATTTTCTGAGCCTGCTTGATCATTGCAGCCTGATTCATTCCGCCGGGCATTCCCCGAAATCCACCTTTAGCCATATTACACAATCTCCAATCTTATTCTTTGATTTTAATGACATCACTATGAGCCTTGCCAAAAGAAAGCAGCTGGCTCATTTTTTCATTTTTTTCCGGTGCCGCAGACACATCCACTGCCTTGACACGGACGTTTCTATTCAAAATAGAAGCCGCTTTACGGCCCACCAGCTCCAGGATCTGCGCCTGGTCGATCATACCAAGCGTAAAACTGTTATTACAGCGCAGAGTCAAAACATCTGCCTGCAATACACCACGAACAGGGGCATCCGCTGCCGTTGAGAAAAAGCCCATACAAGGCAGCTTTGACTCCTGTCGAATTGCGCCAACCAAATCCGCCCAAAAACCGATGGGCGGTTCGTCGGTGTGTGCTATTTCCGGCGGTGCATCCATATCATCCGGCGGTGGAGGAAGTTCCTCTTCCCATTCTTCTGTGAGCATATCTGCCGGCTCCTGTTGGGCTACGGCAATTTTTCCACTGCGGATATTCTCTTCCAGCCGTGTCAAGCGGGCATTGATACTCTGGGCATCCAGCGAAAGCTCCGGCTGGCACAGGTTAATAATGCACAATTCTCCATCCATACGGCGGCTGGCCGAGCGTGTGAAGCCAGCCATGGTCTGCTGGATCAGTCCCATGATCCGCACCAGTTCTCCACCGGAAAGCAGCTTCGCCAAAGCCATAGCATCTTTACCCTCCGCCACCCCGGACAGCATGGTCAGCCCGGCCTGAGGAGCGGTTTGCAGCACAAGAAGATCCCGGCACAGGCAGGCAAGTTCGTCCAGCAGTGCTCCAAGGTCCTTGCCATCTGCATACAATCTATTAAACAGCGTCAAAGCGCTTCGGGTATCATGCTTGGCGATATAGCCCATCATTTGTGCTGCTGTTTGTTCGCCGGCAATCCCCAGGCAGGCATAGACCCGTTCCGCTGTCAATTCACCGGCCGTCGCACAGGCACACTGATCAAGGAGGCTCAAAGCATCACGCATACCGCCGTCTGCCATTCGGGACAATACCCGTGCAGCAGAATCATCCAAATCAATATTTTCCTGATAAGCAACAAATTGCAGTCTTGCCGCAATATCCTCCTGTGAAATACGCCGGAACGAAAACCGCTGGCACCGGGACAAAATCGTTGCCGGGACTTTATGCAGCTCCGTCGTTGCCAAAATGAAAAGCAGATGCTCCGGCGGCTCTTCAATGATCTTCAACAATGCATTGAAGGCAGAGATAGACAGCATATGCACTTCGTCAATAATATATACCCGTTTTTTTACCTGAGAAGGACTATAAATGGCATCATCTCTCAGGTCGCGGACATTATCAACACCGTTGTTGGAAGCCGCATCGATCTCCAGCACATCCATGCAAGATCCGCTATCAATGGCACGACAAGCTTCACAACAATTACACGGATTTCCGTCTTGAGGATTCAGGCAATTGACTGCCTTTGCCAAAATTTTGGCGCAGCTGGTCTTACCTGTACCTCTGGAACCGGTGAAGAGGTAGGCATGGCTCAAGTGGCCATTTTGCAGCTGGGTTTTTAGTGTTTGGGTGATCGCCAGCTGCCCCACCACATCATCAAAGGTCTGGGGGCGATATTTCCGATATAAAGCTTGATAGGCGGACATAAAGCCTCCCCTTTCTATCATTTTCTTTTTATGCAACAACAGACCGGCTCATAACAAGATCGCACACCCACATTTGAACAAGCTGCACACCCGGCACCCTTACTCACAGCTCAGAAACGGCAACCTACGCGGCACACGGAAATAACCGCTTAATGCTGCTTGGTTCCCCACCTGACATGGTTCACGGGTTCCCGTTGCGC
>CAZPJH010000059.1:0-10145 GCA_964586875.1 uncultured Oscillospiraceae bacterium
TACCTCAAGGCGGTTACTGAATATAAATCGTTGGACTAACTTCAGATTGGAGAAAGATATGATAACTTATGAAAAGGCGACAGCTTGTGACGTTGAGCCGATCTATCGGCTCTGCAAGCAACTCATTGACGATTACGAGAATATGGACAGCATTGATTATGATAAGGTGCTGAAATGGGTTCGCAGAAAAATCGAAATCTCCATCGATGCGTATACGGCAGTATTCGTATCCGGCGAAAAGGTCGGCTATTATCACTTCTACCAAAATGAAGATGGAGAATATGAACTGGATGACCTGTATATCTTCCCCCAATACCGGAATCAGGGCATCGGCTCAGAGGTGATTCAAAAGTGCTCCTCATCAGTCAAAGCACCCGTGATGCTGTATGTTTTTATCAAAAACGAAAAAGCCGTCGCCCTTTACAAAAGGCTTGGCTTTGAAATCATACGGACTGTCAATGGCAGCAGATATGTTATGAGAAAAGAGAATCGAAAGTATTACGAAGCCTATGAGGAACGCTACAAAACAGCACACGCCCACGGTGTCAGTTGGGAAAATGATGTCAGCACGCCCATTGTGGCTGACATACTGAAAAAGTATCAAATCCGGCAACAGGGACGATTGCTGGAGATCGGATGCGGAGAAGGACGGGATGCAAAGATTCTATTGAACCGTAACTACGATCTGGTTGCGACCGATATTTCAAAAGAAGCGATTGCCTACTGTCAAAAACAGATGCCTCGATATGAAAATCATTTCCGTGTTTTGGATTGTCTTTCCGATGAATTGAATGAAAAGTTTGACTTTATCTATGCCATCGCCGTCATCCATATGCTGGTGCTTGAGGAGGATCGTCAAGGGTTTTATCAGTTTATCCGCAATCACTTGAAGGAAAACGGAATTGCACTGATCTGTACCATGGGAGACGGCGAATTTGAAACCCAAAGCGATATTACCCAAGCCTTTACACTCCAAGAGAGAAATCACAAATCGGGCAAAATGATGGTTGCAGGAACCTCTTGCAGGATGGTGTCCTGGGACAGATTTGAACAGGAAATTACACACAACGGCTTTACACTGGTGGAAAAAGGAATGACAAGTGCTCCCCCGAATTTTGACCGTTTGATGTATGCCGTTGTGAAAAGGAACAGTGTATGAATAAAATCAAATGGGTCTTCTTTGATATCGGCTCGACACTTGTTGATGAAACCGCAGCCTACGACCATCGGGTACGGGATATGATTTCCGGCACAAGCATCACTTTTCAGGAATTCAACAATGCCCGTATTGCTTTTGCCAAACAGGGGCTTGACGGCAATTCTGCCGCCATCAAGCACTTTGGCTTGACGAAAACACCGTGGCACTCGGAAGATGAAATTCCATACTCGGATGTACATAGCACATTGGCAGCTCTCCGTGACAAGGGCTATCGCCTTGGCATTATCGCAAATCAGAATTTCGGAACAGACGAACGCTTGGAGGCTTGGGGCTTACGGAAATTCTTTGAGGTGATTGCGGCATCCGCAGAAATCGGATACGCTAAACCGGACAAAGAGATTTTTGAAAAAGCATTTTTACTTGCGGGGTGCCGTGCCGAAGAAAGCGTGATGGTCGGTGATCGGTTGGACAACGATATTGTTCCTGCCAAAGCACTGGGAATGAAAACTGTTTGGATCAAGAACGGACTTGCCCAATATCAAGCCGCAGCACTTGGCAATGAGGTTGCAGATCATCAGATCGATAAGTTATCGGAACTGCTTTTTATTTTACAAAACATACAGGAAACGAGGAACCAGGGGGTACTATACCGCAAATCGCAAGCGACCGATGCAGCTCAAACTCTTTCCGATACGCAGACAAAAGCGGAACAGGCGTGACCGAAATCATGCCTGTTCCAGAAAAAATGTGTTTTATACCGGCAGAAGCCAATGGGCTTCTGCTTTCTTACATATCCTCCATGGCGTCGGTGATTTTATCACCGACTTTCATGGCGGCGTCCTCTACCGTGGTGGCGGCTTTGCCGGCCAGCTTGCGTACCGGATTATTCCGGGGCATCATCATGACTGCCACAGCACCCACTGCTGCACCAACACCCATGGAAAGAGCCAGAGATTTTACGCCCATATCGGCCTCCTTAGTATCGAGGGCCCTTTGCGGCCGGATCGGTGACAGAGGGATCAGGAACAGAGCTGTTGGTGGAGTCCATGGGCAGAGTAATGTCCGGAGCGGGCAAAACGGTGGACTGTGTTGCTGCGGAAGTGGCAGGCAATGTGGTGCCGGAAGTGGTGTTGGTCATGTCCCGGCAACCTGCAAACAGAAGGGCAGTCAGCGCAAGAACAAGCCCGATGGTACAAATTTTTTTCATTTTTATCCTCCTTCAAATGGGAATGCAAAGCTAGTATTTCACATTGCCTTCTTTTTAACCACGGAAAAATATAGCAGAAATTTAACAAAAATCACATAAACTCATTTTTTCGGATTGCTTTTTTTCATTCAATACGCTATAATAAGATATCATAAAAATAAAAGGGGAAATTGTCTTTATGAAAAAGCTGACCGTTAAGAAAAACAGCCAGTGCATGGCCTGCCTGGAGTGCGTTCGAGCCTGTTCCGAAGCATTCTACAAGGAGTTCCATCCTGATTATTCCTGCATCCAGATCGTTGCTGGCAAGGATGGTGCTGCAAAGCCCATGACCTGCATTCAGTGCGGCAAGTGTATGAAGGCTTGTGAGCATGGTGCTATTACCCAGAATCCCAAGACCGGTATGTACATGATCAACAAAAAGCTGTGCGTTTCCTGCGGCAAGTGCGTGGAAGCCTGTCCTATGAAGGTCATGGTTCTGAAGGATGGCAGTGCTGCTTCCAAGTGCATCGCCTGTGGCATCTGTGCAAATGTCTGCCCCATGGAAGTGCTGGAAGTCGTGGAGAAGTAAATATCTACATAAAAAGCCCGGCTGTGCCGGGCTTTTTGCTGTCTGTTGGGATTGACAGTGATGGGCAAGTATGATAGAATAAAAAACAGATGTTCGATAATTGAACTGGAAAAATTCACTTCGGATGATTGAAAATATTTTGCGTATATGATATACTGTAATATATCATACACCCGGAGGCGTTTATGACAGAATTAACTACTTTTCAATGGGAAATGACCCATTTTTTACAAGATATTGAGCTGAAAATCAATGAACCCTTGTCCAAACACACTTCCTTCCGAATTGGGGGTGGGGCTGAGGTAATGGCTTTTCCGAAGACACCGGAAGAATTGGCGACCATATTGAAGACGGCTAAATCTCTGGGCGTTCAACCTGTGATTTTGGGCGCAGGAACCAATGTCCTTGCGCCGGATGAGGGAATTACAGGCCTTGTGATTTGTTTAAAGGATTCCTTGGTCGGAATGGAGCAAAGGGAGCATCATTCTGTCCGTATTTATGCCGGCGTAACAATGGCACGGGCTGCCAATTTTGCAGCCGGACTGGGTCTTTCCGGATTGGAATTTGCCCACGGTATTCCCGGAACTGTCGGCGGTGGCGTTTATATGAACGCAGGCGCTTACGGCGGTGAAATTTCTCAGATATGTTCCCAAATCGCAGTTATGGATATGGATGGCAACCAGCGGTTGCTTTCGCAGGAAGAAATGGGATTTTCTTACAGGAATAGCCGTGTGCAGCAGGAAAATCTCATTGTTTTATATGCAGATTTTGCATTACAGCCGCAACCGGAGGTTGCGATCCGTCAGCGAATGGCTGAGTTGATGGCAAAACGTCGTGCATCTCAGCCGCTGGAACTGCCTTCTGCCGGATCAGCTTTTAAGCGCCCGATCAATGGCTACGCCGGTGCGCTGATCGAACAATCGGGACTGAAAGGATTTCAAATCGGCGGTGCGGCCGTGTCGGAAAAACACGCCGGATTTGTGGTAAATCTGGGCGGTGCAAGAGCGGATGATGTGAAAGCTGTTTTAGCGGCAGTGACCCATCGGGTCGAGAAAGAGAAGGGTGTCCGGCTGGAGCCGGAGATCCGTATTTGGTAATGGGAGGGCTTATGGAGCGATCCTTTTCCGCAGTGGCAAAAACAGAGATTTGCCGCTGCGTCCCAACGAAAAATTGTTGTGCTGCGGCACAGTGTTATGGTGTGCTGCTGTTTTGTAATTACTTTGGATCGGATGGCCTGCGTATTATCACAGAAAGCCGGGAATTCGCCCAACTTTTGCCGAAACTTCTGCGAAAGGCATTTGATCTTCAATTTGATCTTTTGCCGGAAGCGGGATCCACAGGGAAAATGATTTTTCAAATCACTGATCCTAAAAAAATGGAACGTATCATGGACGTATTTGGCTATGATCGGGAAAACACCCTGGCACTTCACTTAAACTTGCCCCTGGTAGAAGAAAACTGCTGTAAGGCAGCGTTTTTGCGTGGTGCTTTTTTGGCAGGAGGATCTGTAACAGATCCGGAAAAGGGTTATCATCTGGAGTTGACCACCACCCACAACAGCGTGGCACGGGAGACCTATACCCTGATGCACGAGAGTCTGGGTTTTTATCCCAAAACAGCCACCCGGGGCGGTGGACAGGTGCTGTACTTAAAGCAGAGTGAACTGATTTCTGATTTTTTGACCTTTCTCAGTGCTCCGGTGGCTGCCATGGGCATTATGGAAGCACGTCTTGAGAAAGAGCTGAACAACAAGGTCAACCGCCGATGCAATTGTGACGATGCCAACACTTCAAAAGTGGTAGAAGCTGCTCAGGAGCAGCTTAGCGCCATCCGTATTTTGCAGGATCGGGGAATGCTGGACAAGCTTCCTCTGAAATTACAACAGGCAGCGACTGCACGGGAAGAAAATCCGGAAGCTTCGCTGACGGAATTGGCGGCTATGATGGAACCGCCGATTTCCAAACCAGCCATGAATCATCGCTTAAAAAAGCTGGTGAGCATGGTCCAGGAGGAGCATCTATGAGTTTTGTACACCTTCATGTCCATACGGAATATAGTCTGCTGGATGGTGCCTGCCGCATTGGTTCCATGATGGAACGGGTGAAAGAGCTGGGGCAGGAGGCCATTGCCATCACTGACCATGGTGTGATGTATGGTTGTATTGACTTTTATAAGGCGGCAAAGGCGGCAGGGATCAAGCCGATCATCGGCTGTGAGGTCTATGTGGCTCGTCGCCGTATGAGCGATCGTGTTCACGGAATCGACAACGATCCGTACCACCTGGTATTACTGTGTGAAAACCGACAGGGCTATGAAAATCTGTGTTATTTGGTGTCCCAGGCGTTTACAGAGGGGTTTTATGGAAAACCACGGGTGGATCTGGAATTACTTCAGCAGCATCATCAGGGACTGATCGCTACCTCAGCCTGCCTGGCCGGCGGTGTGGCGCAGTATCTTCTGGAGGAGGATTACGAAAGCGCCAAAAACTATGCGCTGAAAATGCAGGAAATCTTTGGAGAAGGGAATTTTTTCCTGGAAATGCAGGATCACGGAATCGATGAACAGCGGCCTGTGAACCAGGGCGTTCAGCGCATCGCAAGAGAAACAGGAATTCCCATGGTCGTCACCAATGATGCCCATTATCTGCGCCGAGAAGATGCAGCTATGCAGGATGTGCTTTTGTGCATCCAGACGGGAAAAACGGTGGATGATACCAACCGCATGAAATTCCAGACACAGGAATTTTACCTCAAAAGCGAAGAGGAACTGCGGCAGTTGTTTCCGGGCTGTGACGAAGCCTTTGAAAATACAGTGAAAATCGCCCATCGCTGTAATTTGGAATTTGTTTTCAATGAGTATCATTTGCCCTCGTTCCCCATTCCGGAAGGGTATACCAATGAGGAATATTTTCGCCATCTATGTCAGCAGGGGTTTGCTGAACGCTATCAAAACCCACCCCAGCAGTACCGGGATCGGCTGGAATATGAGATCGGCGTCATCAGCCGAATGGGCTATGTGAACTATTATCTCATCGTCTGGGATTTTATTCGTTTTGCCAAAGAAAACGGCATTCCCGTGGGACCGGGACGTGGCTCGGGAGCAGCATCGATTGCAGCATACTGCCTGCATATCACTGAAGTAGATCCCATGCAGTATAGCCTGATTTTTGAGCGATTTTTGAATCCGGAACGGGTCAGTATGCCCGATTTTGATACGGACTTTGGCCCGGAACGTCGTGGCGAAGTGATCGAATATGTCATGGATAAGTATGGTGCTGACCATGTGGCACAGATTGCGACCTTCGGCACAATGGCAGCAAGAGGTGCGATCCGGGATGTAGGACGTGCGCTGAATTTTACTTATGCAGAAACCGATGTGGTGGCCAAACTGGTGCCCAACACGCTGCATATCACCTTGAAAGATGCACTGGAAGTGTCCCCAAAGCTAAAAGAGATGTATGACGGTGATGAGCGGGTAAAAAAGCTGATCGACACGGCTATGAGTTTGGAAGGAATGCCTCGCAATACTTCTACCCATGCTGCCGGCGTGGTCATCACCGCCGATCCGGTGTATACCTATGTGCCTCTTTCTCGCAACGATGATACCATTGTTACCCAGTATACCATGACCACCATTGAGGAACTGGGACTGCTGAAAATGGATTTTCTGGGCCTGCGTAACTTAACCATCATTGAAGATGCAGAGGCAGAGATCCGAAAGATCCGACCGGACTTTGATATTTCCAAAGTACCTCAAGATGATCCGCAGACCTTCGCAATGCTGGCAGAAGGCAAGACTCAGGGTGTTTTCCAGATGGAATCGGCCGGTATGACTGGTGTGTGTATCAACATGAAACCCACATCGATCGAAGATATCACAGCTATTGTGGCGCTTTATCGCCCCGGCCCGATGGATTCCATTCCTACCTTTATCGCCAATAAGCTGGATCATCGGAAAATTACTTATAAAACCCCTCATTTAAAGCCGATTTTGCAGGTGACTTACGGTTGTATCGTTTATCAGGAACAGGTCATTGAGATTTTTAAATCGTTGGGCGGCTATACCATGGGTCAGGCGGACAATATCCGCCGCGCAATTTCGAAAAAGAAAATGAAGGTCATCGAAGCAGAGCGAAAGGTATTTGTCTACGGCGATGAAGCGCAGGGCATTCCCGGCTGCATCAAAAACGGCGTGTCGGAAGCAGCGGCGCAGTCGATCTATGATGAGATCGTTGACTTTGCAAACTACGCCTTTAACAAGGCGCACGCCGTGTGTTATGCGGTAGTTGCTTATCAGACGGCTTACCTGAAAGCCCATTATCCCCAGCAGTATATGGCTGCACTGATGACATCGGTTTTGGATCGGCTGGATAAAATATCTACCTATATTGCCGAGTGTAAAGAGCTGGGAATTCCGGTGTTGCCTCCGGATATCAACCATTCCGAAGATCCCTTCGTGGCAGAAGGAAATGCGATCCGTTTTGGGTTGGGTGCGGTGAAAAATGTTGGCCGAGGCCTGATCCGCTCTATTTCTGCAAAACGGGCAGATGATGGCCCCTTCCAATCTCTGGAGGACTTTATTACCCGAATGGGCGACGAGCTGAACAAACGTGCAGTGGAAAACTTTATCAAATGCGGCGCAATGGACTGCTTTGGCTATCACCGCAGTGAACTGCTCAATGCCTATGAAACCATGATGGACTCTATTGCCGACAGCCGTAAGCGCAATTTGGAAGGCCAAATGGGACTGTTTGGAATGTTGGAACAGGAAGATAAGGCAGCCGCTATCGTGATCGAACCAAAGGATGAGCTGTCACGGGCAGAGCTGATGGCCATGGAGAAGGAAACCACCGGCATTTATTTGTCCGGTCACCCCATGGACGATTATCGGAAATTCCTGAAAAATACCCATGTGCTGCCCATTGGATCACTGATGGGGGAGGATTGCCCGGTGAAGGATGATGAGATCGTCAGCGTGGCAGGAATCGTGCAGGCGGTGAAAATGAAATCCACACGCAACAATTCCATGATGGCTTATGTGACACTGGAAGATGATACAGCGTCTATGGAAATGCTTGCTTTTTCCAATGTTTTAAGTCAATATGGCGGCTATTTAAGGGAGAATTCTCCTGTGGTGATCACCGGACGGCTGTCTGTTCGGGATGATAAAGATGCCCAGATCGTTATTAATCGTGCAAGACCGATCTCGGACTTTGCCCAGCAGCCTCAGCAGCCCCCCGTAGCCGAACCCAAAACAGAGCTCCGTCGAGAGGGAAAGCTGTACCTGAAAATTCCCACAGAAGACTGTCCTCAATGTCGAAAGGTGAAAGCAATCATCAAAATGTTCCCCGGTTCCAACGACGTAGTGCTTTATTTTGCGGATACAAAAGTCCGACGGGGCAGCCGATGTATGTTGGCGGATAATATGATGAACGAATTGAAAAATCTTCTTGGAAATGAAAATGTTGTAGTAAAATAGCTTTTCTTTTGGCAGAGAATATGTTATAATCAATCAAATGTGTATTTCCGGGGATGAAAGATCATCTGCGCAGGAGAGGTGAAGTGACAAATGAAAAAAGTGTTGATCATGGAAGACGAATCCAATGTTCGCAGTTTTGTGGTCATAAACTTGCAGCGGGCAGGGTACGAAGTGGTGGAAGCCGTTACCGGTGAGCAAGCGCTGGAGCAACTGCGGCAGAATGCTGATATCGGTGTGGCGATTTTGGATGTTACAGTCCCCGGTATTGATGGATTTGAGGTGTGCCGCTGGATCCGTGCGGCAGACAGACCCATCGGCGTGATCATGCTGACCGGCCGTGCTCAGGAAATGGATCGGGTCAACGGCTTGATGACCGGCGTGGATGAATATTTGGTCAAGCCTTTTTCTCCGGCTGAGTTGATAGCTGGTGTCAACGTCCTGTTTGAACGATTGGGAGTAGGGGAAAAAGCGGAAGATATTTTGACCGATGGCCCTTTTAAAATTCATATCAGCAGACATGCGTTGGAAAAAAACGGTGAAGTAATCCCCTTGACAAAGGTAGAATACGACATGATCAGGCTGTTTATGTCCCAAGCGGGGAAGATATTGTCCAGAGAAGAGTTGCTTCAGCAGATCTGGAGCGGCAGCAATACACATGGGCTGGCTGTTGTGGATGTAACGATCCGCCGATTGCGCATGAAAATTGAAGAAGATCCCGAAAATCCCCAATACATTCAAACGATTTGGGGATGGGGCTATCAATGGAAGCCGTTAACACTGTGATCAAATCAGATAGGAAGGCGACGGAGAACTATGGCAAAAACACAAACCCAGGAAAAGTTTAAGACCACCATTGGCGGTCAGGCGTTGATCGAAGGTATTATGATGCGTGGCCCTGAAAAGGATGCAATCGTTATCCGTCAGGGAGAGGAATTGAATGTTGAGGTTCGTCCCAGAAAGCTTGTGCCGAAGAAGTCTATTTTAAATTGGCCGATTTTACGTGGTATTCGAGGCTTCTTTGACTCTCAGGTAACCGGTGTGAAAGCGCTGATGCGTTCGGCGGATCTGTCACCGGAAGGGGAAAGCCAGGACGAGCTTTCCAAGTTTGATGCTTGGCTGGAAAAGAAGCTGGGAAATGAAAAGTTTCAGCAGTTGATCATTGGCGTCGCTGTGTTTATGGGTCTGGCCATGTCTGTGGGACTGTTTATTTTGCTGCCCTCTTTTCTGGTGGGATTGGTAGCAGGTTATATTGACAGCAATCTCCTGCGTGCGCTGCTGGAAGGCTTGATCCGTATAGGAATTTTTATGGGCTATATGATCCTTGTTTCTCGGATGAAAGAAATGCGGCGCGTATTTGCCTATCACGGAGCAGAACATAAGACCATCCGCTGCTACGAGGCAGGCCTTCCTTTGACGGTGGAAAATGTCCGAAAGATGACACGGCTGCATCCCCGTTGTGGCACCAGTTTCCTGCTGGTAGTGATGATCTTGTCCATTCTGGTGTTTGCGGTGGCTTCTTCTATTTTGCAGACTTTGGTCCCGTCCATCGAACAGTTGCGTGGAAATTTCTCCTATAATCTGATCATGATGGCATTTAAACTGTTACTTCTGCCCCTGGTGGTGGGCATCAGCTATGAGATCAACCGCTTTGTGGGACGGCACGATAATTGGTTTACAAAGGCAGGCCTTCCTTTGACGGTGGAAAATGTCCGAAAGATGACACGGCTGCATCC
>CAZPJH010000060.1:0-9751 GCA_964586875.1 uncultured Oscillospiraceae bacterium
GGGAAGGCGAATGATGAACGATGCGTTTTCGAAATACCATCCGGCGGTGAATTTCCTGTTTTTCGTGGGAGCCATCGGATGCGGTGTGGTGATCCAGCACCCGGTTTATTTACTGGTAGGATCGATAACAGGCGTTACATACTATCTGCTGTTGCATGGCTGCAAGGGGTGGAAAATGATTTTCAGATTGATTCCACTGCTACTGTTTATGACGGTGATCAATCCGCTGTTCAATACCAATGGAGATCGGGTGCTGTTCTATATTTTGGAGCGGCCCTATACCCTGGAAGCACTGCTCTACGGTGGGGCGATCGGGGCAATGTTTGTGAATATGACCATTTGGTTCGGTTGCTACAATCAGGTTTTGACCAGCGATAAGTTTACCAGCCTTTTTGGAAATCTTATTCCATCCCTGTCTTTGCTGCTGGTAATGGTGTTGCGACTGGTGCCCTCCTTTATTCGCAAAATCAAGGCCATCGGGGGAGCCAGAAACGCAATAGGTAAGGGAATAGGGGAAGGTGCAGGCAACAGAGAAAAGCTGGAAGGTGGATTGACGGTGCTGGGCGCACTGACCGCCTGGGCGTTGGAAGGAAGTGTTGTTACCGGTGACTCCATGCGTGCCCGAGGATATGGTAGCGCCAAACGGAGCAGTTTTATGTGCTATGCGATGGGCAAACAGGACTGGGCAATGCTTCTGATGCAAACCGGGCTATTGATCCTGGTGATCCTGTCCACTGCCCTTGGCCAGGCTGGGGCAGTTTACACCCCGACACTTTCAATCGCTCCTGTTTCCTGGGGCGTGGCGGCCTATGGTGGCTATCTGCTGATCCCATCTCTATTACAGATAAAGGAGAACATATTATGGCACATTTCCAGATCGAGAATTTAAACTTTTCCTATCCAACGGCTAAGGGGAAAAAGAGCCTGGATGGAGTGGATCTGTCCATTCAAAAAGGAGAATATGTTGTGCTGTGCGGGGCATCCGGTTCTGGAAAAACCACACTGCTGCGTCATCTGAAGCCGGTGCTGGCACCCCATGGTAAGCGTAGTGGCACAGTTTTTTTCAACGGCACGCCGGTGGACAAACTGAGTCAACATGACCAGTCGGCAAAGATCGGCTATGTGATGCAAAATCCTGACGACCAGATCGTCACAGATAAAGTGTGGCATGAGCTGGCCTTCGGACTGGAAAGTCTGGGCACGGATCAGAAAACAATGCGAGCCCGTGTGGCTGAAATGGCCTGCTATTTTGGTATCCAGGACTGGTTCCATCGGGATGTGGCCAACCTTTCCGGCGGACAGAAGCAGCTGCTGAATCTTGCGTCCATCATGGCCATGCAACCGGAAGTGCTGATTTTGGATGAGCCAACCAGCCAGCTCGATCCCATTGCGGCATCCGATTTTTTGAATACTGTCCGCAAGATCAATATTGAACTGGGTACTACAGTCATTATTACCGAGCATCGTCTTGAGGATATCTTCCCATACGCTGACCGGGCGGTGGTGATGGATGGCGGTAAGATCATTGCCGATGACAGTCCCAGAGCCATTGGAAAACTGCTTTATGAGCAAAATAATAAAATGTTTGCAGCAATGCCTACCCCTGTTCGGGTGTTCTATGGTGCCAATGGAGAAGGGGACTGTCCTCTGACAGTCCGTGAGGGTCGAAACTGGCTCAGTAAAGTATTTACCCAACCTGTGGATACAGCATTTTTCCAAAGCAAGGAACCGGATGAAGAAGTGAGAGATCCGGCCCTGGAACTGAAAGAACTGTGGTTCCGTTACGAAAAAAACAGTCCCGATGTTCTACGGGGTGTCAGCGCACAAGTGCCGAAAGGCAGCCTGTTTGCGATTGTTGGCGGCAATGGTGCAGGTAAATCCACCACATTAAAGGCAACCTGCGGTATTTGCAGACCCTATCGGGGAAAAGTGAAGATCTTTGGCAGGCCTATTGAGAAATATAAGTCCGCTGAATTGTTCCAAAACTGCCTCGCCATGTTGCCTCAAGACCCCAAAAGCCTGTTTGTGAAAAAGAGCGTTCGGGAAGAATTAGAGGAAATGACGAAGGACCAGGCACAAATCCGACAAACAGCTGAAATCTGCGATATTGTACATTTGATGGACAATCATCCCTATGACCTATCCGGCGGCGAGCAGCAACGGGCGGCTTTGGCCAAGGTGCTGCTGACCAATCCCAAACTGCTACTTCTGGATGAGCCGACCAAGGGAATCGACAGCTTCTTTAAGGAAAAGCTGGCAGCTATTTTGGGGCAGCTTCAAAGTCAGGGCATTACCATTGTCATGGTTTCTCACGATGTGGAATTTTGTGCAAAATATGCGGATCTGGTATCCATGTTCTTTGACGGCCAAGTGCTGACGACCGATACGCCGCGCCGTTTCTTTGGAGCAAACAGCTTCTACACCACGGCAGCAAATCGCATGAGCCGTCATGTGCTGACCAATGCGGTGACAGCGGAGGATGTGATGACAGTCTGTAAGGAGGGGAAAGCATGAAAAAATCAAATGTGCTTATGCTGTTGGTATTCTTTCTGCTCATTCCGCTGACATTGTATTTCGGTGCGCGCCTGCCTGGCCGGGGTTACTACCTTACAAGTACCCTGGTTATGATCGAATTGCTCCTGCCATTTCTGATGGCCTACGAAAATCGAAAGCCCCAGGCCAGAGAGCTGGTGGTGCTGGCGGTCATGTGTGCACTGGCCATCGTAGGCCGGGTTGCCATTCCCATCCACAATTTTAAGGCCATATTTGCCATCATCATGGTGGCGGGCATTGCCTTTGGTCCGGAGGCAGGTTTCGTGGTGGGGGCTATTGCGGCTTTTGCCAGTAACTTTTTCTATGGGCAGGGCGCCTATACCCCCTGGCAGATGTTTGCCTACGGTGCCGGCGGTATGTTGGCGGGTTTTTTATTTGCAAGGGGGCGTCTGCCCAGAAAGCCTGTTGTGATGGGAGTATTCGGCTTTATAACGGTGATCTGTTTTGTCGGTCCGCTGCTGGATACCTGTTCGGTATTTTTGTCGGTTCCGGAAATTCGCTGGGAAACAGCTTGGCCCCTTTATGTATCCGGATTTCCGGTGAATCTGAGCCAGGGGATCTGCACGTTTATGGTGCTGCTGTTGTTCGGTAAGCCACTGTTGGAAAAACTGGATCGGGTGAAGGTAAAATACGGTATGATGGAGGATGAAAATGGGCTTTGAAAAGTGTCATCCGGCGGTCAATTTGATCTATTTTGCGGCCGTCATTTTCGGAACGGTCACTTTTCAGCATCCGATTTTTCTGGCCATATCCTGCTTGTGTGCCTTTGCCTATTCCACCAAGCGCAATGGATGGAAAGCGGTAATATTCAATACATCGCTGCTGATATTTGTGGTGGCGTATGCTTTGTACTATGCGGCCTTCCATCATTTCGGTGTTACCAATCTGGGCACAATGTTCACAGGGAACAGTATTACCCTGGAAAGTCTGGTGTATGGTCTGGTCGTCGGCATCTGTGTAGCAGGAGTAATGATCTGGTTCTCCTGTGTATACAGTGTATTTTCCAGCGATAAGGTGGTCTACCTGTTTGGAAGGGTCAGCCCAAGATTATCGCTGTTTCTGGCGATTTTGCTGCGGATGGTGCCCCGGATCAAGGGGGAGGCAAGAAAAATCAATCGTGCCCAGCAGGGAATTGGCCGTGGTATCAATCAGGGCAATTTCCTTCGGCGGATGAGAAACGGGGTGCGTATTTTTTCTATGCTCATTACGTGGACGATCGAATCCCTGTCAACGGCTTCTGACTCCATGCGTAGCCGGGGCAGCTATTTGCGGGGCAGGAAAGCTTTTTCCATCTACCGTTTCGACAACCGGGACAGAGCTTATGTGATCGGTGTGTTTTTTTGCCTGACGGTGACCATGATGAGCTTGCTTTTGGAACAGGTGAATATGCAGTATAATCCCAGACTGATCTTCCCGAAGATCACGGTGATGTCCTATGTTTTTTATGGAGGCTATGCGATGCTGTGCCTGATGCCGCTGTTGCTGGAACTGTGGACGGAATTCTGCTTCAAACGTGCCAGAAAACAGGCAAACTTGTGATCGGCTCAAAATATTTTTGCATAAAAAAAGCGCTGTGACCTGAACGATCACAGCGCTTTTTGGCACCCCAGAGAGGACTCTAACCTCCGACCTTCCGCTTAGGAGGCGGACGCTCTATACAACTGAGCTACTGGGGCGTATCCGTATGATATTGTAACGAAAAAAAACATGGCTGTCAATGAAAATCGGCACATTTTTTTACTTGCGGAGCATATAATGGGGCATTATCGAAGAAAGGAGCGAGCTTGTATGGAAGGTGAGCAGAGGCAGGAATGGGAAGTGGAAAGAGATATCGATGACTTTATTTTTGAAGGGGAACAGTGGTATCCCAGCGAACGATGATCGGACCGGGCCTGTGCCCGGTTTTTGTTTTTTACAAAAATTTCAACTTTCCTCTTTACATATTTACTGTTTTCGGATATAATAAGTGAGAATGCCTTATTATGGAGAAATGTACAATGAATATTGAATTCGATAACTATAGACAAAAACTGAATGATTGCCGCCCGGCACTGGAGGGGCTGTTTGACTCGCTGAATATGGTGGGGCTGCGTAACGAGCTGGAGCGCTTGCATGCAATGCAGGAAGCTCCCGGCTTTTGGGATGATCCTGAAAAAAGCCAGAAGATCGTGGTCAAGGTCAAACAGACGGAAAACAAGGTGGAACGTTACGAGAAAATGTGCGCCACCTGGGACGATCTGATGACCATTTGCGAAATGGCCGCAGAAGAAGACGACGACTCCATGCTGGACGAACTGAAAGAAGGATATGAAAAGCTGACAGCCGAAATGGAAACCTGTCGTCTGGAAACATTGCTGACGGGCAAGTATGACCGCAACAATGCGATTATGAGCTTCCAGGCCGGCGCAGGCGGAACAGAGGCTCAGGACTGGTGCCAGATGCTTTACCGGATGTATACCCGTTGGGCAGAGCGCAGTGGCTTCGACTATCAGATCCTGGACTATCAGGAAGGGGACGAAGCAGGTCTGAAATCGGCCTCCATTTTGGTCACCGGCGAAAACGCTTACGGTTTCCTGAAGGGGGAAAACGGCGTTCATCGTCTGGTGCGTGTATCCCCCTTTGATGCCAATGCCCGTCGTCAGACCTCTTTCTCTGCGATCGAAGTGATTCCTGAGATCGAGGATGAGTCTGAGGACTTTGAGATCCGTCCGGAGGATTATGAAATGCAGGTATACCGTTCTTCCGGCGCAGGCGGCCAGAAGGTCAACAAGACATCTTCTGCTGTCCGCTTGATCCATAAGTCCGGTATCGTGGTTTCCTGCCAGACCGAGCGTAGCCAATTCCAGAACAAGGAAACCTGTCTGAGAATGCTCCGCTCCAAGCTGGTGGAAATTCGCGAAAGAGAGCATTTGGCCAATATTGCCGATATTAAGGGTGTCCAACAGAAGATCGAATGGGGCAGCCAGATCCGCAACTATGTATTCATGCCATATACGCTGGTCAAAGATACCCGCACCGGATGTGAAACGGCCAATGTCAATGCAGTGATGGATGGCGCACTGGATCCCTTTATTGAAGCATACCTCAATTGCCTGTCTACCGGCAACTGGGTGCAGAAATAATTAAAAAAGTCTGTTTTTGGGACTTGCATTATTTGTTTTACCGTGGTATAATACCTTGGCAATTTGTATATCGCTTGTTCAGCGATTGGATTTTTTAACGAATGATCCGCATTACACAGTTTTCTGTTGGCGGAGGGGGGTATAGAAATGAAAGATGTAATTTTTTATGTTTTGCTCGTTCTGGAAGTTCTGGCCAGCGTTGCACTGACGATCGTTGTTCTGATGCAGTCCGGTAAGGAAGACGGCCTGGGTGCTGCCATTTCCGGTAAGACTGATACCTACATGGGCAAGAACAAGACCAGCTCTCTGGATCAGCTGGCTGCAAAGTCTACCAAGTGGATCGCTCTGGTCTGGATCGTTCTGGCACTGGCTCTGAACCTGTTCTAATGAATTCCAATAAAACCACGGAGGATTTTCCTTCGTGGTTTTTATTTTTGCAATGGACATTTTTCGTCGGCTGTGGTAAGATAGAAATATCTTTGAAGGGAGAATACTGCGATGAATACTGTAAAACTGGCAGGGTTGGAACCTGCTGCCGTTTTTGGCTATTTTGAAGAGATCTGCTCCATGCCCCATGGCTCAGGCAATACCAGGATCATCAGCGATTATCTGGTGTCTTTTGCCAAGGAACAGGGTCTGCGCTACATTCAGGATACGCTCAATGATGTGATTATTTTTGTTCCCGGCACTTGCGGTATGGAGGATCATGCGCCTGTGATCATTCAGGGGCATATGGACATGGTTTGTGAGAAGGATGCAGATTGCACCATCGACATGGATAAAGAGGGGCTGGATGTCACCCACGATGGCAACTATGTATTTGCGAAGGGTACTACGCTCGGTGGCGACGATGGCATTGCCGTGGCCTTTGCTATGGCACTGGCAGCGGACAAGACCATTGCGCATCCCCCTCTGGAGATCGTTATTACAGTCGATGAAGAAACCGGCATGTACGGCGCAGCAGGGATCGATCTTTCTATGCTGAAGGGGCGGATGCTGCTGAACATCGACTCTGAGGATGAAGGCATCTTTACTGTAGCATGTGCCGGTGGCGCACGGTCTACCATTCGTGTGAAAGCGGAGCGGAAGCCTGTCTATGGCCCTTGTGTAAAGTTGGTGGTAGATGGCCTGCAAGGCGGTCACTCCGGCGTAGAGATCCACAAAAATCGAGCAAATGCGTCTAAGGTCATGGGCGAGTTCTTGCGCCGTATCAATGAAAAGACACCGCTGGCGTTGACTGCTTTTGGTGGTGGCTCCAAAGATAATGCCATTCCTCGTCGTTGCGAGGCAACGTTTGTGGCCTTGGGCAATGATCTGGAGTTTATCAATGATATTGCTGCACAATTGCAGGCAGAAATCCGAGATAATTACGCCGAGCCGGAGGCCGTGGTGGATGCTTTCAATGTGGAAGCCATGGGTGGCAATGCCGTTTCCGCCGAGAACAGCAAGAAGCTGATTGCACTGCTGTGCGACGTACCCAATGGGGTGCAGGCGATGAGCAAGCAGATCCCCGGTTTGGTGCAGACCAGCCTGAATTTGGGTATCTCCAAGCTGGAGGAGGAACTGAAATTGACCTTCTCTGTCCGCAGCTCGGTCAATCTGGAGAAGGAAGAGCTGCTGGCAAAGTTGCGTGGGCTGGCAGAGCAGTACAATGGTACTTACAGCCAGAAGGGTGAATATCCTGCTTGGGAATATAAAGAAGAGTCTGTCCTTCGGGATACTATGGTGGATGTGTATGCCAGAATGTTTGGAAAGCAGGCGGAGGTGGTAGCGATCCATGCCGGTCTGGAGTGCGGCCTGCTGGGTGAAAAATTACCCGGCCTTGACTGCGTTTCCATTGGCCCGGAGATGCACGATATCCACACCAGCCGTGAAAAGCTGGGGATCGCTTCTGTCGGAAGAACCTGGGAATTTGTGAAAGAAGTGCTGAAGGCACTGTGATAAAAAGGCAGCTTCGGCTGCCTTTTTTACATGACATAGTCTGTCCCCTGTACGCATAGGCTTAGGCGAGGGGGGAGTGCCATGGGGCGCAAGTCGTCTATTTTTCAAAATGCACTGATGCTGACGGGAGTTAATTTGCTGCTTAGACTGGTATCTACCTCTTTTCAGGTGTTTATCTCCGGCCGGATCGGTGCAGGCGGCGTGGGATTGCTGCAATTGGTTCTGTCGGTAGCTTCTTTGTCCATGACGGCCGGTATGGCCGGTGTACGGACAAGCACCATGTACTTGACTGCTGAGGAGTTGGGGAAAAAACGGCAACAAAATGTGACATGGATCTTATCGGGCTGTATCGGGTACAGCTTGATTTTCAGCGTTGCGGTGGGGGCATTGGCCTATGGACTTGCACCTCAAATTGCAAATGGGTGGATCGGCGATGTCCGCACGATCCCGGCCATCCGTCTGTTTTCGGTTTTTTTGCCCGTCAGCTGCCTGAGCGGTGTCATGGCAGGGTATTTTACTGCGGCCAACCGCATCGGAACACTGGCGGCGGTGGAGGTGGCGGAACAGCTGTGTTCCATGGCGGTGACAGCCTATGGACTGCTGTTTTGGGCAGGGCATGACATTGGCCGGGCTTGCCAGGCTGTTGTACTGGGTGGATGTGTGGGCAGCTGCCTGACACTGGGATGTCTGGTGGTGCTGCGGATCCGTGAAAAAGCACCTACCGGTCCACGCATCCCTGTGGGGCATCGGTTGACGGCGGTTGCACTGCCGCTGGCGGTAGCCGATGATCTGAAAATGGGCATCACTACACTGGAAAACCTGATCGTTCCCAAGCGATTGGCCCTTTACAGTGCGATCGGAAATGCGTTGGCACAATTCGGAACTGTCTGCGGTATGGTATTTCCGGTGCTGATGTTTCCGGCGGCCATCTTGTATGGCCTGGCAGATTTGCTTATTCCGGAAATGGCTCGCTGCAATGCTTCTGAAAGTTGTAGCCGCATTCGATATTTGGTGCGCCGAAGCCTGCGGCTGGCCCTGTTTTATGCCACCGCCTGTGGCGGAGTCATGTTCCTCTTGGCAGAACCGTTGTGTCTGGCTCTTTACGACAGCAGGGAAGCAGCCATGTATTTGCGCTGGTTTGCGCTGCTGACACCGATGCTGTATAGCGATGCGATCGTGGATGCACTGAACAAAGGATTGGGCAAGCAGCGGATCTGTGTCAGGATCAATATATTAACATCGGTCATGGATGTGGCAGGGTTGTATGTGCTTCTTCCCATCTTGGGAATTAGGGGTTATTTTATCAGTTTTGTGCTGAGCCACGCAGTCAATGCGGCGTTGAGCCTGGGGTTGCTGATGAGAATTACAAATTTAAAAATTCCTGTTCGCCAGCCAATGATGACAATTGTGACAATGTTTGGGGCAGTGTGGATCGTTGGCTTCCTGGAAAATCCGATGGCTAAGGCAGTGATTTTCCTGCTGCTTCTTTTTGCGGGACTATATTTGTGCGGCGTTTTGTACACCGAAGACCTGCAATGGCTTTGCGGTTTGGTCGGGATTGGAAAAAAGAAAGAAAAAATCTGATTTTTTGTAAAATAACATTTGACAAATCGGAAGAATGCCTATATAATATCTAAGCATGACTGTGAAGAAGGGGGATACTATGCTGTTAGGACTGTCAAAGATCATCGATTGTCCCGGAGAGAGTGTTCCGTTTTCAACCAGTCTGGATCTGAGTGATCTTCGCTACGGCACTTGCAATCCGGTGTCTGAGCCGGTCACTGCCGAAGGCACTGTGCGCAATACTGCCGGAGTGCTGATGATGAAAGGTGCAATCCGCACCTGCATCCACGGCATCTGTGACCGTTGCGCTACTGAATTTACCAAAGAGGTGGATATTCCTCTGGACGTGGTTCTGGTAACGGAGCTGGCCGACGAAGAGAACGAAGATGAATGGGTATTCCCTCTGGAGGGAGACAGCGCCGATTTGGAGGACATTGTTCGTACGGTTTTTGTATTGAACATGGACACCAAACTGCTGTGCAAGGAAGATTGCAAAGGACTTTGCTTCCGTTGTGGCAAAAACCTCAACGATGGCCCTTGCAGTTGCCAGAAGGAGCTCGATCCCCGTTTTG
>CAZPJH010000061.1:0-9267 GCA_964586875.1 uncultured Oscillospiraceae bacterium
GATTGAGGACATTACCTATGCCGATAGTGTTGGCCACGAAATTCTTGCATTGAACGACGGAAGCTATATTATGATCGAGGACGGAAAGGCCACACTGTATGGGGAAGCATATAGGATCAAAGACCGTCAGCAGTGGAAGATTTGCAATGATGGAGAATCCATCATTTTATCTAAAAAACGATGAACGCTTGAAAAGATGATCGATATTGATTGGGAAAACACAGTCAAACGATCAAGCAGCACATGGAATAAGCCCCGGAGAACCAAAATTTTGCTGGCTCTCCGGGGCTGTTTTTTCATTACAGGCTGATTTGCTCGATCAACGCCAGTTCATCGGCGGTAAACTTTGTATTTTCTGCGGCCTTGATATTATCCAGCACCTGCTCCGGCTTGGATGCGCCAGCCAAAACGCTGGTAACAATGCCATCTCGCAAGATCCAGCTCAGCGCCATCTGTGCCAAAGTCTGACCACGCTGGGCAGCCAAATCATTGAGCTGACGGATCTGGTTCAGCCGCTGCTCGGTCAGCGCATTTTCCTTCAGGAAACGGCCATCGGTCATCACCCGGCTGTCAGCAGGGATACCCTTTAAGTAGCGGTCGGTCAGCAATCCCTGTGCCAGAGGGGAGAAAGCAATGATGCCCTTCCCCAGCTTGGCAGCGGTTTCTTTCAGGCCGTTGTTTTCAATGGTACGGTCAAAAATGGAATAGCGGTTCTGATTGATGACGAAAGGAACACGCATTTCCGTTAAAATTGCCGCGGCCTGTTCCAGACGAGGGCCATCGTAATTGGAAAGGCCCACATACAGCGCCTTGCCGGACTGAACAGCCGTAGCCAGCGCCCCCATGGTTTCTTCCAGAGGCGTATCCGGGTCAGGACGATGGTGATAGAAAATGTCCACATAGTCAAGGCCCATCCGCTTCAGGCTCTGATCCAGACTGCTCAGCAGCTGCTTTCGGCTGCCCCACTCACCGTAAGGGCCGGGCCACATCCAATAGCCGGATTTGGTGGAGATGATCAGTTCATCCCGATAAACGCCCAGATCCTCTTTCAAAATCCGTCCAAAATTGATTTCTGCCGTCCCTTCAGGAGGGCCATAGTTGTTGGCAAGGTCAAAGTGGGTAATGCCATTGTCGAAGGCGGTGAAACACATTTTCCGCATGTTGTCAAAGCGACCGGTATTGCCAAAATTGTGCCACAGACCCAGCGAGACCGCCGGCAGTTTCAGTCCGCTGGTGCCCAGACGGTTATAGGGCATGGTGTCGTAACGGTTTTCTGATGCAATATACATAGTAGTCCTCCTTTATGATCTGTACGTTAAGAAAAACGAATGGTGACGATCTCGCAGTCTGTCCCAACACGCATGGGCATTCCCCAAGCGCCCACGCCGGAAGTAACGATCACATGGGGACTTTGGGTATCTTTCCGATAATAGCCATAGTCCACGGTGTAGATCAGTTGTGTAATGATATTTGCAGGAAAAATTTGGCCTTTGTGGGTATGGCCGCAGAGGATCAGATCTGCTTCCGTGCTGTATTGGTAGATATTGGCAGGATTGTGATCCAGCACGACCACCGGAAGCGAAGGATCTTCTCTGGTGAAGAAGTCGGAAAGGGGGGTTCGCTCCATGTTGCCGTAGCCGCCGATGGCAGCGCCATCCAGCCGTCCCACCAGCACCAGCCGCTCATCAATGACGGTATAGGCATCATTCAACAGATGGATATTGGCCTGTTCCAGAAAATCCATCATTTGTGTCAAGGTCTGTCCCCCATCGTGGTTTCCAAGGCATGCATAGACGCCATAGGTAGCTTGAATACCCCGAAGGGTTTGAACAGCAGCTTTTGGGTCTTGGATGGATGCAAAATCGGTATCAAAAAAGTCACCTGCGATGCACACCAGATCCGGCTGCTGGGCGTTGATCTCGGCAACAATGGTTTCCAGCCGGCTTTCAGAGCCCACAGCACCCAGATGCAGGTCGCTGATCAGCACCACATTCAGATCCGAAATATCCTTTTTGTTCTGCAACTGAATTTCGTAGGAAACATGACTGATCTGCCGGGCGTTGGCAAAGCCATAGACACAGGTGCCCAGTGTCAACAGCAGCACCCCTAGGGTTACAAAACCCTGAAACAAGTGGTGGGTGGTAAAGGGCAGCTTCATAAGCTTTGGGACGAGCAGCAGAAGATCTGCCGCCACCGTAAACAGCAGCAGATAGAGCATAACGCCCATGCAATAGCCGCTGACCAGCCCCAAAATGTGTTTAAACTCCTTCGGAAACGGCATGAAAGCTCGTCCAAATCCCAGCACCAAAATCAAAGTCAGGGTACCGGTAATGATAAGTATTGGCCAAAACCGCAGCCCCGGAAAGAAGACTGCAAGCCCTTGATAAAGTCGCTGGGCAAGGTAATAGCCGACAGCGCCAAGCATGGAAAGAATAATCAAAATCGCCAATAAGCCTTTCATAGCAGCGAATACCTCCTTATTCCTTCAGCTTGCGTCTGGATGCCATAGCAGCTTTCATGGCAGCCTTGCGGTCATAGATGGCGGCCACCTCCGCTTCAATGTCTTTGGCAGGGTAGTTCAGGCCGCTTTTTATTGCCTGTACCATCTGCTCTGTGCGGTTGCGGATCTTATATTCCTTGCCATCTTTGATGAAAATGTTGCCGGTTTGACCGAAAATGAACTGCACATCATTTTCTGCACAGGCATCGTAGACCTTTTTCACCCACGCATAATCCAGGGGGCGACAGCCAAGATAATTTTCACCCCCAGCCAATACGGTTTCGATTTTTCCGGTGGCAAGATATTCGCCAATGTCAATTTCGCCGATAAAGGGCTTCAGACTAACCCAACGGTGCTTGGCAGGCAAATCCAGCAGATAGGGAATGCGCTGCTCCAGCCGCTTTTGATTTTCGCAGGAAACGGAGAAGGAAACATTGTCCCAGCCATCGCCCCAGTCGGAGGGCAGACAGTCTTTGATGCGCTCTGCTCGCTTGGTCAGCAGCGAAAAGGTCACATCGGGACGGCGACGGATCAGATCCCAGGCATCTTGACGCCAGGCATCTGCCTCTTCCAGAAAAAAATCACTGGCCATGCACACCCGGACAAAGGAACCGCTGGGCAACTTCCAGTTGCCGCTGCGGTCTTTTTTGATGGGCAAGGTGAAGTCGGATTTATTTTTGAGAACTTGGTTGGTATCTCTGCCGTAGCGTTTGTCGAGAAAATAGGCGTAGCAATTCTGGCAGCCTTCGCTGCATTTGTGGCAACCGTGCCAGGGGTTCCAAATCTTATCGTTTAGATCCATTGTAAGGTCCTCCTCTGTTTTCTTCCAAAACCGCACTGGCCTTTTGGGTCAGCTTTATCAGCATATCAAAATCCTCCTGCCCTATGGCAGCAATCAAGCGATCAAGATGTGCGTTTGTTTCCGCTCTGGCATCGACAACCAGCTGTTGCGCTTTGGACGTAAGATGCACATAATACATGCGCCGATCCTCTTGAGATTGTTCCTTTGTGATATAGCCCTTCTCCACCAGAGAAGTCACGATGGCTGTGATCATGGGCTTGGATACCGCCAATCGTTCTGCCAGCATCACCGAGGTATGAGGGCCGGGGGTGGCGGCCAGAATGTTCAGTGCCCCCATTTCACTGGGACGGATGGGAAGGCTCTTTTTCAGTTCCATATAGTCCCTGCTAAACTTGGAAAACGCCGCATTGGCTGCAAAATATCTGTCCATGTAAATCCCTCAAAGCAAAATAGTTCATATTGGTTAACTTTATTATAATACATTCTTCGCCGCTGTCAATGCGTTGAAAGAAAAAAATGCACTGCAAAAGTTTCCCTTTGCAGTGCATATCTTCTATTACATTTGGGCGAATTGGCTGTTATAAAGCGTTGCGTAGAAACCGCCTTTTTCCAGAAGGGTCTGGTGGTTGCCCTGCTCAATGATGTGGCCGTCCTTCATCACGAGGATCACATCTGCTTCTCGGATAGTAGACAGGCGATGAGCAACGATAAAGGACGTTCTGCCCTTCATCATGGTATCAAAAGCCTTTTGGATTTTGATTTCCGTTCGGGTATCGATAGAAGATGTTGCCTCGTCCAAAATGAGCATCGGCGGCAGGCACAGCATCACCCGAGCGATGCACAGCAGCTGCTTCTGTCCTTGGGATAGATTGCCTCCGGCTTCACCGATTTCCGTATCATAGCCCTTAGGCAGGCGCTTGATAAAGCTGTGGGCGTGTGCTTGCTTGGCGGCGGTGATGATTTCCTCCATGGTGGCATCCGGATGCCCCATGGCGATATTTTCCCGAATAGTTCCGGCTTTCAGCCAGGTATCCTGCAACACCATGCCGATGGAACCACGCAAATCTTCACGGGTCATATTCTTCGTATCCACACCATCCAGAATAATTTGACCGCCCTGAGGGTCGTAAAAACGCATGAGGAGATTGATCAGGGTGGTTTTGCCACAGCCGGTGGGGCCAACGATGGCAATGCGCTGCCCCGGCTTTACATCCAGATCAAAGCTACCGATCAAGGGTTTTTCAGGGGTATAGGAAAACTCCAGATCCCGAATTTGCAGTTTTCCCTCCACCTTGTCCGGCTTTCTGGCCGCAACAGGGTCGGGTGTCTGGGCTGGTGCCTCAATCAGTTCAAATACCCGGTCGGCACAGGCCATAGCATTTTGCAGTTCCGTCACAACACCGGATATTTCATTAAAGGGCTTGGTGTACTGGTTGGCATAGTTTAGTAGGCTCGTCAGATTACCAACGGAAATGCCGCCGGCAATGGCAATGAGGGCACCTGTAATACCCACACCTGCGTACACCACGGAGTTGACAAACCGGGTACAGGGGTTGGTCAGGCTGGAGAAGAAAATCGCGCGCAGGGATGCTTTCTCCAGTCGATCATTGATCTGATCAAACCGCTCCAAAGTTGCTTCTTCCCTGCCGAAGGCCTGAACAACTTTCATTTGACCGATAGATTCGTCGATCAGGTTGGTCTGTTCGCCTCTGGTCTGGGCTTGAAGTTTGAACATGGAATGGGTACGCTTGGCAATGAAGCCAGCCACCACCAGAGAAAGGGGTGTAATGAGTATGACCACAAGGGCGATTTTCCAGTCAATGCTCAGCATCAAAATCAGTGTTCCCACAATGGTCATCACGCCGGTAAACAGCTGAGTAAAGCCCATCAGCAGGCCGTCGGCAAAGGTGTCTACATCGGAGATGACCCGGCTGACGGTGTCACCCTGGGGATGGCTGTCAAGGTATGCCAGCGGAAGCACCTGCAAACGGCGGAAAGCCTCATTTCGCATATCCCTGGTGACAGCGTAGGTAATGCGGTTATTCAATTCGTTCATACACCATTGGGCAAGGGCTGCCACTGCCGCACAGATCGCAACACCTACAAGTTCCCGACTCATAGCGTCAAAATCCACATGTCCTGCATCCACGATCACATCAATGGCACGTCCCACCAAAATGGGGATATACAGGCTCATGGCTACATATACCGTGGCAAGGATCAGCGACAGGATGATACCCGGCAGGTAGCGACGCACCCGGCGTAGGATCTTTTGCAGCACAGAAGGTTTCTTATCCATGACTGGACACCTCCTTGGCAAACTGAGAATAATAGATCTCCTGATAAACTTCGCAGTTTTCCAGCAGCTGTTCATGGGTGCCACAGCCCACCAGTTCGCCGTCGTCTAACACCAAAATCTGATCGGCAAAGCGGACAGATGCTGCCCGCTGGGACACGATGAAGGTAGTGGGCGCATGTTCCATGGCACGGATCGCCCCTCTCAATCGGGCATCGGTGGCATAGTCCAGAGCGGAAGCACTGTCATCCAAAATCAAAATCGAAGGCCTGCGCACCAAGGCTCTGGCAATGGTCAAACGCTGTTTCTGTCCGCCGGAGAAGTTTGCACCCAGTTGGGAAACGAAAGCATCCAGCCCACCATCCTTACCTCGCACAACTTCTGCCGCCTGGGCAGTTTCTAATGCCTGCCACAGCTCTTCATCGGTAGCATCTTCCCTACCCCAGCGCAGGTTTTCTCGGATGGTTCCCCGGAACAGCACCGCTTTCTGAGGAACAACACCTACGGCGGTGCGTAGTGCCGTGGGGTTCAGTTCCTTTACGTCTACGCCGTCAACACAAACTTGCCCTTCCGTCGCACTGTAGAAGCCGGGAATCAAATTTACCAATGTCGTTTTGCCTGAACCTGTACCGCCAATAATTCCAATGGTCTGCCCCGGCTGAGCAATAAAACTAATGTGGGACAGGGACGGCTCGGCAGCCCCTGCATAGGTGGCCGTCACATTCTTAAATTCCACTTTCCCTTGGAATTCTGTCTGCTCCTCGCCGCCGATGGCATCGGGCTGAATTTCCAGCATGCTTTGAATACGGTTGCCACAAGCAGCAGCCTTGGTCATGGTAATGATCAAGCTGGCCATTTTGATCAACTCCACCAGAATTTGGGACATATAGTTATACAGAGCGATCACAAGTCCTTGGGTCAGCACGCCCTCATAAACCTTTAGCGCTCCAACCTTTACCAGCAGTACGATAGCAAGATTTACGATCACAAAGGTCATGGGATTCATCAGTCCGGAGATCCGCCCTGCTCTACGCTGGCTTTGTGCCAACGCCTGTGTCCCCTGTTCAAACTGTTCGATTTCATTTTCTTCCTTGCAGAATGCTCGCAGTACCCGTACACCTGTCAAATTCTGCCGAGTCGCAGCAGTCACACCATCCAGATTACCCTGCACTTTGCGATACATCGGCATGGTGATGAGCATGATACCGAACACCACCAGGCACAGCACCGGAATAACGCCTGCAAACACAAGTGCCGCCTGTGCGTCGATGGTAAAAGCCATGACCATGGCACCAAAGACCACAAAGGGCGACCGCAACAGCAGTCGCAAGGTCAGGTTCACACCGTTTTGTACCTGGTTAATATCGGAGGTCATCCGAGTCACCATGGTGGAAGTGCCGAGGGTGTCCATCTGGCTGTAACTCAGCCCTAAAATGTGTGCCATAACACTGTGGCGCAGACGGCTGGCAAAGCCCACCGCCGCCCGAGCAGCAAAATACTGAGCAGTTACAGAGCAGATCAGGCCCACTACACCCAAGGCGATCATCACCATGCACATTTTTACCACATGACTCTGATCTCCATTTTCAATACCCACATCTACGATGGAGGCCACCACCAGTGGGATCATCAGTTCAAAGCTGGCTTCCAGCAGCTTAAAAAGCGGCCCAAGGGCACACTCTTTGCCGAAGCCTTTCATGTATTTGAGTAGTTTTTTCAATGCAAACGCTCCTTGTTTATGGATAACAGGGCGTGTTGCAATCACAACACGCCCTGATCGTTATTTTGCGAACTTTTTCTTCTGGATCTCGCTGATGCCACGCAATTTGTTGTAAGTAGCCAGGTCTTCCAGCAGCAGCTTCATGGTGTTATCCAGTTCGCTGCCTTCCCGATAATCGGCCTCAAACATCCAGTCCACACGCTCGTGGCGCAGCAGCGGTGCTGCCTTTTCTTCCTGATTTTTCTGATAGATGGCAATGGAGTGACCACCCTCGGACTTGACAAGCTTCATGCAGGGCACATCCGTCAGACCATCACCAATGTAGATCATATTGCTGAAGAACACCCGCTTTTCAGAGTCGGGGCGAGAGTTGTTCAAATCGGTATCATTGTTGATATCCAGCACGCCCTTATTGATGCGGTAGACGAACTGGGTCTTGTTCGTATAGTTTACCGCCATTTTCGGCCAATAAGCCTGACCGTCTTTATACAGGAACTCGCAAGCATATATCCGCTTAAAATACTTGGCAATGGAAGTGCCTTCGATGATCTCTTTCAGTCCGGAGGACAGCACATAATGCTCCACTTCAACGCCGGCTTCCGCTGCATAGCGATTGATCCGCTGGAACCAGCCTTCCACGCCGGGGTGGTATTCAATATCCTTGCCGCACTTGACCAAAGTTTCCCGTGTCAAAGGATTACCGGACTGATGAGCCGTTTCCACCATGCAGTACATATAAGTCAGAATACTGTCCATGGTCTGCTCAGCAGCCACTTCAGCAGTGTGACTCCAAAACTCATTGGGCTGCATACCTACACTGGGAATGAAGGTGTATTCCTGCATATCACGGGTACACAGGGTCTTATCAAAGTCGTACATAATGGCTACGATCGGTTTTTTCATATGAGATCTCCTTTCATAAGGGATTCCCCTTATTTAGTAGATTATTATATCATTTTTAGGGGCTCTTGTCAACTTTAATCCTGTTCTTTGGGACGCTTATATCGGCCATGTGGTTCCCACTCAGGCAAAGGATACCGCTGCATTGCACCAAAGATCCGCTCTTTCAGATCCGGATAAGTCTGGCACAGATCAAAGACCAGTTTTTTGATTTCCTCCCGCTTGGTAGACTTATCCACCGGGCAGCGGTTTTCCACTACGGGAAGTTCCATCCGCTTGGCAAAGTTATCCACAGTCTTTTCGTGGATATAGAGCATGGGACGGATCTGCACGATACCCGTGCGGTCCAGATTTGTCACCGGTTGGAAACAGCTGATGCGTCCTTCATAAATCAGCGACATGACGAAAGTCTCCACCGCATCGTCATAGTGATGTCCCAGCGCCAGTTTATTAAAACCCTTGTCCAGAAGTGCCTGATTCAATGCCCCACGGCGCATTTTGGAGCACATGGAACAGGGATTTTTCTCCTTGCGATAGTCAAAGATAATGGGGCCGATCTCCGTTTTCACCACAGTGTAAGGCACATCCAGTTTTTCACACAGGGCGGCAATACCGCTGTAATCCATGCCCAGCCCCATGTCGATGGTGATGGCTTCCAGTTCAAACGGTTTATTGAAATAGGAGCGCAGACCGGCCAGCAACTGCAGCAGCACCAAACTGTCCTTTCCGCCGGACACGCCAACGGCCACCTTGTCCCCTGCTTCTATCATATTATAATCATCGATGCAACGGCGCATCAGGCCCATCAGTTTCTGCATGCTTGGGATCTCCTCCGAAAAATTCAAAAATAGAAAACGAGCATTTAAGAGTATTTGAGAGATTTTAAGAGATTTTTAAAGGTATTACCGGATTTTATAAAAATCTTCAAAAAAGTGGTTGACAATTTATTTTGCTTATGGTATAAAATACAAGCGCTTCGGTGGTTATTGTACTACCTGCGCCTGAATTTGTCAAAATATTTTAACTTTCGGAGGAAAGAATATGTCTAC
>CAZPJH010000062.1:0-8913 GCA_964586875.1 uncultured Oscillospiraceae bacterium
AGCAGAAGCTGGTTGACACCGGTGGACGTGTCGATCGTTTCAACAAGCGTTTCGGCCTGAAGTAAGAGATAAAAGTTCGTACTGCGTTTTGCGGTACGAACTTTTTTTGCCTTTTTGCGGGAAAATGTTGCACGAGTGCTGTATACTGTGCTATAATAACATGTAATATGGTTGTTCTGCCCGCAGATATGTCAGGGAGGAAGATATGGAAGAAATTTTGGAAAAAAAGATGCAGGAACGGGCGGTTTTGGTTGGTCTGAATGCGGACTGTTTTACCCAGGCGCAGACGGCTACCGATGAATCTCTGGAGGAGCTGGAAGCACTTTTGGAAACCGCCGGAGGCTTTTGCACCGGAAAGGTGCTGCAAAACCGTCATACACCCGATGCTCATAGCTTTATCGGCGAAGGAAAAGCTCAGGAAGTCAGGATGCTGGTGGAAGCCACGGAATCAACGATGGTGGTATTCGATAACGAACTTTCTCCCGGCAATATTCGGGCACTGGAAGAGATCATTGGTGTTACGGTGCTGGACCGCAGTGCCCTGATCCTGGATATTTTTGCCCAGCGTGCCAAGACCAAAGAAGGTCGTTTGCAGGTGGAACTGGCTCAGTACCAGTATTTGCTGCCCCGGCTTTCCGGCATGGGCAAGAGCCTGAGCCGCCAGGGAGGCGGTATTGGCACCCGTGGCCCTGGTGAAACAAAACTGGAATCCGACCGCCGCCACATTCGGGAGCGGATCGACCGCCTTCGGGGGGAACTGGAGCAGGTGCGGCAAGTGCGTGCTGTTCAACGGGAACGGCGGATGAAAAATTCTGTGCCCGTGGTGGCCATTGTGGGCTATACCAACGCCGGAAAATCCACCTTGCTTAATCAGCTGACCGGTGCAGGTATTCCTGCCAATAATCGGTTGTTCGATACCTTGGACACCACCTCCCGGCTTCTGACAGTGTCCGACAATTTGGACGTGATCCTGTCGGATACCGTCGGCTTTATTGCAAAACTGCCTCATCATCTGGTGGATGCCTTCCGGGCCACGCTGGAAGAACTGGAATATGCTGATTTGCTGCTCCATGTGATCGATTCGGCTGATCCGGATCGAGAGGAGCATATCCGGGTCGTTGATCGTCTGATCGCAAAACTTGCAAAAGACGGTACGCCGGTATTGCGTTGCTATAACAAAGCGGATCTGGTATCTACAGAAGAGATTCCCATTGGAGACGATGTGGTCAGGATCTCTGCTAAGCAGGGGATCGGTATGGAGCAACTGCTGGTTGCGATTGAAAATGCGCTGGGGCAGAGCCGCCATCATATCCAAGTGCTGCTGCCTTACGCCATGGGCGGTATGGTGGAAACGCTCCATAGCAATGCACAGGTGATCGCCGTGGATTACACCGGCGATGGCATTGTGGTGGATACGGTGGTAGATGAAATACTGTATGGCAGACTAAAAGCCTACATTGTGAAGGAGTTGTAATTCTTGGAGGAGTATCTGGTGCCAACGGAATTTGGCGAGGATGAATTTATAGAAAAAAAGTCCCGCTTCATTGGCCGCATTTGGCCGGTGGAAACCGAGGAAGCGGCACTGGAAAAAATTCAGGAAATGAAGAAAAAACATTACGATGCTACCCATAATTGCTGGGCTTACATCATCAAAGACGGCGCAGTCCGTTTTTCCGATGATGGGGAGCCCGGTGGCACAGCCGGAATGCCCATGCTGCAAGTGTTGCAGCGAGAGGGGCTTTATAATGTGGTGTGTGTGGTGACACGTTACTTTGGTGGCATTTTGCTGGGTGCAGGCGGTTTGGTGCGTGCTTATACCAAGGGCGCAAAAATTGCCGTCGATGCCGCCGGAAAATCCATGAAACGGGTAGGGACAGTGCTGTATGTACCCTGTCCCTACAATTTTTATGAACGGGTGAAGCTGGAGGTGGCCGCCTTTGACGGCATCATTCGCGATACCCAGTTCGGTGCAGAAGTGGAACTGGAACTGCTGTTCCCGGAAGCTCGGGCACAGGTATTTTTAGATAGATTGACAGATATGAGTGCCGCTACTATCGAAGGAATGGAAACAGGCCGGGAATATCGGGCTTTTCCGATCCATAAGGAGGAAAACGGATGACAGTACGTGAAGAGTTGGAGCGTCGGGAACATCGCCTTTTGCATCCATCGGCAGCATTTGCCGACTGCTCTCTGGGACGGATCCAGGGGGAGCGTTTTCAGGAAACGGATGTACGTACCTGCTATCAGAAGGATACGGATAAGATCATCCATTCCAAGGCCTTTCGGCGGCTGATGCACAAGACGCAGGTTTTCCTGCGTCCGGAGGGCGACCACTACCGTACACGCATGACCCACACCATTGAAGTGGCACGGATTGCCCGTACCATCACCAGAGGCTTGGGGTTAAATGAAGACTTGTCTGAAGCCATTGCAATGGGACATGATCTGGGACATACGCCCTTTGGCCATGCCGGAGAGGTGGCACTGGCAGAGCTGATGCCCGGTGGCTTTCGTCATAATGAGCAGAGCCTGCGTGTGGTAGACATTCTGGAAAACGATGGCCGGGGACTGAATTTGACCTATGAAGTTCGGATGGGGATCGTCGGGCATACAGGCTGCAATATTCCGGAAACTCTGGAAGGGCAGATCGTTCGGCGCTCCGATCAGATCGCCTATGTCAACCACGATATCGACGATGCGGTGCGTGCTGGGATCTTGTCCAACGAGGAGATCCCGACGGCTATCTCCGATGTGCTGGGGCATACCCACGCCGAGCGTGTTGATATGCTGGTGTGTGACATGATCCGAACATCCCGGGAAGCTGGCGTGATCGTTCAGACTCCGGCTGTGGAAAAAGCATTGCAGGATCTACGCAGTTTCATGTTTGAACGGGTCTACCGTAATCCGGTGGCCAAAGGGGAAGAGGGCAAGGCCAAGGATATGTTGCGGCGGTTGTTTGAACATTATATCGATCACCCCCAGGATCTGCCTGCGGATTTTCAGCCTCAGCTCAGTTTTGATGGTTTGGAACGGACAGTTTGCGACTACATTGCCGGCATGACCGATAATTACGCCGCAGATAAATTTACAGAGATTTTTGTCCCAATGGGCTGGCATGTTCGGGGATAATATGCTATAATGAGCATTTGAGGTGAATATCATGGAAAAACAGAAAATAATGAAATGGGCATTGCCTGCACTCTTGATGTCTGCAATGACCTTCGAGTTGATGCCGGGCAGCGTCAAATGCTATACAAATGATGCCGCTTCGGCAACAGAGGCCGCCGCATATAACTTTTTTACGGTTGTGTCGGATAGCGTTGGGGCTTCTTGCTTGCCGATCGCAGGTGTGTTGACCTTTGTGACGATGGTGCTGGCGCTGATTGCCGCCTGCCTGAAAAAAAGAGGACTGTATAAGCTGATCTGCTGGTGCAGTTTGGGTACCGGCGCATTGGCAGCAGTGCCTTATGTCGTTGCGACAGAAGAAACGATGTTACAGCCGAATGTGATCGTAATTTTAATTTTGACGGGTTGCTGGCTGCTGGCAATGGCACTGGAAAAGAGCAAGGATCAGCAAGAGGAAATCCAGCAGGGTCGGCGGCTGTAATTGCTGATCAAATATTAGGAAAGGGGACCGTTCATGGCATTTTCACCGGCATTTATTGATGAATTAGTGGCAAGAAATCCGATCGAGGATGTTGTCGGCCAGTATGTGAGCTTGAAACGGGCAGGTGCCAATATGTTTGGACTATGTCCCTTTCACGGCGAAAAAACGGCTTCCTTCTCTGTTGCTCCCGACAAGGGGATCTACTATTGCTTTGGCTGTCATAAAGGCGGCGGAGTCATTAATTTTGAAATGGAAATTGAGGGGTTGAGCTACCCGGATGCTGTCCGTGCTTTGGCCAAAAGAGTTGGCATGGAAGTGCCGGAGGACGAGCAGTACCAATCCCGTTATCGCCAGCAGGAGCGCCTTTGGGCGCTGCACAAGGAGGCGGCTCGTTTTTTTCATAGTCGGCTTTATCAGCCGGAGGGTGCGGCGGCGTTGAAGTATGCTCTTGATCGGGGAATGAGCAAGGCTACTTTAATCAACTTTGGCATTGGCTATGCCCCGGATAGTTGGACGGATCTGGTAGATGCGTTGCGAAAAAAAGGCTATACAGACCAAGAGTTGAAAGACTCCGGCCTTGTGACTATCTCTCAAAAAAACGGAAAAATATTCGATCGTTTTCGGGATCGGCTTATGTTCCCCATAATAGATGTCCGTGGGAATGTGATCGGCTTTGGGGGCCGGATCATGAAAAATGACCCCAATGCCGCCAAATATTTAAACTCCCCGGAAACGCTGATTTTTAACAAACGGAAAAATCTGTTTGGCTTAAATGTATCCAAGAAAAGCAAACTGGGGTATTTGATTTTGGTGGAGGGCTATATGGATGCCATTGCCCTGCATCAGTATGGATTTGACTGTGCGGTTGCATCGCTGGGCACCAGCCTGACAGAGGAACATGCGGTACTGCTGTCCCGGTATACCGAGCAGGTCGTCCTGATCTACGATGGAGATGAAGCAGGCCAGCGAGCTGCACAGCGTGCTATTCCCATGCTGGAAAAGGCCGGTTTGCAGGTGAAGGTGCTGCGGATGAAAGATGCCAAAGATCCCGACGAATTTTTAAAGAAATTCGGTGCGGATAAGTTCCGGGTATTGCTGGAAGGATCTTCTAATCGGGTGGAATATCAACTCGATGCCATTCGCCGCAAGTTTGATTTGACCCAAGACGAACAGCGTGTAAAATACATTCAGGAAGCTGCGTCGCTGATTTGCACATTGACCAGTGCCGTTCAGCGGGAAGTTTACGGCCGTCGGGTGGCGGAAGCCGGAAAAATCAGTTACGAAGCCATGAAAATGGAAGTGGACAAGGCCTTTAAGCGCCGAACGGATCGGGAAAAGAAAAAACAGGAAAAGCAGGATCTGCAGCCGGTGCAAAATCTGCAACCGAAAACCCGTGCCTTCTATTATAAAAATGTCAGATCTGCCATGGCGGAGGAAACCATTCTTGCCATGGTCATTATGGTGCCGGCTCTGTTTGATCAGACCGGGGCAGTCACGGAGGAAATGTTCTCTGCACCGGTGCTTGGAAAAGCATTTGCACAGCTGCGGCAGCGATATCAGGAGGGGCTGGAAGTGGCACCGTCGGTGCTGTCGGATTTTACACCGGATGAAATGTCCCATTTGGTAGGTGTCGTCCAGCGCCATCAGGGACCGGTGAATGAGGCGGCCTTGCAGGATTGTATCAATACCCTCCGCAGCGAGTATCAGGCAGGTTCGGTCAGTTCTGACGATGATCTGCTTGCGTTGCAGAATAAACTCAAGGAAAGAAAAGGATTAAAGTGATGATGTATGCACCGGTGCAGACACCGAACTGTGCTGAAACCAGCGAAGAAAATATGGGTGAGTTTCTGAAAGAGATCCGCCGGATCCCCTTGCTTAGTGCCCAGCAGGAACTGGAATTGGCAAAGCGCTGCAACCGGGGAGATGAGGAAGCCATCCGCCAGTTGGTGCAGGCACATTTGCGCCTGGTGGTATCCGTAGCCAAGGAATACGGTGGCCGGGGCATCAGCCTGCTGGATCTGATTCAGGAAGGGTGCATTGGATTGCTGGCTGCAGCAAAAAAATACGACTATACCCAAAATTGCCGTTTTGCTACATACGCCACATTCTGGATCCGCCAGGGGATCACTCGATATTTGGAAAATCAGGGCAGTATCATTCGTGTCCCTGCTTATACAGCGGACTTGTTCCGCAAAATCAGCTCAGCTCAGGCAACACTGCGGCAGGAACTGGATCGGGAACCAACTGTTGAAGAACTCAGTAGCTGCTGTGGCATTGAGCCGGAAAAGATTCGCCGACTGCAACAACTGCAGCCCCAGACCTTTTCACTGGATGCGACGGTTGGAGAAGACCAGACGATCGCTGTTCTGGTGGAGGATCTACATTCTCCTCAGCCTCAGGAACTGCTGGTGCGCCAGGCATTGACGGAAACAATGGAAAAACTGCTTTCAATGCTATCGGAGCGTCAGGCACAGGTATTGCGGCTTCATTATGGAATGGAGGACGGTGTTTGCTGTTCTTTAGAGCAGATCGGCCAACGCCTTGGTATTTCCAAGGAGCGGGCAAGACAAATTGAGAAACAGGCCATGGAACGCCTTAAAGAATTGGGGGCGGACATTGGATTGGAGGATTTTCTGGAATGACAGATTTGGAGTTTTCTTTTGAAGAGCCGCAATGGGCAAAGGTGCTGCGCCGGATTCCGTCGGGGGAAGGAATATCAGCTGTCCGTTTTCTGACTTTGATGGAAGAAGAGAACGAGGAGGCATTAGAGGAAGCACTGCTGTATTTGGAATCAGCAAAGATTTTTTTGGATATTTCCGATTTGCCGAAAGCCGCCGCTATTGGACAGGCAGCCATTCGCCTCCGTCGGGAGGAAGAACTGGTGAAATCCGGAACACTTCTCCAGAATTTGGAAGAAAACGATCCGTTGCGGTTATATCTGGAAGAAGTGGAGGGATTGCCCAAACCTTCTGATCTGCAAAGTCTGGCACGGCGTTTCGTCGGTGGATATGACCAGGCGTTACCCGGTCTGACCAACGGTATGCTGCCTACGGTCATCGAAATGGCTGGCCATATGACCGGACGAGGAGTGCTTTTAATGGATCTGATCCAAGAGGGCAGCCTGGGCCTGTGGCAGGGAATTCTTGATTATCAGGACGGCGAATTTGAAGAACAAGTACGCTGGTGGATCCGTCAATATCTGGCAAAAGCAGTGCTTTTGCAGGCACGGGAAAACGGGATCGGTCAGAAAATGAAGCAGGCCATGGAAGATTTTCGCTCAGCGGATGAATGGCTGCTGTCCAATTTGGGACGAAATCCCACTTTGGCTGAAATTGCGGAACAGATACACCTGAGTCTGGAAGAAGCAAAGGCTGTTTCTGATATGCTGGACAATGCACGTCTGCTGCAGCGAGCAAAGCCGGAAGAAAAAGAGGAAGAGAAAATTCCGGAAGAAGAGCAGCAATCTGTGGAAGATACGGCTTATTTTCAGATGCGTCAGCGCATTTCAGAGCTGCTCAGCGGCTTGGATCCGCAGGATGCTGCTATTTTGAACTTGCGTTTTGGTCTGGAGGGCGGACTGCCCATGACTCCGGAAGATGTGGGTAAGAAATTGCGTATTACCGCAGAAGAGGTGGTGGCACGTGAGGCCGCCGCACTGGCAAGATTGAGAAATGAAGGATAAAGAAAGAGGTAGAAAACATGGGTAAGACCATCTCCATTGCCATTGATGGCCCTGCAGGTGCAGGCAAAAGCACCATTGCCAAGCGACTGGCAGCTGAAATGGGCTTTTATTATGTCGATACCGGCGCAATTTACCGCACTGCGGCTTATTTTATGGATCTGTTGGGAATCAGTCCCAAAGATGTGGATGGCGTAGAGCGGTACATTGACGAACTGAATATCGATATTTATTACGATGAAAACGGTCTTCAGCATATGCTGATGAACAATATTGACGTTACCGACGATATCCGCACACCGGATATTTCTCAGAAAGCCAGCCTGATCTCTGCGCATGCGGTCGTCCGGGAAATGTTGCTGGACATGCAGCGGGATGTGGCAAAAGAAAACAATGTGGTCATGGATGGCCGGGATATTGGTACGGTGGTACTGCCCAAGGCCGATGTGAAGATTTTCCTGACTGCTTCGGCAGAAGTCCGAGCTCAGCGCCGGTATGAAGAATTGAAAGTCAAAGGCAGCAAAGATAGCTATGAAAAGGTGCTGAAAGATTTGCAGCAGCGTGACTATCAGGATACCCACCGGGAGATCGCACCGCTGAAGATGGCCAGAGATTCCATCAAGGTGGATACTTCCGAAATGGACACAGATGCCGTTGTGGCTGCCATTCGACAGATCGTTCGGCAGAAGGTTGGCGTATGAGTGTTCAGGTCGCAAAAAGCGCAGGCTTCTGCTTTGGCGTCAATCGAGCAGTGCAGACTGTGGAGCATGCAGTAGCCCAAGGGAAAAAAGTAGCTACCTTGGGGCCGATCATCCACAATCATCATGTTGTCAGCCGATTTGAGCAGATGGGTGTGCGTGTGATCTCTTCGCCGGACGAAGCGCAGTCGGATATGACGGTGATCATCCGCTCCCATGGGGTCAGCCAAAGGGTGATGGAGGCGCTGACGGAAACACAGTGCCAAATCGTAGACGCTACCTGTCCGTTTGTGAGCCGGATCCATGATCTGGTGCAAAATGCGGAACTGGCAGGGGAATTGCCTGTCATCATTGGAACGAAGAGCCATCCGGAGGTGGAAGGGATCGCCGGATGGTGCAGCAAGTGCATGGTGTTTGAAACCGGGGAAGAACTGGAAAAATGGGCGAACGATCCTTCGATTTCAAAGGATTTGCCGATTTGCATGGTATGTCAAACCACATCCACAGAAAGTTTGTGGAAAAAATGCTGCGAAATTGCAAAAAAACAGTTTACTAACTTGAAAATATTTGATACAATATGTAGAGCAACAGAATTTCGACAAGGGGAAGCCGCCAAATTAAGTTCGATTTGTGAAGCCATGGTCGTTGTAGGAGATCCGAAAAGTTCCAACACAGGCCGCCTTGCGATGATTTGCCGTGAGCACTGCGATAAAGTTGCACTGGTGGATAATGCCAGAGAACTTGACCCGGATTTTTTTCGGGGTGCCACTACTGTTGGAATCACGGCCGGTGCATCCACACCGGCGTGGATAATAAAGGAGGTCAACAAGACTATGAGCGAAATTACTAATGTTGAGGCTGTACAGGAGGAGAACTTCGCAGAACTTCTGGAACAGTCCATCAAGACTTTAAATACAGGAGATAAGGTT
>CAZPJH010000063.1:0-8859 GCA_964586875.1 uncultured Oscillospiraceae bacterium
GCGGTAACTACTTCAACTTCCGGATAATGCTCAATCAGTCGCTCGAATACTGTGTCGAAAGCCACGCTGTCGTGGACATTGCCGGGCGTGACTTCCACCTCCAGCACATACCCGCGCTTCTCGCAAACGGTATGAGCCTCATACGCAAAGCACTTCTTGTGCTCGCCCTTGTGGAATACGCCGCATTCCGGGTCGGTAGTGGACTCAATAATTGTCTTTTCCTCTGGTGATGCAGACGGCGTATCATTGTCGTCGTCCTTCTTCAGCGGCTTCTTCCCGTGATCGGCGCGATCTGCGTCCACTTCCTGCATCAGCTGCTCCTGGTAGTGTTTCGCCGCCTTGGGGATCTGTCTCTTTACATGCTTTTTCAGGTTTGCATTCGCTTTGATGTGCGTTCCATCCACGAACACTACCTCCGGCGAGAGATACCCTGCGCGTGCCACTTCTTCCAGCACCCAGCGGAACACATCCTCAATGACTTCCGCCGTGAATCGATGCCTGAACGCATAGCTGATTGTCGCAAAATGCGGCAGCGGCTGCGACATTGTGTACCCCAGAAACCACCGGTATGCCACGTTCACTTCCACATCCCGCATTGTCTGCCGCAGCGACCTGATTCCGAACAGGTGCTGGATCAGCACCAGCTTGAACAAGACCACCGGGTCACAGCTCGGGCGTCCATTATCTTCGCAGTACAGGTCTTCCACTAACTCATAGATGTGCGTGAAGTCCACAGAAGATGGTTGTTGGGAACCAGCATGTCCGTGCACAGCAGCTCGATAGCCTGTCGCTGTTCCGCTTTCCTGTTCACCATTTTTCATCATCCGCTCTATTATACCAGAAAAGGAAGCGGGTGGTGAGGTCTTTATGACAGACTGACCGCCATGCCCTTTTGCAAGAGCATGGCGGTTCTCTTGTCTTATTCGTCCAGCAAGGCAGCAACAGTCAGCGGGCGGTTGTACACCAGCCTATCCCGATCCAGCAAACCAAACCACTCGTCGCCGGATTCGTAAAAGTTGTTGTCCCACCACAGGCAGGGGATATTCATAGCCTTAGCGTGTTCACGGAAGTACCGCACATACTTGGCAACCTCCGCCTCGTTATGCTTGCCGTTTTCATCCACCTTGGTCACAGAGCCAAACTCTGTAATCCACACAGGCACACCCAGGGGCAGCGCCCGGCGGCGGATTATATCGAAAATTTCATCCAGCTTGGCTTCCTCTGCTTTGCCAAACACAGGCGTTGTAACCATGTTGGGACGGCTGTAGCAGAAGTTCCAAGGCTGGTACGTGTGCAGACCCAGCAGCAGGTTTTCGCCCTTGGGGAGCAGGAAACCATCAAATGCGCTGTCAGAAATGGTTGCTGCACTGGTCGTCACCAGCAGCCTGCGGCGGGCGTTGTTGCCGCCCGTTGCACGAACGGTGTCCACAAACACCTGCTGAAGCATATTGATGCACTGGCGTGCCTCCGGCGTACCGCCTTCCCACTCCTCGGGAACGCCCTTGGGGCGGGGTTCGTTCATGGCTTCGAAAATCAGCTGATCGCCAATATCGTTGAACTCAGCAGCAATCTGTTCCCACACCCGGATGAACGCAGGCAGCGCCTTGGGCATATTGGAAAACAGTGGCTGGAACAGGTCATTATCGTGATGGGTGTTCAGGATGACAGTCATACCCTCCGCCAGCGCCCAACCGGCAACCTGCCGCACCCGTGCCATCCATGCAGGGTCAATGGTGTAATCCGGCGCAGGACCCAGGTGGCTGGTCCAGGTAACGGGTAAGCGGAAAAGTTTGAAACCACGCTTTGCCATGGCCTGCACCATAGGCTGGGTAGTTGGCGGGTTATTCCATACGGTTTCGCCGCCAATGGCATCCAATGCGTTGCCGAGGTTTACGCCAACCTTTGTTTCGCAATTCATTGTCTTCACCTCAAGCTTCTTACTTCTGCTGCAGGAAAGCGTCCAGCTGGGACTGCATATCGTTCTGGATAGCAACCACCGCATCGTACGCTGCCGCCTTGAAGGCTGCCATGCCTTCCTCAGGCTCCACAGCGCCATCCAGAATGGCGTACCAATACTGCGCCACAGCAGAATTGTAGATGGAAATTTCCGTCTGCACCTTGCTGGGGTCATAGCCAAAGCCAGTGGTCACACCCTTGGTGAACCATTCAGGGTTGCCCCACTTGTTCTGAATCACGTCCAGTTCCTTGACAGTGAAGTTGGCATCCAAGCGCTCGTACTGGGGCAGGCGGAAGTAACGCCAGCTAAGCCACTCCCACTTATCAGAATAGTAGATATACTGGTTGTCGCCCACAGGCTCCCAGGTGTAACCCTGGATGCCGGAGGTAATCATGTCGTAATTTTCCTGGGAGGCGCACAGCCACTCCAGCACCTTCACAGCCGCCACAGGATTGGGGCAGGTGATGGGCATACACAGGAAATCCTTGGCCTTGAAGTCGGACACAACCTGACCGTTATTCTCGTAGTCGTAGAAGTTCACGGCTTCTACTTCAGCCTCAGGCACAATGGCCTTCAAATTCTGCACCAGGTCGCCATTCACGCCAATGTCCATCTTGTACAGCACAGCCTGGGTGCCCTGCCAGAAGTTTTCGGTGGTGCCAGTCATACAGTCAGCGTCAATCACACCATCCAGGTACATCTGCCGTGCCTGGGCAATGGCATCGCTCATGGTCTGGGGCATATCGTCAAAGATATTGTAGAACTTGCCGTCGTTGTCCTTCATGAAAATCACGCCATCCTCGGACAGGGCGGTCATGCTGACATACTTAGGCGTTTCGTCCAGCTGGGCGTTCATGGCGAACAGCACCTGAGACAGGTATCCGCCCGTGCCGGAAGGCGCAAGGGGCACCATATCAGGATAAGTTTTCTTCACCTTGTACATGAATTCCACCAGCTGGTCGTAGGTTTTGATTTCCGGGAAGCCCATGGCCTCACGAATATCCTTACGGACAAACGCCTGCACAGAGGAAGCGTATGCGCTGATGTTGGGCAGGGTATACAGGCGATACACGCCATCGGGGCCAGGATTCTTATTAGCGTCCAGCACAGTCTGAGTCTTCAGCTCCACCAGATGGGGTGCATACTCAGCCAACAGGTCGTCCAGGGGCAGGTAGTAGCCGCTGGCCAGGTTGGCAGCCAGGGCGCACCACGCAGCATCGTACACCCAGGAATACTGCTCGCCAACGCCAATCTCCATCTGCACCTTTGCGCCGTAGTTGTCCCAGCCGGCGAAGGTTACGTCGATTTCGATGCCGATTTCCGCACGCATACGGGCGTTGATGGCTTCCTCCACCTCAGGCCAGCCAGCAGGCTGACCGCCAATGGTGAGGATCTTCACAACCTCCACAGGCTCCGCCAGGGCGCACACAGGCATCATGGCAGACAGGAGCATGGTCAATGCCATCAGCAAAGACAGGAAACGGGTTTTTGACATGGGGATCCCTCCTTTTTTATTGATCGACGCCAAATAATCTTCGGCGTTGATTTCTCCGTTTGGTCAGCTCATCCCTTCACAGCACCAACAATAATACCCTTTACAAAATACTTTTGCAGGAACGGGTACAGAAGGATAATGGGGCCAATGGTCAGGCACACAGTGGCCAGCTGAACATTCACCGGCTGCACCGCACCGCCGTTCATAGAACCGATGATGGACGCCATTTCCTGCTGGGAGGTAATGTTGCGTATCAGTATTTGCAGCGGCTGCTTGGTGGTGTCGTTCACAAACAGCATGGCAAGCCACCAGTCATTCCAGTAAGACAGTGCGTAGAACAGCGTAACCGTCAGCACCGGCACACGGGACAGGGGCCACACAATTTGGAAAAAAGTGCGGAAATCATCTGCACCATCCACACAGGCAGCCTCCAGCAGCTCGTAGGGTATCGTGCGATAGAAAGACACCATAATGAACACATAAAAAGGGTTGACCACGTAAGGCAGAATCATTGCCCAGTAGGTATCCTTCAGGTGCAGATAGCGTACCACCAGTAGATAAAACCCTACCATGCCGGAACCCAAAATCATGGGGATGTACGTCATAAAGGACAGGACATAGCGCTTGCGCACCTTTGGGTGTGCCAGCCCATATCCCAGCATGGCAGTGATGATAACTGCCAGCGCCGTACCCACACAGGTAACAAGCAGCGAGTTGACGAAGTTCGTCATGATGGAAGAATGATTCAGCAGATAGTCGTAAGTTTCCAGCGTCAGCACCGATGGCAGCAGCTGAAAGCCACGCACCAACTCCCGCGGCTGCGCAAAGGAATTGATAAACACCAGCCAGAAGGGAATAACGCATATCAGAAAGAACACAAACAGCGCCAGGAACAGGAAGCCTATCACCAGCTTATCTGTTATTTCCGCCCGCTTCATCGCTTGGGCCCGCAGCATGGAACGCACCTCCTTAAAACAGCCGAACATCCGGATCGACCTTTTTCACAATCCAGTTGAATATGCACACCGTAACAATGCCGAAAACGGACTGATACAGCGTGATTGCCGAAGACATGGAGAAGTTCCCCAACTTCCGCAATGCCCGGTAGGAATAGGTATCTATCACGTCCGTAGTGGCAAACAGCGTACTGTTGTCGCCAATCAAACCATAGATCATGCCGAAATCGCCATAGAATATCCGTCCAACAGCCAGCAGGAGCATGGTCAGGATGGTGGTGCGAATCAGCGGCAGGGTAATGCGGAACATAACCTGCAAGCGGGTGGCACCATCGATAACAGCGCTTTCAAAATAGGCTGTATCAAGTGAGGTGATGGAGCCCAGGAAGATAACCGAATAGTAGCCCGTGTTTTTGAACACATAAACCAGCGTAAGGATGAAGCGCCAGTAGCCCGGCTGGTTGTAGAAATTCACCTTGCCGAGCCCCAGGGATACCAACAGCTGGTTGATAAGCCCCGTGTTGGTGGACAATAGTGAGTACAGCATCCTGTCCACGACCAGCCAGGAAATGAAGTACGGCAGGAAAATACAGGATTGGACAACCTTCTTAATGCGATTGCGCTGAATTTCGTTAATCATTAGAGAAAACAGCACCGAAAGTCCCATGCCACAGAAAATGAACAGCAGATTCAGCACAATGGTGTTTCCCGTTACCCTCAGCCAATCGTTTCCCTTGAAGAAGAACTCAAAGTTCCTCAGCCCTGCAAAGGGGCTGCCCAGGATTCCCTTGGTAATATCGTAATTCTTGAACGCCAGGGTGTAACCCACAATTGGAATATAGGAAAACACAAAAATGAATAGTGCGCCTGGCAGCATCAATGCGTACAACTGCGGATTGTTTGCAATGTCTCTCAGCAGCCCGATACGCTTTTGGGGTTTGCGCATGGTGTTTTCGCCTCCGTTCACGTTAGTTGTGCTTGCAAGAAAAGCATAGCAGCGCCGGAGCGCTGCTGTAAAGTCCAGGGTTTTACAGGTTGAAAAAATATAATGATTTGGGTGTTTCGCACAAAATAGTTCTATTTCAAAAACTGAGAGTACCAAAAATCGAACCGTTTCTGGGGCTAATGCCCCTTGAAATTCCCCGCCCGGTTTTGTATCATAGAAATTATGAAAGAGAAGTTTTTGCGGTTAAGGCTCCTATCCCCCAGGCGTGTCCGTTCGTTCATCGCTATTTTTGCGGTGCTGTTTTTGTCCTGCTCGCTTTTGCTGGTGGGTTCCTACCTGAACCACAGTTTATCCGTTGCCAACGATATTGTTGTTTCCCGCACCGCCAACCTGGCCGATACCCTTCAGGCAAAGCTGAAAGCACTTTTTCTTTCCGCCAATATGCTCTACCAGGAGCAGGGCGTGTTCAACTGGATTAACGCCGCCCAAAGCAGCAGCCAGCTGGACGTGGGTATGATGCAGTCCGTGGGAAACTTCATGCAGTCCAACCTGGATGTGGATGGCCTGATTCTATATAATCAAAAGCAGCAGCGCATATACGAAGTAACCCGTACTAAAAAGAAACTCTACCGCACGCTGGACAATTTTGATGAGCCGGATATTCTATCCCTGATTGCTCATCCCCAGCAGCTGTTGAGCTACCAAATGATTCAATACCGCCAGCGCACCATGCTGGCCTTCTCCCTGCCCTATTCCGCCTACGCCGCCGAACACAGCTGCCGCCTGGTGTTCATCTTTGACCCAGACACCATTGCCAGCCATGTGGACAATGTGCTCCGCACTGATCCGCTGGACGGTTCCTCCACTTTTGTGGTTTCCTCCACAGGGCAGCTGGTCATGGGGCGTATGCCCCAAGGGCTGGAGCTAAGCGACCTGCAGAGTGACGACTCCACTGCTCCCTACTGGCTTACCTTCCTGCACAACGCCCCCCTTGTCTGCACCCAGCCTCTTGCCCTGCAGGACTGGACAGTATGCTCTGTGCTGTATATGGATTCCTTCCTGGCCTCCCATATGCCATTCCTGAGTTTCCTTATGGTGTGTATGCTGGCATTCTGCCTGTTCATGCTGGTTTGCTTCATTATCCACACCTATCTGATGAACGCCCCCTTCACCCGCCTGGCAGAGGACCTGATGGCGCAGCTGCCCAGCGAGGCGCAGGCCGTAATCAATCCAGAACAGGAACGCCAGGACGTGCTGGCAGAGCTTCATGGTTCCATCCACTACCTGCTCAGCCAGGTCACAACCATCGAGCAAAGCGCCCACAACCAGCTAATCAGTAACCAGTTCAACGCATGGGTCAGCACCCTGGGCAATGAACATCAAATGGATGTGGAGCAGCGGACTTTTTTCCCCCATGCCCAACTGCAAATGGGACTGGTGCGCATCATTGGCTACGATACCAGGCAGCCGGATTATTTCCGCCAGCGCAGCTTGCGCCAGGAGGTCGGCTGCCTGCTGCGCAACAGGCTGATGCAGCGCTACCCGCTGGCTCACTGCGTTGACATGGGTGATGGCACATTCATCCTGTTTGTCAATGGGCAGGAAATTCCCAACGGTGCAGTAGCGGAGCAGCTATTCCTTGCCATGCAACAGCTGAACGAAATGCTGCACGTTTCCGCCTGCTGCGCTGTTTCCGATCTTCTTTCCCCGGAGGATAACACTCTTCCTGCAATCTACCGTCAGCTGTACAAAGCATCCTTCCTGGGCATGACCCACAAAACCGTTTGCACCCTGCGTGATTACGAGGCTTATTGTTCCCAGCGTCCCGATAAGGATGGACAGCAGCTGACCCAGGACATTCTTGCCTTCACCCAGGATGGTCGTCTGGAGGATACCTGCCAGTCCATTGAGAAATTCACCATGCTGATTATGGATTTGCCCACCAACGAGCGCCAGGCCAGCATCTACTCCCTGTATTTCACGCTGTTTTTCGCCTTCAACAAGCAGCTCACCTCCGGCGATTATCAGACCTGCCAGGATGTGCTGGCGGACTGCCGTAACCTGCGTCAGGTGGAAGAAAACCTTAAAAGCCTTTGCTCAGCTGTATCCCAGCGGATTGTTTCCAGCGCAGGTACCTCCGCCCAGTGGCACAGCACCATTCTGGATATTTCGGAATACATCCAGAACAATATTGCTGATCCTCAGCTATCTGTTGAAACCATCGCCCAGCGGGCAGGCTATTCTGTAAATTATGTCCGTTCCATGTTCAAAACCTATGTGGGGATGTCCATTTCTGATTACATCCGGGATCAGCGTATCGACACCGCCTGCCGGCTGCTGACCACTTCCGACGCCTCCTTATCCAAGGTTATGGAGTGCAGCGGCTACACCAGCAAGTCCAGCTTTTTCACCCAATTCAAGGCTAAAACCGGGCTGACCCCCACGGAATACCGCTCCCGTACCGAGAAAGATACGCCTTAATTTCCACATGCAAAAACCGCCATGCCCTTTTGCAAGAGAATGGCGGTCAGTCTGTCATAAAGACCTCACCACCCGCTTCCTTTTCTGGTATAATAGAGCGGATGATGAAAAATGGTGAACAGGGAAGCGGAACTGGAGGAGGATCTGGGCTACAGCAAATACGACTATCGGAACAAGGATACCGACAACAGCCGGAACGGCCGCAGCAGCAAGACGCTGAAGACCAGTTTCGGCGAAGTGGAGGTAGCCATGCCCCGGGACCGAAAGGGCAAATTTGAGCCGCAGCTGCTGAAGAAGCACCAGACGAGCATCAGCCAGGATATCGAGGAAAAGATTCTGTCCATGTACGCCAAAGGCATGACGACAGCGGACATCGAAGCCCATATCCGCGAAATCTACGGGCTGGACGTGTCGGATACGACCATCAGCCGGATCACGGACAAAATACTGCCCATCGTCCGGGAATGGCAGAACCGGCCGCTGGAAAGCGTTTATGCAGTCGTTTTCATGGACGCCATCCACTACCATGTGCGCAGCGAAGGCCAGATCGTGAAAAAGGCGGTGTACATCGCCATCGGCATCGATCTGGACGGCCACAAGGACGTGCTGGGCATGTGGGTCGGTGAGAGTGAGAGTGCGAAATTCTGGGCAACCGTCCTCAATGGGATGCGGAATCGCGGCGTACAGGATATTTTCATTGCCTGCACGGACAATCTGGTCGGTTTTTCAACCGCAATCAACGCTGTTTTCCCGCAAACGGATATCCAGAATTGCATCATTCACCAGCTGCGGAACTCGGGCAGGTACGTGTCCTACAAGGATATCAAGGCGCTCATGGCGGATTTGAAGGCCGTGTATGCCGCTCCAGACGAGCAGGCTGCCCTGTCGGCCCTGGACAATTTTGAGGAAATCTGGGGACAGAAGTACCCGCGGATTGCGGCATCCTGGCGCGAAAACTGGGCGAATCTCAGCACCTATTTCAAGTTTCCCGATGCCGTCCGCCGGCTGATTTATACCACGAACA
>CAZPJH010000064.1:0-8778 GCA_964586875.1 uncultured Oscillospiraceae bacterium
CCTTCAAATTTTTCTCTTTGCCTATTATATGCCCTTTTTATGAGGGTGTCAACCTTTCCATTCGGATTTTAGAATACCATAATACACTTCATCCACACACCCCTGATTGCACCAGCCATTCTTGCGGAATGTTCCTTCATAAGTCATACCACATTTTTTCATTACATTGCCTGAATGTGGATTTCCCGGGGCATGGCAGGCAGCAATTCGTTGGATTCCCACATCCTCAAAGAGAAATTTCATCACACCGTGAAGTGCTTCAGACATAATGCCTTTGTGCCACCAATCTTTGCCAATACAGTAGCCAAGTTCAGCCGCTTCTGCTCTCGGTTTCAAATTCACAACAGCAATAGAGCCAATGGGCTGATTATCATAGACGATTGCCCACTGATAATTGTCAGATTTTTCGTAATCCGATACCAAACATTCCAGTAGTTTCTTTGTCACTTCCACACTGCCATGGGGCGGCCAAGTCAAATATTTTGTAACTTCCGAATCATTCGCCCAGTTGTCAAACATAGCCTGTGCGTCGGCTACAGTAAAACGGCGCAAAACAAGACGCTGGGTTTCAATGGTTTGCGTTCCAATATGATTCATATTACCCCTCCTGGGCCTGTTCCCATTGCTCCATCAGATCCATCAGCACCTGCTCTGCCTGCTCTTTTTCCCCCAGCAGTCGGGTCAGCTCCTGATAGTCAGCAGATGCTGCTTCGATTTGCATGTCTAATTGGGCAACGGCCTTTTCCTGCTTTTCGATCTCTCGTTCCAAACGGCGGATCAGCTTGTCCACATCCTTAGAGCCGCCCTTTGGCTTCTCTTTTTTCTCCTTGGGTGCGGCAGCAACCACCGGTTGCGCTGCCGCTTCGTGGGCTAAAATCGAACGATATTTGGCATATCCGCAGGGGAAATCCCGAATTTTACCATCTTCCAGCAGCCAGATCCGCTCGGCGAATTTTTCGATAAAATAGCGGTCATGGGACACAAATAGCAGCACGCCTTCAAATTCTTCGATGGCTGCCTCCACCCATTCCCTGGATGCAATGTCCAAGTGGTTTGTCGGCTCGTCCAGAATCAGCAGATTGATTTTTTCGTCCATCAGCATACACAGCCGCAGTCGGGACTTTTCGCCGCCGGACAGGTTTCCGACCGTCTTAAACACATCTTCCCCCTGAAACAAAAATTGTCCCAGACGGTCACGAGCGACCTGTGGGGTACAGTTTTTTTCGTAGAGCATGGTATCGTAAAGGCTGCGTTCCGGGTGGTCAAAATGGATGCTCTGGGGTAGATATCCCCATTTGACGGTGGGGCCGAACTGGATCTTGCCTTCACAGTCCTCCTCCCCCAACAGACACTTGATAAATGTGGATTTTCCCGTGCCATTGTCGCCCAGGATGGCAATACGCTCGCCGCCTTCTACGTTCAAATTTACATCCGAAAACAGCGTCCGCTCCCCAAAGCCCTTGGCCACGTTTTTCATTTTGAAAACCACATCGCCGGAAAAGTCCTTTTCGCCAAATGTTGCCTTCATGGTCTTTTCCGTTTTAGGCTTTTCTGTCTTTTTAATTCGCTCCATGCGATGCTGAATGGACATGGCACGGCGGTAAAGGGTACGGTTATTGATGCCCCAGCCCTTCATTCGCTCCACCGTAAAGCCCAGCTGCTTCAGCTTCGCCTGTTCCTGCTGGTACTGCTTCATTTGCAGATCAAACCGTGCCTGCTTTTCATCCATGTAGAATGAATAGTTGCCGGAATAGAACTCCGCATGGCCGTCCACGATCTCAATAACTCGTTGGGCTACCTGATCAAGGAAATAGCGGTCGTGAGAGATCATCAAAACCGTGCCTTTGAAGGCATTGATGTACCCTTCCAGCCACTCTACACTATTTAAGTCCAAGTGGTTGGTCGGCTCGTCCAGCAGAAGGATATCCGTCTTCTCCAGAAGCAGACGAGCAAGGTTCACTCTCGTCTTTTCACCACCGGAAAGGCTGTCAAATTCCTGCACCCGCTGACTGGCCGTAATGCCCAGACCGTTGCAGATCTTGTCCACTTCCACATCCATTTCGTAGCCGCCGCCGGCTTGGAAGCGATTCACCAGAGCATCATATTGCCGCAGTTGCTCATCGGTTGCCCCTTGGGCCATTTCCAGTTCCAGAATTTCCATTTTCCGCCTGGCGGCGGTCACATCGGCATAGGCAGAGCGCAGCACATCTTCCACGGTATATCCCACGGGAAACACCGGGATCTGGGAGATCAGGCCGAGACGCTTGTTGGGATTGACGAATACCTCGCCGTCGTCATAATCCATTTCCCCGGTGAGGATCTTAAAAAGAGTGGTCTTGCCACAGCCGTTGCGGCCTAAAATGGCCACACGCTCCCCTTCCTGCACTTCAAAGGAAAGTCCTTCCAAAAGGTTCTCGCCAATGACGAAAAACTTTGTCAAATTACTTACTTGTATGTCAACCATAGGTTTACTCCAATTCGGAAACCAGTGTTTCCAACTCGTCTAATGTCAGTAAAATATTCAATGCTTGCAGCAGTGCATTTGCACTCATACGCTCCGGCAGAGCCAGTTTTTTCTGCAAAGAAAGCCTTTTTCCGCTGCTATCGGCGCATCCGGAAAGCCCCAAACGCATCATATCCTGCTTGGTGATGCAACCTGTGGTTGCCCCCTGCACTTCCCCTTCAAAAGTTGCCCCGGCCTTGTGTAACGCATTCAAAATAACCTCTTTGGTCATTCCCTCGACGCCCAGTTTCCCCTCTTTACCGGGGGCAGCTTTCCGCCGCTCTTTGCCGAAAATATCAGGAGTATAGGCGTGCTTCAGATACGCACCGGAAATGGCACTCTTGATATGGTTGCGAATGACAAAACCTGCCCCATCTGCATCGGTAAAGACGATCAGCCCTCGCCTTTGGGCAACCTGCCGCAGCAGATCCATCTGCTCCTTATTCTTAAAAATTCCAAATCCGGAGGTTTCAAAAATCGGAGCATCAATGATCTGGCTTAGCGTATTTTTATCGTATCTGCCTTCTACCACAATGGCTTCCTTGATTTTATACACGGTGCGCCTCCTGTGCCAGCTGCAAAATCAGCATTTCCAGCAATCGTTCGCTGTCGTCAAAGGACGTTTTCATCTTCATATCCGTTTCCAGCACCAGCTCCATTGCTTTCTTGAAAAATTCGGGGCGAAACCGACGAGCTGCATCCATGGCTTTTCTTGCCACAAAGTCAGCAACACCGCACATTTTTGCCAATTCCCCTGCGCTACCGCCCCGATCAAGAAGGGTACGGGCTGCCCCTAAACGTCGCAAGTGGCTGCCGATGGCCGCCAGGATCACAATGGGTTCTTGCTGCATTTTTAGGAGTTTTTGCAGTGTTACCAACGCATTACCATAATCCCCTGCTGCGATCATATCCGTCATGCGAAACACCACCGCATCCAACACCGGCTCGGTAACTGCATCAATATCCGCTTTGCAAATGGTATCCGCTGCAGAAAAAGCAGCGATTTTTTCGATCTCACCAGCCAATGAGGTCATGGTGCCATCGGTTATTTCAATCAAATAAGCGCACAGATCCCCGGCAATTCGCTTTCCTTTGGCAGAAAAATGTCGGCTGATCCAACTGATCAAATCCCGTTGATCCTGCTTTGCAAATTCTACGATCTCACCGGCCGAAACGGCTTCCCATAACTTTTTCAGCCGCTTATCCGGCTTAAATTCCACCGTATCGTAGATAAAGATTACTGTGCAGTAATCCGGAATATCTGTTAGGACATCGATCATTTTATTTCGGCTATCCTCCGGAAGCTTAAAAAGGTCAATGTCTTCCACCTGTACCAGTGTCCGCTGTGCCATCATTGGAAGATTTTCCACCGCATCGGCAAAATCCCGCAAGTCGAAATTCTCGCCATTAAATCGGTGGCAGTTAAAGGACTCGGTCAACTCCTCCAAAATAACCTTATGGAGCTGTCCTAAATAGTGGCGCAACAGGAAGGATTCCTCGCCATGAAAAATATAAAAATTGGCAGGCGTTTTGCTGCGGATGGCCAGTTTCAGCTGTTGCAGCGTATCCTTTTGCAGGTCTTTCGCCATGGTCTACCCCCTGTAAACGACCTTTCCATGCAGGTCTGTTCTGTAAATTTCACATCCGATATTTTCTAATCGATCCAGCACCTCTTGGGTGGGATGGCCGTAGGAATTGTCCTTGCCCACGGATATGATCGCAATTTCCGGTTCTGTTGCCTCCAACAGGGCATCTCCGGTGGAATATTTGGAGCCGTGGTGTCCGACGATCAGCACTTCCAATTTGGGAAGATCGATCATGCGCATCAGCTCCAGTTCCCCTTCCGTACTGCGGTCACCTGTGATGAGTATATCACAATTCTTCGTCTGAAACAAGACACATAGGCCGCTTTCGTTATTGGAAAGATCATTTTTCGATGGAATCAACGTAATTTTTGCCTGGCCAAACCCAATGGTCGTCACCTCAGTGATGATCCGTTTTGAAAATTCCTCCGAAATTGTAGCCCCGGTTCCATCCCCGTCAGCACAGTTGGGCAGAAGAATTGTTTCTGCCGGCACTTGACTGAGAAGATACTGGGCACCGGCCGCATGGTCACGGTCATAATGCGTTAGGATCAGGCCATCTATTTGAAAAATCCCCTGACTGCGTAGCGCATTTGCCGCTGTATCCGCCGCATCAGTATCCTGATCGCCACCGCAGTCCACCACAAAAGTTTTCCCTTGGCTTTGCAGCAAAATACACTGTCCCTGTCCTACATCCAGAACGGTAACACGGCACTCATCTTGTAGCGGTTCTATCCAGGTAGCAGTCAATGCTATGCACAGACTGATCACCGCACAGCAGAACATGGTCACGATTTGCTTCTTTTCAATGACGAAATGAACGATCAGCAACAGATACACAAAAACCAGCCATATGACCATATATAAGCTGTCCATATACACTGCAGCCAATGGGAAAGATGCCAGTGTCTTGGCCACCATTAGTATATAACGAATCGGCCACGCAACGATCCAGCCCAGAACCTTTCCGAATGGCAGCCAAATCAGGCCTGCCACACAGGTCCCCATTGCGCCGTAGAATACAAAGGTAACCATCCACAAGGTCAATAGATTTGTGATCGTTCCCATCAGGCTGACTGTTCCAAAATAATAGGCACACAGCGGCGTCACAAAAATCATAGCACCTATAGACATTCCCACGGAGGAAGCAAACCCGTTGGCCAGTTTTTTCCACTTTCCTCTCAGGCGACCCAGCCGCTGTTTATCCATAAGATACTGGCGAATTGGTTCTGTAAACAGAATAATGCCTGCCATGCACCCAACGGACAATTGAAAGCTAACGCTTGTTACCGTCCATGGATCCAGCACCAACATAACAAGCACCGCAAATCCCAACGCCGTTGGCGGATCATAATCCCGGTCAAACAGCATAGCTGTCACCATCAGCATATGCATCAGGCATGCTCTCATAATAGAAGGGGAAAATCCAGCCACCGCCGCAAAGAAAAACAGCACAGGCACCCCCACCACCATTGCCAATATGCGCTTGCGGCCCAGCAGCATATAAACCAGAGAGAACAAAATCGTCACATGCAGGCCGGACACCGCTATGATGTGGCTGATGCCACTGGCTTTAAAAGATGCATTGGTTTCATAGTCAATTTGTGTTTTATCTCCAATAAGCAGTGCAATCGAAAAGCCCGAAACATCGGAGGGCAGCGCTTTATCTAAAGCATATTTTACCTGCTGGCGCACATAAGCAGCATATCCATACCAAGGCATTTTCTCTGCCTGTTGTATCAGCGGCATTTTTGAGATTTTAGCAGTCAGGAAAATGTGTTCCGTCCTGTAATAATTGGATGCATTGCTGCATCCGGGCAAGGAGGAACGCAGGGCAAACCTTCCTGTGAGGGTATCTCCGGGAGAAAGCGACACCTCCTCCGGCAAATAAACCTGTATACGATAGATTTTTCCATTGATCTTTCCGATTCCTTCCACAGAAGTACCATAATCCGTTTCTCGGGAATAATCCGTAGCGGTGATGGTCATATTTAATCGTTCTTCATCAGCTGCTCGGGGTACGGATAGATAAACTGCATCAAAAACAGATATCCAAACAAATCCGATCATACATCCTAAGAATAATGCCACACCAATACGCAGCTTCGGAAAACGCCCTGACAAATAGATAAAAACAGCCAGCAGCACCGCAGCGATCCCGGCTGCCAGAAAATACCGCTCTCCCCACAAGCTGTACATCCCCACCATTATGGCAATGGCAAATCCCATGGCGAACCACATCAGTTTTCTCATACCGTACCTCCTTTCCTCAGATATGGGAAAAAGGGCGCCGCACTGCGGCGACGCCCTTAAAATCTTAGTTCAATTTGCTTGCAACAAAATCGTCCACCTGAGCCAGCGCATTGTCCAGCTTCAGGACATCCTTGCCGCCGCCCATGGCAGAGTCGGGCTTGCCGCCGCCGGAGCCGCCGCAAGTTGTGCACACCAGCTTCACCAAGTCACCGGCTTTGACACCCTTAGCAACAGCTTCCTTGCCGCAAACTGCCAGGAAGGTGATCTTCTCATCATTCACCGTTGCCAGAACAGCTGCCACATTGGCACACTTGTCACGCAGGGTATCGCCCATCTGACGCAGTTTTGCTGCATCTGCGTTGGGCACAGTGGCTGTCAAAACCTTCAAACCGCTGATCTCGTGGGAAGCAAACAGGAAACGTTCCACTTCCCCTGCACTTTCCTTGGCCTTGTAAGCTTCGATGGTACGCTTCAAATTCTTCAGCTCTTCCATGGTATTCTGGATCCGATCCGTTACCTCCGCAGGCTTTGCCTTCAGTGCAGAAGCTGCCTTGTACAGCATTTCGCGGGTTCTGGTCATATCAGCCAGGCAAGCTTTACCGGTGATTGCCTCAATACGGCGCACACCGGAAGCAACGGAAGCTTCACTTTCAATGCGGAAAGGACCAACTTTTGCTGTATTGTCCAGATGGGTACCACCGCACAGCTCAATAGAATATCCACCCATGTTTACCACACGGACAGTATCGCCATACTTTTCACTGAACAAAGCCGTTGCGCCCATAGCCTTGGCCTCCTCGATGCCCATTTCACGGGTTTCGATGGAATAACCCTCCAGTACGGCATTCTGCACAATGGCATCCACGCGAGCCAATTCCTCACCGGTCATGGCTGCATAGTGGGTAAAGTCAAAACGCAGACGGTCGGGCTCCACCAGAGAACCTGCCTGATGCACATGCTCACCCAGGACAGAGGTCAGTGCCTTCTGCAACAAGTGAGTAGCAGAGTGGGCACGCATGATAGCCTTCCGGCGCTCCACATCAATAGAAGCAATGACCACATCCTCCACCTTCATAGAACCGGAGACCATTGTACCATGGTGCAGATATTTACCGGACTTATCCTTCTGCACGTTATTGACCGCAAAACGGCTGTCGCCGCAAAGAATCACACCGTGGTCTGCCACCTGACCGCCCATTTCTGCATAGAAAGGTGTCTTGTCCAGCACGATAATGCCGCTTTCGCCGCCGGCGATGGTGCCGGATACTTCCTCACCAACACAAACGGCCAACACCTTTGCCTGACAATTGGGCTCGGTATAACCAACAAAGGTAGTCGGTGTATTATCCAGACCCAGATCAATACCTGCCCAGGCCAGATCACCCAGTGCCTTTCGTGCTTCACGGGCACGAACTCTCTGTTCTTCCCGACAGGCGGTGAAGCGCTCCATATCGATGGTCATGCCCTCGTCTTCCACCATCTCTTCCGTCAGGTCGATGGGGAAACCATAGGTATCGCTGAGCAGGAATGCATCATCGCCGGAGAAAACGGTCTTGCCAGCCTCTTTATGCTCAGCAAGCTTCTGGGCAAAAATCTGCATACCGGTATCGATGGTACGAGCAAAGTTTTCTTCCTCTACCTTGACCACCTTGGTGATATAGTCTGCACGCTCACGCAGATAGGTGTAGTGATTTTCATTCTCGTGAACGACAGTCTCCACCACTTCGTACAGGAAGGGATGGTTCACACCCAGAAGCTTTCCGTGACGGGCAGCACGGCGCAACAGACGGCGCAGCACGTAGCCACGGCCTTCATTGGAAGGCAGAACACCGTCAGCAATCATAAAGGTAGATGCACGGATATGGTCAGTGATCACACGCAGGGAAACATCGTTCTTCACGCTCTGGCCGTAGGATGCACCGGTGATACGGGTGACGTGGTTGGTGATGTTCATAACCGTATCCACATCGAACAGGGAGTTGACATCCTGACAGACAACTGCCAGACGCTCCAGACCCATGCCGGTGTCGATATTCTTCTGAGCCAGTTCCGTATAGTTACCCTGACCGTCGTTATTGAACTGGGAGAACACATTGTTCCACACTTCCATATAACGGTCGCACTCACAGCCGACGGTACAGCCGGGCTCACCGCAGCCATACTTCTCACCACGGTCATAGTAGATCTCGGAACAGGGACCGCAGGGGCCGGAGCCATGCTCCCAAAAGTTGTCCTTTTTGCCGAAGCGGAACACATGGTCAGCAGGCACGCCGATCTCTTTTGTCCAGATCTCAAAAGCTTCTTCGTCGTTTTCATAGATGGAAGGATACAGACGGTTCTCGTCCAGACCAACCACCTTGGTCAAAAATTCCCAGCTCCAGGCGATGGCCTCGTGCTTAAAGTAGTCGCCGAAGGAGAAGTTGCCCAGCATTTCAAAAT
>CAZPJH010000065.1:0-8442 GCA_964586875.1 uncultured Oscillospiraceae bacterium
CTTCTATATTGGCGATACTTTTTATGATATTGAGCCATAAAAACCGGCGGTCTGGAAAACCAGACCGCCGGTTTCATCAAAATTTTTCTCTGATGCACTGGTTGCCCCGTCGAATGGCTTCTTTGCCAACGGCTTTTACCAGCCATTTTTCCTCGGTCTGCGCCCCGTGGGCAACCGCCCAGGCACCGGCATCGCTGCCGCAGGCGATCAGGCCGCCCATGGCTTCAAATCGGCGGAGATTTTCCATGCTGCTTTCTAAAATTGGGGCAACCACTCCGTCGTCAAAGCGGCCTTTCCCCAGCAAATTTCCGATGGCTGACAATGTGGGTACCCAGACGGTACCAGATTCTTTCATCGCACAGAGTGCTTCCTCATCCAGATATGCCCCATGCTCTACACTGTCCACTCCGGCCTCTGCCGCCGCTTCCACAGTTCTTGCACCATTGGCATGAGCCATGACCGAAAAGCCTTCCTCGTGGGCGATATGTACCAGCTCCCGGATCTCCCCTTTCTCCAATCCACTTTCAGAAAGCACCCCAAAACGATTAAAATCCATCAGCCCGGAGATCATGATTTTAATAAAATCCGCCCCATTTTCCCGGCGTTTTTTCACAATTTCCCCATATTGCCAAAGATTTTCATAGGTTTCCCCGATAAATGCCCCATAATGCCCCTTTTTACACAGCGGCGCAAGGGGCGTGCGATAGATAATTCCATACTTCCCAGCCAATTCTCTGGCTTTTTTGCCCACATCCCAGCGGTCACCGCCGTCCCGGAGATAGGAGCACCCTTTTTGCTGATAATCGGAAAGCACCTGCCGGATGAACCTTTCATCCGGCCCATTCCCATGCCGGGCGATGGCAGCTTTCCAGTCTGCTCCGTCCAGCGCCATGTGGATATGGCAATCCATATTCATATCAATTCTCCTCTTTCAGCCAATCCAGCGCCGTCTGGGCATAGATCGCCGCTCCCAGGCAAAGGACATCCTCGTTAAACTCGATTTTGGGATTGTGCTGGCCGTAGCGTTTCTTCTCATCCGCCGGCCCGGCACCAACCATATAATAGGCGGACGGTACTTTCTGGGTAATTTGTGCAAAATCCTCCGAGCCCATACCGTGGGCGCCTCCCACCACATGCAGTTCCGGGGCAACTTCACCAATGGCTTTGCGTACCATGGCCGTCACGCCATCGTCGGTGACCACACTGGCGCATTGGCTGATTTTTTCCACTTGGCACTGACAGCGATAGGTCGCCGCCACTCCATTGGAAACTTCTTCCATCCGTTTCACCAGCCGCTGCCGCAGTTCCGGCTGAAAGGTGCGTAGCGTGCCCTGCAACACCGCCCGTTCCGGGATCACATTGGCCACTTCCCCGGCGGTCAGCTGTCCGATGGTCAGCACCGCTTCTTCCGTGCCGCCGATCTCTCGTGCAATCAGGGACTGCAAAGCCAGATACACCTGTACGGCGGCGTTGATGGGGTCGATCGCCGCTTCCGGCATAGAACCATGTCCCCCTCTGCCTGTCAAGGTGATTTTAAAGCCGTCCACGGAAGCCATGGCCTCTTTTCCCGTCATGACAACACCCATTGGCATCATGGCAATGACGTGCATGGCAAAAGCCCCCTGCACATCCTCCAAGCAACCTGCTTCGATGGCCGCCTTTGCCCCTTGGAAAACTTCTTCTCCGGACTGGAACAGCAGTTTCACCCGACCGGGCAGCTCTTTTTCATGGTCTTTCAGAAGTTTCGCTGCCCCCAGCAAAATGGCACCGTGCAGATCATGTCCGCAGCCGTGCATATTGCCGTTGGTGGAGCGGAAAGGCACCTCCGCTTCCTCTTTGACGGGCAAGGCATCCACATCACTTCGCAGCAGGAAGCACTTTTTCCCCTGCCCTAAAATAGCCTCAATGCAGGAAATCTCCTCATAACAATGATAAGAAACTCCCAGTTTGTCCAGTTCTTTCTTGATAAAATTCATGGTCTGGGGCAAATCCGTGCCCACTTCCGGGATTTGGTGCAGCCCTCTGCGCCACGCCACCAGCTGGGACTGCAATTTTTCCGCTTCCTGACGAAATACATTTTCCATAATCCACACCTCGCCTTTAGCATAACCGCTTTTTGCTTATTGTATCATGCCCGGCACAAAAAGCAACAAAAAAGTGGGCGGTCATCGACCGCCCCTCCTGTTACCCCACTGCATCCAGCATATTCTCGATAAAGATTCCGTACCCGGTGGTTGGGTCATTTACCAAAACATGGGGTTCGCTTTGCCGCCAGACCAAGGCCCCCTTGTGTAAAGGGGGCTGTCAGCAGAGCTGACTGGGGGATTGTATAACTCCGATATCTTACAATTCCTCCATCACGGCCTTACCGTGCCACCTCCCTTTGCACAAGGGAGGCTTTTATCCTGCCGCATCCAGCATATTTTCGATGAAAATTCCGTATCCAGTTGTCGGGTCATTGACCAAAACATGGGTCACCGCTCCAATGAGCTTTCCGTTTTGAATAATGGGGCTGCCGCTCATGCCCTGCACGATACCCCCGGTAGTGGCAAGCAGGTCAGGATCCGTGACCCGAATCATCAGATTGCGGCCGGAGCTTCTGGTCTTTGGATAAATTTTCAGAATTTCCACAGAATATTCCTGGACGGTATCCCCCTCAATGGTGGAGCGGATGGTAGCAGGGCCAACCTTCACTTCCTCAGCGCTGGCTACCTGCATTTTCTGTCCTTCCCAGCCTTTTTCTGCGATGCCGAAAACCCCTTGCGCTGTATTTCCCAGCAAAGAGCCAAGCACATTTTTGCCGCTTAACGCCCCCTGCAGCTGCCCCGGATGTCCGACCTGCCCTTTGACGACCGCAGCCACCCGTGCCCGATATGCAGTGCCGGAAACCATTTTCACCAATTCTCCTGCGCCGGTATTCACGCCGTGCCCCAGCGTTCCGAACAGGCCGGTTTCCGGATCAAACCAGGTAACTGTACCGATTCCAGTAACCCCCTGTTTCAAAAACACACCCAATTTCGGCCCATCAGCGGTGATCTCCGGAGCAAGTTTCACCTCCTGAACCTTGCCCTGCCGCAGCAATTTTAAACAAATGCTGCCCTTGGAGCATTGCAGCGCTTGCCGCACATCTTCCGTACAGCGAATGGTCTTGCCGTCAATGCCGGTGATCTGGTCGCCGACACACAGCCCTGCTTTTTGCGCCGCTTTTCCCAGTTCCATATCAAAGTCCACCACCGTTACCGAATTGTCGGAAAGTTCCAAACCTACCACCTGTCCCACTGCCACCAATTCCCGGGCAAACGCAGGAATAGCCAGCAGGTTCAGGCACAATAATAATATAATGAATGATTTGATCGTCTTTTTCATTGTCGCACCCCTTTCTCTGCCTTTTTAATATGCGTTGCCTGTGGCAATATAACCGCTGAAAAAGTCGAAAGATTTAGGAGAAAATGCCAACAGTTGAAGATCCTTTCCTTTTTACCCATTGACAAAGTAGGTAAATAGTGCTATATTACCTATGAAATTACTAGGTAATACTCCATAGGAGGAAAAATATGCAAGTTTATGCCGATAACGCCGCCACCACTCGCATGAGCCAGACGGCTATTGATGCCATGATCCCCTGCTTCCGGGAGGTTTATGGCAACCCCTCTTCTCTCCACTCTGTGGGCCAGCGTGCCAAGGAAGTGCTGGAAGATTGCCGTGCAAGAGTCGCTGCCTGCCTGGGCTGTGAGCCAAGAGAGATCTACTTCACCTCCGGCGGCAGTGAGGCAGACAATCAGGCCATTTTGACCGCCGCTAAAAACGGCGCAAAAAAGGGCAAAAAGCACATCATCTCCACCGCTTTTGAGCATCACGCCGTGCTGCATGTGCTGCAAAAGCTGGAAAAGGAAGGCTTTGAAGTTACCTATCTGGATGTGCGCCACAACCATAACATCACCGCCCGGCAGGTAAAAGATGCCATCCGTCCCGACACCTGCCTGGTCACCGTTATGTATGCCAACAACGAGATCGGCTCCGTGCTCCCCATCGCCGAGATCGGCACCATCTGCAAGGAAGCCGGTGTCGTCTTCCACACCGATGCGGTTCAGGCTGTCGGCCATGTGGCCATAAATGTGAAAGAGCAGAACATCGACATGCTGAGCCTGTCTGCCCATAAGTTCCATGGCCCCAAGGGCATCGGTGCCCTGTACTGCCGCCGTGGTATCCTGCTGCAAAACCTGATCGACGGCGGCGCACAGGAACGTGGCAAGCGTGCCGGTACCGAGAATTTGGCCGCCATCTGCGGCATGACCGCCGCTCTGGAAGAAGCCATTGCCCATCTGGACGAAAACACCGCCAAGGTCTCCGCCCTCCGGGACAAGCTGATTGCCGGTCTTTCCCAGATCCCCCACAGCGCTCTCAACGGCGACCCGAACCACCGTCTGCCCAATAACGTCAGCTTCTGCTTCGAGGGCATTGAAGGCGAAAGCCTGTTGCTGCTGCTGGACATGAAGGGTGTGCAAGCCTCCTCCGGCTCTGCCTGCACCTCCGGTTCTCTGGATCCCAGCCATGTGCTGTTGGCCATTGGCCGTGTTCACGATGTGGCCCACGGCTCTTTGCGCCTGAGCCTCAGTGAGTACAACACCGAGGAAGAGATCGATCATATTTTGACCGTTGTTCCCCAGGTAGTCAGCTATCTGCGCAGCATCAGCCCCGTGTGGAGCGATCTGCTTGCAGGCAAGCGCGAATATATTCTTTAAGATTTAGGAGATAACAGATATGGCACTGTATAGCGAAAAAGTAATGGATCATTTTATGAATCCCCGCAATGTAGGCACCATTGAGGATGCTGACGGCGTAGGTGAAGTGGGCAATGCCAAGTGCGGCGATATTATGAAGATCTTCCTGAAAATCGAGGATGGCATTTTGAAGGATGTAAAGTTCCAGACCTTCGGCTGTGGCTCCGCCATCGCCTCTTCCTCCATGGCCACCGAAATGATCATCGGCAAGCCCATTGAAGAAGCACTGGAGCTGACCAACAAGGCTGTCGCTGAGGCACTGGACGGTCTGCCTGCCCACAAGATGCACTGCTCCGTGCTGGCAGAAGAAGCCATTAAGAAGGCCCTGCAGGACTATTTCGACAAGAACGGCATCCCCTACGACAAGGAGAAGTTCAAGGAGATCGACCACGATGAACTGCACGAGCAGGTTCACGGCGAAGGTTAAGCCATGATCGTATCGACGAAAGGCCGCTATGCCCTACGGGTGATGGTCTGCCTTGCCACCGGTCGTAACCGGGAGTACATTCCCCTGAAAGAGATTGCCGAAGCCGAGGGCATTTCCCAGAAATATCTGGAATCCATCATGTCCCTGCTGTCCAAGGGAAATCTGGTGGACGCCGTCCACGGAAAAGGCGGCGGCTATCGCTTAAACCGCAGTCCCGACCGTTATACCATTGGCAGCATTTTAAAGCTGACGGAAGGCTCTCTGGCCGCCGTTTCCTGCACTGCCAACGGCCCGGAAGGCTGCTCCCGGGGAGAATGTTGCGAAGCAAAACCCATGTGGGACAAGCTGGACTCCATGATCAACGATTTCTTCGAGTCCGTCACCCTTGCAGACCTGCTGAAAAAGGAATAATTTTCCCTGCCATCGAAAGATGGCAGGGTTTTTCCTATGTCAAATGAATCACCGTTTTTCCGATTCTTTCGGCCTTTTGGGCAAATTTTGCCGCACCGCCCCACCGATGGGTCATGTAAGTAACGACAAAATCCGACCGTTTCAGCATCCAGTTATTGCGCCAGTCGATGGCGTAGCGTGGGTGAATGGCTTCGATCCCCTCCGGCAGCATGGTGTCGGAGGGATCCTGCTGTGCTTTGGGCAATGCGGAAAGCACCACCGCATAGCGGATCTGCGTATATTCCTGTGCCAGTTGCCCCAATACGCCCCGAACGATGGCATCGAACCGCCCCTGATTACCCACATAGAACATATCCACCCCATGATGCAAAATCAGATTTTCCACTGCCCTTCTTACCTGCTCACGAACTGCCTCCGGGCAATCCCTGTGACCAAAGAATGTACAAGCTGACATTATTTCCCCCCCTTTGTAGGCTATGCATAGCCTAATAGTAGCATGCATAGCCTACATAATGCAAGCAAATTGTTTATGCTATTTGTATAAACAAGCAAAGGGGCATATTTATGGACACTATTACAGCGGTTCGTAATCGCATTTTGCAATTATGTGGTGAAAGGGAAATCAGCATCAACAAACTGGCGACGCTTTCCGCCTTGCCTCCTTCCAGCATCAAAAATATTCTTTACGGCAAAAGTCAAAACCCAAAACTAATCACCATCAAGATGATTTGTGACGGCCTTGAAATCACACTGGGCGAGTTCTTTTCAACACCGGAATTTGACGCTTTGGAACAGGAAATTAAATAAACAGTGGGCGTGTTGTATTTTGCAACACGCCCAAGCCTTCCCCTTTGGGAGAGGTGGCACGGCGTAAAGCCGTGACGGAGAGGGCTGATCTTCCCTGCTACCCTTTGCGCCCTCTCAGTCAAAAATCACAGATTTTTGACTGCTCCCTCCAACCGTAGGGGCGGATACCATCCGCCCGAAAAGGATCCGGCGATTGACCCATCCCGGGCGGCAGATTGCCGCCCCTACCAAAAGGGAAACACCCTACCACCGCAAATGCGATTACGCATGCATTACACAGGGAGGCTTATCGCTGGGGCGAAACCGGGCATAGCGAAAGCTTTTTGGAACCAGCGGCACTGCCGTTGGTTTTTTTGTACAAAAAATCAGCCCCGACGAATCGTCGGGGCTGAAATCATATCTAATTCAGGAATTACTTACCGGCGTTGGCGATCTGAGCAGCCACTTCGTCAGCGAAGTTCTCTTCCTTCTTCTCGATGCCTTCGCCCTTCACATAGTGAATAGCGTTGACGAAGGTGACCTTGCCACCCAGCTTCTTGCCGGCATCAGCAATGTAGCCAGCCACATCGCCCTGGAACAGGTCGGAGCGGACGAAGTCCTGCTGCAGCAGGCAGATCTCCTTGAAGAAAGCAGCGATCTTACCCTGAGCGATCTTCTCCTTGATCTGAGCAGGCTTGTTGGCCATCTTGGGATCGTTGTCCATCAGAGCGACCTGCACGGACATTTCGTGGTCAACGTCAGCCTGGGGAACCATGCTCTTGTCCCAGTACTTAGCGCCCATAGCAGCGATCTGCATAGCCACGTTCTTACCGATCTCGGAAACATCGATGTCGCCTTCCACAGCCAGGTTCACCAAAACGCCGTGGCTGCCGCCCATGTGGACATAAGCAACGGAGGTGTTCTCAGCGAAACGGTCAAAGCGGCGGATCTGCATATTCTCACCGATGGACATGACCTTCTCCTGCATCACTTCAGTGACGGTCAGGTTGGTGCCGGGGTAGGTGCAAGCCTTCAGAGCTTCCACATCAGCGGGGTTTTCCTTGGCAACGATGACGGCAACATTCTTCACCAGATCAACGAAAGCGTCGGTCTTGGAAGCGAAGTCGGTCTCAGCGTTGACCTCAACGATCACGCCCACACCGTCGATGACGGTAGCATAAGCCATGCCTTCAGCAGCAACACGGTCAGCCTTCTTAGCAGCCTTAGCCAGGCCCTTTTCACGCAGCCAGTCAACGGCCTTATCCATATCACCATCGGTAGCAGCCAGGGCAGCCTTGCAGTCCATCATGCCAACGTTGGTCATTTCACGCAGTTTCTTAACGTCTTGAGCAGTAAATGCCATTTTCGTTTCCTCCTATATCATTTGTGGAGCTGCCCACAGCCGTGGGCAGCATCAATTCAGAAATTACTCAGCAACGGGAGCCTCGACAGCAGCCTCAGCGTCCTCACCCTGACGGCCTTCGATGGCAGCGTTTGCCATAGCAGCAGCGATCAGACGGATGGCGCGGATAGCATCGTCGTTACCGGGGATCACGTAGTCGATCTCATCGGGATCACAGTTGGTATCAACGATGGCCACGATGGGGATGTTCAGCTTCTTAGCCTCGGCGATTGCGTTGCGCTCCTTGCGGGGGTCAACGATGAACATAGCAGCGGGGATCTTCTTCATTTCCTTCACGCCGCCCAGGTACTTCTCCAGCTTTTCGATTTCAGCCTGGTGCTTGATGACTTCCTTCTTGGGCAGCATAGCGAAAGTGCCGTCCTCTTCCATCTTTCTCAGCTGAGCCAGACGGTCGATACGGGTACGCATGGTGCGGAAGTTGGTCAGCATACCGCCCAGCCAACGAGCGTTGACATAGTAGCCACCGCAGCGAGCGGCCTCTTCCTTGATAGCATCCTGAGCCTGCTTCTTGGTGCCGACGAACAGGATGTTGCCACCGTTGGCAGAGGTCTCACGGACGAAGTTGTAAGCCTCTTCCAGCTTCTTAACGGTCTTCTGCAGGTCAATGATGTAGA
>CAZPJH010000066.1:0-8148 GCA_964586875.1 uncultured Oscillospiraceae bacterium
CCAACATGGTCATCGGCAGAGTGCTGACCATCGATGAGCTGTTCGAGATGGGCTTTAAAGCTGTGTTCGTCGGCTCCGGTGCCGGTCTGCCCATGTTTATGAACATTCCCGGCGAGGCTCTGAAGGGCGTTATGTCCGCCAACGAGTACCTGACCCGTACTAACCTGATGAAGGCTTACACCGAAGAAGCCGATACCCCCGTCATCCGTTCCAAGGCTGTTGCTGTGGTCGGCGGCGGTAACGTGGCGATGGACGCCGCAAGATGTGCCATGCGTCTGGGCGCTGAGAATGTATATGTTGTTTACCGCCGTGGCGAGGCCGAAATGCCTGCCCGTCTGGAAGAGCAGCACCACGCCAAGGAAGAAGGCATCGAGTTCAAGACTCTGTGCAACCCCGTGGAGATCATCGGCGACGAAAACGGCCGTGTCTGCGGCATTAAGTGCATCCGTATGGAACTGGGCGAGCCTGACGCTTCCGGCCGCCGCCGTCCCATTGAAGTGCCCGGCAGTGAGTTTGTGCTGGATGTGGACACCGTCATTATGTCTTTGGGCACCAGCCCCAACCCCCTGATCCGCTCCACCACTCCCGGTTTGGAGACCAACCGCAAGGGCTGCCTGATCGTTAACGAGAACGAGATGACCACCCGTGAAGGCGTGTTTGCCGGCGGCGATGCCGTTACCGGTGCTGCTACTGTTATTCTGGCCATGGGTGCCGGTAAGAAGGGCGCAGAGGCCATCGATAACTATCTGAAGAAGTAATTGCTGTACCCAAGCCTCCCCCTTTGGGGGAGGTGGCAGGTTGTAAGCCGTGACGGAGGGGTTTACCGTTTTTTTCGCCCTCTCCGTCAAAAATCACAGATCTTTGACAGCTCTCCCAAAGGGAGAGCCGTGAGCCTTCCCACAGGGGAGGCTTTGGAACAGCCCCAATCATTGTATAGGAGGAAAAAACTTATGTTCAATTCTATGATCGAAACTTTGAAGGCAAATCCTCGGAAGATCGTCTTCACCGAGGGTCACGATGCCCGTATTCTGGAAGCCACCGCCCGTCTGGTGGAAGGCGGTTTCCTGACCCCCATTCTGATCGGTAATGTGGAAGAAGTCAAGGCCAACGCTGCCAAGGGCGGCTACAATATCGACGGCGTGGAGATCATTGATCCTCTGACCTATGCCGGTATGGATGAAATGGTCGAGAAGATGGTAGAACTGCGTAAGGGCAAGATGAGCGCCGACGAGTGCCGTGCAGCCCTGTCCAAGGGCAACTACTTCGGCACCATGCTGGTGAAGATGGGCTATGCCGACTCCCTGCTGGGCGGCGCTACCTACTCCACCGCCGATACCGTCCGTCCCGCTCTGCAGCTGGTCAAGACCAAGAAGGGTGCAAACCTGGTTTCTTCCTGCTTCATCCTGGTTCGTGGCGACGAGAAGATCGCCATGGGCGACTGCGCCATCAATCTGAGCTACGAGGACACGCTGGACAAGGAAGGCAATGTGGTCGTTTCCGCCGCCCGCAAGCTGGCTGAGGTGGCTGTGGAAACCGCTAAGACCGCTCAGGTCTTTGGCATTGACCCCAAGGTTGCCATGCTGAGCTTCTCCACCAACGGTTCCGGCAAGGGCGCAACTGTAAAGTTGAGCCACGATGCCACCATCGTTGCCAAGGAAATGGCTCCTGAGCTGGCCATCGACGGCGAAATGCAGTTTGATGCTGCCGTGGCTCCCGAAGTCGGTCAGCTGAAGTTCCCCGGCTCTAAAGTTGCCGGCTACGCCAACACCTTCATCTTCCCCTGCATCGAAGCCGGTAACATCGGTTACAAGATCGCTCAGCGTCTGGGCGGTTACGAAGCTTACGGCCCCATCCTGCAGGGCCTGAATGCGCCCATCAACGACCTGAGCCGTGGCTGTAATGCCGACGAGGTCTACAAGATGGCCATTATCACCGCCGCTCTGGTATAAGATCGGTTTTCGTAAAACAGTTTTATTCCCGGAAACATTCGTTTCCGGGAATATTTCTTGTATAGAAGAAAACCACCGGCAAGGTGCATCAACCCTTTGGGAGAGCCAACCTTGCCACATTGCCCAAATGTATTTGTCATTTTGCCGAAACCGTCAGCACATTGACAAGACAGTTATTAAGAAATGGTTAAGATTATCTTTCAATTCTTCATTTTCCCTTAATTCCCTTGACAAAACCAAATTTTTAGGATATAAAACATGGCTGAAAACCAATCCATTTATGGGAAAGGAGAATTATGGAAGATATTCTTTGGGGTGCCATGTTCGGCCCTGTTCACATTGCCTCTTTGCTGGCTGCTGCCGCAATGATCATCGGGCTATATTATGTTCTGAAGAAAGCCGGCACCGGTATTCAGATCGCTGTTCTGGGTATCCTGTCTTTTTCCGGTCTTGCCGCTGTCGTTTTTAATCTGGTGGCCTGTTCCCGATGGGGTCAATCTCCCTGGGAGTATCTGCCTTTGCACCTTTGTTCTATCAATGCGATCTTGCTGCCCTTTGCTGTCTTTTCCAGAAGCAAGACTGTCAGCAATATGCTACTTTTGTGGAGCTTGGGCGCACTGTGTGCGTTGATCGTCAATCGTCCCGATTATGATCTGACGAGCGATGTTTTTTTCTTTTACTATTTTCCTCACGTGCTGGAGTTCGGCATTCCCATTTTGCTGTTTAAGCTGGAACTGGTAGAAAAGGATGTCAAATGTATTTTCTCCACCTTGGCTTTGACATTTGCCATCTATGCCTTTGTCCACCTGTGCAACCTGACCATCAATTCTCTGGGGCTTGTCAACCCGGCAGGGGAGAAGATCCTGGTCAATTATATGTATTCTCTGGTACCGGAATTTGACCTGCTGGGTATCTTCTGGAAGATCCTGCCTGAGCAGTTCTGGTATATGCTGGTGATTTTCCCCATTGTCGCCGTGTATCTGCTGGCCGTCTATGCCCCCCAGATCGTCGCCAATATCCGCAAAAAGAATAACGTTACAAAAGCAGTCGGTTGATCCGGCTGCTTTTTTGTCGGTCAGAATGATCCATCAGGGCATATTTTTTCCCAAAGCCGCTTGACCTGTTTCAATGATTGTGCTATATTTAAGAGTAAAGTAAAATGCAAGATCTGTGGTTTTTGGATAGGGAAGATCCACCCACAGCAACACCCCTTCCCCTGAAAAAATATGAAGTCTATCAAAAAAATCTTATCCTATTTGCTGATCGCCGCCATTGCAGCCATTTCGGCACTGAGCTATCACATTTTTGTTTTTCCCAATCGTTTCGCTCCCTCTGGCATCAGCGGTATTTGCACCATCATCCAACATTTGACCGGATTTTCCGTGGGATACATGAGCCTGCTGATCAATATTCCTCTGGGTATTATGATGTTTTTGGCTGTCAGCCGAACCACCGCCGTCCGCTCCATGGTCTATTCGCTGGTCTTTTCTGCCGGACTTCTGATGTTTGAAAACATTGATCTTTCCGCCTTCGCCTACAATACCCCCTCCGGTCAGATCCTTGGCCCTCTGGTGGCCGGTATCATCATGGGCACAGGCTATTCTCTTCTGGTAAAAGTTGGCTCTACCACCGGCGGCATTGACTTTGTGGCTGCCCTGATCCACAAGAAAAAACCGGAAACCAATATGTTCTACATCATTCTTACCATGAATGTATGTATTGCGGCAGTTTCCTATTTTGTCTACGATTATAAAATCGAACCGGTGGTACTGTGCATCCTCTATTCCTTTACTTCCAGCACCGTCACTGATAAGCTGACCAAATCCGGCAAGAGCGCCATTCGATTTGAGATCATCACCGATGATCCTCAGGCGCTTTACGAAGCCATCAAAGATCATCTGCATCATGGTGTCACCCTGATCCCCGGCAAGGGAATGTATCGAAATCAGGAAGTCAGCGTACTGATCTGCGTCATCAACAAGAGCCAGATCACCGCCATGAACACCGTTATCCGTTCTTTCCCCAATACCTTCGCCGTTATGAGCCAGGTCGGTGCTGTTGTCGGCAATTTCAAGCAGCTGGACAAAGACGGTCATGAAGAAAAGATCCTGCTCGATCCGGGCAGCAAACATTTTAAGATCCAACCCTGATATCCCTTTTATCATTTAAAAAATACTGTTGGAGGTAACTTTCCTATGGCTTACTATTACACCGAACCCAGCCACACCTTTAGCGAGTATCTGCTGATCCCCGGCTATACCAGCGAAGACTGCATTCCTGACCGTGTGACCCTGCAAACCCCTCTGGTACGCTACCGCAAAGGGGAGGAAAAGTGCCCCATCAACCTGAATATCCCCCTGACTTCTGCCATCATGCAATCCGTGTCCAACGATACTCTGGCTATTGCTCTGGCAAAAGAGGGCGGCCTGAGCTTTATTTACGGCTCTCAGTCCATTGAAAATCAGGCAGCCATGGTATCTCGTGTAAAAAATTACAAGGCCGGTTTTGTGATCTCCGCCTCCAATCTGACCCCTCAGCATACCCTGGCAGATGTGCTGGATCTGAAGGCTTACAATGGCTTTTCCACCATCGCCGTTACCGATGACGGCACTGCCAACGGTAAACTGTTGGGCATTGTCACCGGCCGGGACTACCGGGTCAGCCGCATGAGTCCCACCGATCCTATCTCCAGCTTTATGACCCCTCTGGAAAAGCTGATCACCGCCCCGGCTGAAACTACCCTGAAAGAAGCCAACGACATCATCTGGGATCACAAGCTGAACAGCCTGCCCATCGTGGATAAAAACGGCCGTCTGATGTATTTTGTCTTCCGAAAGGACTATGCCTCCCACAAGGCCAACCCCCAAGAGCTTCTGGACAACGAGAAGCGGTTTATGGTGGGTGCCGGTATCAATACTCGGGACTACGAAAGCCGTGTTCCTGCCCTGCTGGAAGCCGGTGCAGACGTACTTTGTATTGACTCTTCCGAGGGATTTACCTGCTGGCAGGAAAAAACCATTGCCTGGGTTCGGAAAAATTACGGCGACAGCGTGAAGATCGGTGCAGGTAATGTGGTGGATCGGGATGGATTCCTGTTCCTGGCCAGAGCCGGCGCAGACTTTGTAAAAGTGGGCATTGGCGGCGGTTCTATCTGCATCACCAGAGAAACCAAGGGAATTGGACGTGGTCAGGCCACTGCATTGATCGAGGTGGCTGCCGCTCGGGATGAATATTTCAAAGAAACCGGCATCTATGTACCCATTTGCTCTGACGGCGGCATCGTTCACGACTATCACATGACCCTGGCACTGGCCATGGGCGCAGACTTTATGATGCTGGGTCGCTATTTCGCCCGGTTTGACGAATCTCCCACGCCGAAGGTCATGATAAACGGCGCATATATGAAAGAATACTGGGGTGAAGGAAGTAACCGTGCCCGAAACTGGCAGCGCTATGATCTGGGCGGTTCTTCCAAGCTGAGCTTTGAAGAAGGCGTTGACTCTTATGTGACCTATGCCGGCACCCTGCATGATAATGTGGAAGGCTCCCTGTACAAGGTCAAGTCCACCATGTGTAACTGCGGCTGTGTGACCATCTCCCAACTGCAGGAAAATGCAAAGCTGACCCTGGTTTCCGCCACCTCCATTGTGGAAGGCAGCTACCATGATGTGATGCTGCGCTCCAACACCCAGAGAAAATAAGATAAAAACCGACCCGTTTCCGGGTCGGTTTTTTCAGTTTATCAAATCCGCCCCATATGCCTGTAGGGGCGGTTATTAACCGCCCGGAAATCGGTGCTTATTTCGGGCGGATGGTATCCGCCCCTACGATGAGTGATGATATGGCATCCGCCCGAAACAAGACTTGCAATCTTCGATTATGAATTGCCAAACAGCTCCTCAATGCTCCCGAAGGTATAGCCCTGCTGCTCCCATTTGGTCAGCAGCTCGTCCAAAATGGCGGCGTTGGTTTCGCTGGTAGAGTGGAGCAGCACCACTGCGCCGTTATGGATACGGGGCAGTAGTTTGGAAAAAGCGTAGTCCGCCGTTGGCTGCTTGTCGTTGTTCCAGTCCACATAGGCCAAACTCCAAAACACCGTTTTATAGCCCAGCTCCTGGGCCATTTTCAGGTTGCTTTCCGAGTAATTTCCCTGAGGGGGTCGATAATATTTTTGCATTTTTTCCCCGGTGATTTCTTCAAAAAGATTTTCCAGATCCTTTAATTCCTTCTCAAATGCGGAAAAATCAGAAATTTTCGACATATCCGGGTGATGCATGGTATGATTTCCGACAATATGACCATCTTTTACCATTTGCCGCACCAGATCGGCGTTTTTCTCCATATAATTTCCCACCAGAAAAAAAGCGGCCTGAACGTCGTGTTTTTTTAAAATCTGCAAAATTTTGGCGGTACAGCCGTTTTCATATCCGGCATCGAAGGTCAGATAGATCTTCTTCTGCGTAACATCGCCAATGTAGGCCGCATCAAATCCTGCCAGCGTAGCGGCGTTTGCCGGGCCTACAGGCGGCGAACCCTCCGTCCGGAAGGAAAGACCCCAGCTTCCCGTTTCGACCTGCTCAGTGGCAAAGATGCCCACACCCAAGGCAATGGCCAGTACCACCACCGTCACCAAAATATAAATATCACGCTTGACCATAATATCCCTCCCGGAAAGAGTGTATGAAGCTCGTCCCGATGGAATTACAAATAGGAACATCCTGCTCACCGGCCAAATGTGTTTTTTCAGGCGGATGATATCTGCCCGGAATGTTTATGTTCCTTTTTCCAATAAAAAAACGACCCGGAAGGGTCGTTTTTTTATTTCATTCTCTTTTCCAAAGTAGATGCAGACAATGGTGTCAGATAGACCCGGATCATGCCGTATTCATTGGTCAGCAGGAAAGACTTGGGCAGATCATCACAGGGGACTACCATTCCTTCTTTTTCTGCCTTTTCCAAAAATTCCCGGGTGCGCTTAGATGTGGAGGTATTATCCAGATCGAAAATACCCAGCACCGCCTGCTGCCGCACTGTAAAATCTCCGCCGATGGATAGATACATGGTTTTCCTCCTTTTCACCGTTGGCCTGTAAAAGCCTTCCCTTTGGAGAAGGTGTCGCTGCCCTCAGGCGGTGACGGATGAGGGCTTGCCTCTCCCTCCGGGGGAGCCATTTTCCTTGGAGGGACTTATTTCAGCTTTTTCCACTGGGCCACTGCCAGCTCGTCGCAGCGGTTGTTTTTCGGGTTTTCAGCATGACCCTTGACCCAGTGATAGTGCATTTCATGCTTGGCGGTCAGATCCAGAAGGATCTCCCATAAGTCGGGATTTAAGGCAGGCTTCTTATCGGCCTTGATCCAGCCCTTTTTCTGCCAGGAAGCCGCCCACCCCTTTTGTAGACCGTCTATAACATACTTGGAGTCGGAGTATAGTTCCACCACACAAGGTTCTTTCAGTGCCTGCAAGCCACAGATCACAGCGGTCAATTCCATCCGGTTGTTGGTGGTGTTTATTTCGCCCCCGGACATTTCCCGTTCATGTCCCCGATACTCCAAAATGGCACCCCAGCCCCCGGGGCCGGGGTTGCCGGAGCAGGCACCGTCTGTATACAGCGTTACCTGCTTCATACTTCTTCGTCCGCTTCCACACGCTCCACGGACACCACCTGGTTGCCCTCTTCCACACGCATGACAATAACACCTTGTACATCACGCTTATAAACATTGATGGAAGATGCAGGGATCCGGATGATAACACCACCGTTTTCGATGAGCATGACATCATCTTCTTCGCCTACCACACGGCATCCGGCCACGAGGCCGGTCTTGGCAGTGATGTTGTAGTTCTTCAAGCCCTTACCGCCACGACCTTGAGCCACCTTTTCGCCGTTGGGGCCGGTACGCAGGTATTCGGTCAGTTCTGTCCGCTTTCCATAACCCTTTTCAGTGACGGTCAGCAGGGTCTTGCCTTCTTCTGCCTTTTCTGCACCGATGACTTCATCGCCTGCGCTCAACAGAATGCCACGGACACCCACTGCATCACGACCCATGGGACGCACATCCTTTTCGTTGAAGCAGATGGCCATACCCTGACGGGTAGCCAGGATCAAATTATCGTCGCCGGTGGTGCGGATCACATTGATCAGCTGGTCGCCTTCGTCCAGCGTAATGGCACGGATACCGGTTTTCCGGTTGGTCTTCAG
>CAZPJH010000067.1:0-7908 GCA_964586875.1 uncultured Oscillospiraceae bacterium
CCGCCGGAAAGGAATGGGTACTCCGCTTCCGCAGCGAAGGTTCTATTGAAAACCAGTTTAAGTTCGACGATCTGGTCAAGGGCAAGCTGACCGTCACTGAGAACAACATTGACCATGTGCTACTCAAGTCCGACGGCATTCCCACCTATCACTTTGCCCACGCTGTGGACGACCATTTGATGCACACCACCCATGTGGTCCGTGGCGACGAGTGGATGGCAACCCTTCCCTTCCATATTCAGCTGTTCAAGGCACTGGGCTTTAAACTGCCTAAGTATGTCCATATTGGACCGCTGATGAAGATGGATGGCAATTCCAAGCGCAAGCTCTCCAAGCGGAAAGATCCGGAACTGGCACTGACCTATTATAAGGCAGAAGGCTTCCCCATCTCCGCCGTTCGGGAATATATCATGACCATTCTCAACTCCAACTTCGAGGACTGGCGCAGAGCCAACCCCGATGCCAACATCGACGAGTTTAAATTCAGCCCCAAGAAGCTGAATCCTGCCGGTTCTCTGTTTGACTACGCCAAACTGGTGGACGTTTCCAAAAATGTGATCTCTCGTATGAGTGCCGAGGATGTTTATGAGCAGCTAACCGAATGGGCACAGGAATTTGACCCGGACTTTGGCGCAAAACTGGCCGAAAACCGGGACTATGCCGTTTCCATTCTGGCCATTGGTCGTGGCGGCAAGAAACCCAGAAAAGATATTGCAGTCTGGACGGAAGCCAAGGCCTACATGGGCTTCTTCTACGATGAATATCTGGAAGCACCCATATTTGACGAGAAGATCCCTGCCGAAACTGTCCGCACCGTCTTGGAAAAGTTCATGGCAAGCTATGATGTTTCCGACGACGCATCCGTCTGGTTTGAAAAGGTGAAGGCCATCACCGAGGGCATCGGCTTCACCTGCGATATGAAAGCTTATAAGGCAGACCCCACCGCTTTCCCCGGCACTGTTGCCGATGTATCCAACATTGTTCGCCTTGCCATCACCGGCAAGACCAATTCCCCCGATCTGTACACCGTTATGCAAATTTTGGGCAAGGAACGTTCTTTCCAAAGAATTAAAAATGCCATGGTACAGCTGTGACACACCAACTCCCACCCCATCGGTGGGAGTTTTTATATTTCAATTGATTTTCCTGTCATTTTATGCTAATATCTAATCAATTGGAGGTGATACCTATGGCAGAAACTGCTCAAATTCTGGAATACAAGTGCCCTAATTGCGGTGCAGGTCTTCCTTTCAACGAAGACAGCCAGAAAATGACCTGCCAATACTGCGATACCGAGTTTGATTTGGAGGATGTACTGTCCTTTAATGATAAACTTGCCGAAGAAGAAAAAGAAACCATCGACTGGGAAGAACAAACGCAAACCAACTGGAGCGAAGAAGAGTCCGGTAATTTGCGGATCTTCAGCTGCCCTTCCTGTTCCGGCGAACTGCTGACCGATGACATGACCGCCGCCACCTTCTGCCCTTACTGTGGCAACCCCACCATCCTGCCGGGGCGGCTTTCCGGCGGCTTAAAACCAGACGGCGTTATTCCCTTTAAACTGAGCAAAGACGATGCAAAAGAGGCCTTTCTGCGCCTATGCAAAGGGAAACCCTTGCTGCCAAAATTTTTCGCTCAGGAACAGCAGGTGGAGAAGATCACCGGTATGTATGTCCCCTTCTGGCTGTATGACTGCGACGGTGATTTTTACGGAAGCTACCGTGCCACCCGTGTCCGGCACTGGGCAGATTCCCGATACAATTACACCAAAACCAGCTATTTCCATGTGGTGCGCCGTGCCTCTGCCGAATTTGACCGCATTCCCATGGATGGCAGCAGCAAAATGGATGACAGTCTGATGGAGTCCATCGAGCCCTACGACTATTCCCAAATGGTCGATTTTGAAACCGCCTACTTATCCGGCTTCCTGGCCGACAAATACGATGTGGAAGCCAAAGCAGGAGAAGGAAGAATTCGCCAGCGTGTCAGCGCATCCATGGATGAGCTGATTTCCCCTTCGCTGATGGGCTATACTTCCGTTATTCCCAAAGTCAAAAAGGTGAATATCCACCAAAGCAAAGCCAAATATGTCCTTCTTCCGGTCTGGATGCTGACCACCCGATATCAAGGTAAAACCTACACCTTCGCCATGAACGGTCAGACAGGCCGCATGACCGGTGAACTGCCCATTTGTGGCAAGCGAAGCTGGGCCTGGTTTGGCGGTATTGCAGCCGGTGTAGCAGCGCTGGCATTGGGCATTATGGCCCTGTGCATTTAAGGAGGTTGAACCATGAAAAAAATCATTGTTGCCCTCCTGTGCATTGCCTGTCTGTTGGGTTTGACCATGACGGCTTTTGCCGCCAACGACCTGCCCTCTATTGTCGATGAAGCCAATCTTTTGATCGACAGCAATGAATTGGCTCTTTCCCGGCAGGCGGCCTCCCTAAAAAGCCATTACGGCTTGGATGTGGTCATCCTGACCGTCAATTCCACCAACGGTCGCTCACCTCGACAATACGCCCAAAGCTACTACGATCAAAAGGGCTACGCAGACGATGGTATTCTGCTTTTGATCTCCATGGAAGACCGGGACTGGTACATTTGTACCACTGGAAAAGCCCAGGAAATCTTTACGGACTATGGCATCGAGCAACTAAGCGATGAATTCATAGATGATCTTTCCAACGGAGATTATTTCCGTAGCTTCAGCACCTTTTTGGATGCTACCCCCTCCTACTGCGAGGCTTATGAGCAGGGCGATCCTATTGACGAAAGAATTGGTCTTTCCCATGTGATCATTGCATTGATCATCGGCGCAGCAATCGGCGGCATCACCATTGCCGTCATGCGCAGTGCTATGAACACGGCCAAAGCCAAGTATTCCGCAACGGAATATGTCAAAAAGGGATCATTCCGTCCCTATGGCAATTTTGATATGTACCTGTATTCCCATGTTACAAAAACCCCCAGACAAAACAATTCCTCCGGTCCTCGAAGCGGTGGTGGCGGCGGTAGCCGAAGCCACGGCGGTGGCGGTGGAAAATTCTAAATAAAAGGAGAACATTTTATGGGACTTATTAAAGCAGCATTTGGCTCCACCAATGGTGTTTTGGCCGATCAGTGGAGAGAATTTTTCTACTGCGACTCCATGGCAAGCAATGTGCTGGTATCCAAGGGTCAGAAGCGGACTTCCAAGCGTAGCAGTAACAAAAAAGGTGATGAAAACATCATTTCCAACGGTGCAGTCATCGCCGTCAACGAAGGCCAATGCATGATGATCGTGGAGCAGGGACAGATCGTAGAATTTTCTGCAGAAGCAGGTGAATTCACCTGGGACGCATCCACCGAGTCTACCATTTTCTACGGCGGCTTCGGCAAAGGCCTGAAAGGCAGCTGGGAAAACCTGAAACGCCGTTTCACCTTTGGTGCAGATACCGGCAAAGATCAGCGGATCTATTTCTTCAACACCAAAGAACTGGTGGGCAATAAATACGGCACCCCAACCCCTGTCCCCTTCCGTGTCGTGGATCAGAACATTGGCTTGGACATGGATATTTCCATCCGCTGTAACGGCGAATACTCTTATCGTATTTCTGATCCCATGCTGTTCTACAAAAATGTCTGTGGCAATGTATCTGCCAATTATACCCGAGAACAACTGGACAGCCAGCTGAAATCCGAATTTCTAACCGCCCTGCAGCCTGCATTTGCCAAGATCTCTGCCCAAGGCATTCGCTACTCTGCCCTGCCCGGCCACACTACCGAGCTGGCATTGGCCATGAATGAAGCACTTAGCGCCAAGTGGAGCGATCTGCGGGGTATCAGTGTCGTATCCGTCGGTGTCAATGCTGTCAACGCCTCCGCCGAGGATGAGGCAATGATCAAAAACCTGCAGCGCACTGCAGTCTATCGCAATGCCAACATGGCTGGTGCCGCCATCGTTGACGCTCAGGCAGAAGCCATGAAGGCCGCCGCCAACAATAAAAATGGTGCAATGATGGGCTTCATGGGTATGGGCATGGCTCAGCAGGCCGGTGGTTTGAATGCCAATGCCCTGTTCCAGATGGGTCAGCAGCAGGCAGCCGCCCCTGCCCCCCAGGCAGCCCCTGAAAGCAGTTGGAAATGCAGCTGTGGTGCTGTGAATACCGGAAAATTCTGCACCGAATGCGGTGCTTCTGCTGGCTGGACCTGTTCCTGCGGCAGCGTGAACCGTGGCAAATTTTGCCCCAACTGCGGTGCAAAGAAACCGGAAAACGAGCCTCTGTATCGCTGCGACAAGTGCGGTTGGGAACCGGAAAACCCCAAAAATCCTCCGAAGTTCTGCCCCAACTGCGGCGATAAATTCGACGAAAACGATGTAAAATAACAGCAAAAAGCCTTCGGCAGTTCTGTGAACTGCCGAAGGCTTCCTTTATTATCTTACTCCTGTGCAGTAGCAGCGGAAACACGAATTTTACATTCGTATTTGACACCTTCATACTCTGTCCAGATTTTCACAATACCACCGCTCAGATTTGCGGTGATAGCGGTGGAAGTGATCTTCACACCGTCTTCTGTCACTTCCATGGTGCAGCATTTTGCGAAATCGCCGCTGACATTCCAGGTCAGGTTCTTTACGATCTCATTGGTGTTCTTGTTACGCAGGGACAGGGTAAAGGTTTCACCCAGCTTCAATGTAACATCATTGGTATAGCTCCAGCCGCCGTGGAGAGCATACTCTGCCTTCTGATCTGCATCCAGGCCGTTGACACGCACTGTGCAGGTAGCAGTCTGCTCACCAAAGGTTGCAGTGATGGTGACCTTGCCATCCTTCAAAGCGGTTACAACACCCTTGGCGACGGTAGCGATGGTTTCATCGGAGCTGGTCCAGGTAATCTCAGCAGGATCCATGGTACCGTCGTACAGATTGACTGTGCGGCTGTTGGGGTCCAGAGTCACGTCGTTATACACCAGGGTCAGCTTTACAACGGGTTTCGTGGGATCGGTAGGATCAGAAGGTTCGGGATCGGTAGGATTGGTGGAGTCTGTGGGGTCGCTGGGATTGGTCTGATCCACAGGATCCTGGGGTGCGGTGGTAGTCGTGTCACCGTTGGTCGTATCACCGGCGGTGGTGGTATCATTCTTTCCGCAGGCAGCAACGCTAAGCAGGCACACCAGAGCCAATGCCAAAGCGAGCAATTTTTTCAAGCTGTTGTTCATGTTTTTTCTCCTTCGTATTTCAGTGGTCAGATTGATCTGGTAAGGATATTATATATGTTCTTCGCCATAAAAACAATAGGCAAAATGTAAAAATTCGATTTTATCTTTTCCCCTTTTCCGGAATATTCCAAAAAAGTTCTTATTTCTTATCTCTCTTACGGCAAAGATAAATATCCAGCTTATCTTTCATGTTATCAGGCATCTTCCGCTCTACCGGACAGTGTGCTGCATTGGCCATCCGTTGTGCAAAGGCTGCAATAAATGCAATGTCCTGCGCCATGTGCTCTGCCTTCATCACTGCCATGGTATCATAGCTGTTGTGGATGGTAGCCGTGTTACCGGGCGCAATGCGTGCAAAAGATACTGCAGGTATGCCCTTATCCGCAAAGGGTGTGGAGTCGCTGGAATATACATCCTGATAGGCTTTCATGGCACGTCCCTGCTCCATGGCAAAATAGTCCAGATAATGCACCAGTTTTTCCTCGGAAGTACAGCAGGCGATCAGCTTGCCCATGATGCAGCCTACCATATCCAAATTGATACACAATACCACATTTTTCAAATCTTCTTCATGGGCTGTGCAGTAAGCTTTGGAGCCAAGCAGACCTCTTTCTTCGCTGCCGCACCAGATAAAGCGCAGGCTGTATTGATGGGGATGGCTTACGAAATATTCCGCCAACCCCAAAATGCCCACAGAGCCGGACATATTGTCATAAGCACCTTGGGAAAGAGAGGTAGAGTCGTAGTGGGCAGTAAATACGATGGTTTCTTCCCGTTCCCCGGGAATATTCAGGATCACATTATGGGACTGACCCATGTATTCTTCCTGTTCCAAAATGATCTTGGCATTTTTTGCATCCCGTTCCACCAGAGCGATGGCAGTTTTGGCATTAATATTCACGCCGGGGATCTTCTTGCCTTGGCTGACATGAGCCCGCAGTTCCCGCTGGTCAATATCAAAATCCACATAATTGGCATTTCCGTCATATGTAATGAAACCAACAGCACCATGCTCCAGCAGATCCTGATACATCCAATAACCCAGATAGCCATCGATCATGACGATTTTTCCCTTGCAAAGGCTCAGGCTGTAAGCATCGGAGGAAGTCAAATAATACAGTGGTGCTTCCACTTCGCCACTGCCGGCATTGAGATAGCCTTTACAGGTTACTTCTTCACCGTCTACGATCAGTTTTGCCTGCTTCATGGTGGCCATCTGCACTTCAAAAGGCTCAATGGTGGCTGTCAGCCCCAATTGGGCACACTGTTCACACAGGTACTGTGCACAGCGAAGTTCTTCATTGCTACCACCCATACGGATATAGGCTGTATCCTTGAAAATGTCCATAATTTTCTGATTGTCCATGATGATCCTCCTTATTTTTTATCTTCTATCAACATACCATATTTCTCGCAAAAAAGCAACCAAAAAGAGGCTGCATCATGCAACCTCTTTTCTAAAACAATGTGGTCAGAAACCATACCGCAGCCGTTGTCAGGGCGCCGACAAATGCCCAAATCGGGCCGGGAACAAGGGCAAAAGGTCTATGACGATGGCGCACCGCCTGTCGAGCCTCTCGCAGTAGCATTTCATCTGTGATCCCCTCTTGCGGAGCATCTTCTCGTAAAATAAAAATCGCCTGTTCAAAGAGTTTTCGATCCGGTGACTGTACAACGATCACCTGCCGGGACACACCTTTTACCATTGAAATCGCCTCCTATTTCCATTATGTCCCAACAATGGCCTTTCATTCAAAAAAATTACCGCCATAGGGCGGTAATTTCCTTATTTTGCGCGATGGACATTGTATCTGGACCAAATGAGGATAGCCGCCTGCCCAGGGATACCCAAAAACAGCAACTGCCATGCACTTCCTCCCCATACCTGTACCGTCAGTGCCACCGATAGCAGCAAAGACCAAACCAGCAAGGAAATGATCAGATAATTCCGGCGCGGATTGAACCAAATAGAATTGAATACCAACCACACGATCATACTCACAGGTACAGCATAAGCAAAGGGCAGAAATCTTGCCGAGTGGTCAGGCCAAACCATATCCAGCACAACAAACCCCACTGTTGCTACAAACCAGACGATCAGCTCGCTAAGCAGAGTCACAACAGTATGACTGCGAATAGCGGAAACGGGCATCTGAGCTTCTTCCCGGGGCTGAATTTTCTCCTGGATCTCATGTTTCTCCTCCAGCAAATAATCCAGCGACACCCCAAACAGATCCGCAATCGCTTTCAGCACCATCACATCCGGAACGGACTCGCCTCGCTCCCACTTGGATACCGCCTTATCAGAATAATTGAGCTGTTCCGCCAAATCGATCTGTGTCATCTTTTTATCCAGGCGCAGGGCCGTAATATTTTTCGCAATAATCGGTTTCAAATCTTGCATAGGTCAACCTCTAGTTTATGATGAAGATATCATACCAGAAAATTGTTAAAAAATCAACTCTACCACGGAAAATCAAAAATTCCCCGAACCGAAGTCCGGGGAATTTTATTACCATTTAGGCTAGTAGATTACTCCAGGATCTCGGTGACAACACCGGAACCAACAGTACGGCCGCCTTCACGGATAGCGAAACGCAGGCCCTTCTCGATAGCGATGGGGGTGATCAGCTCAACGTTCATAACAACGTTATCGCCGGGCATGCACATCTCAACGCCCTCGGGCAGAGTGATGATGCCGGTCACGTC
>CAZPJH010000068.1:0-7724 GCA_964586875.1 uncultured Oscillospiraceae bacterium
ACGGGAAACGGCGTGACTTCCGTCACGCCGCCCCTTGAAAACCATAGGTTTTCGCGATTTTTTAATTTTACTGTTTTACGACCACCCAGCATTAGTTGCGAGGCGGTTTTGCTTCTGAATTTGGTGCCCGGCGGTAAGAGTGTTGCAACAGTGCTATCATGGAGCAGAGGAACACAGCCAAATACAGCGGCAGCAGCTTCATGGAGATGTGCTGCGCCAGCAGGCCAAATACCGGCGGCATGAATGTGGAGCCGGTGTAGGCAAAGGCCATTTGAATGCCAATGATGGCCTGGGAATTTTCTGCACCGAAGGAAACCGGTGTGGCATGGATCATGGCAGGATAAATGGGAGCGCAACCGAAGCCGATGATGATAAATCCTGCAAAACGAAGTAGATCCTCGTCAATGGGCAACACCAGCAGCACGACACCCAACAGGGCAATACAGGCACCATAGCGGATCATTTTTCGATCCCCCAATCGGTTGGTCAAAAAACCGGAGATCAGGCGGCCAATGGTCATACCCAAGTAGAAAAGACCACCCAGGGCGGCAGCGGTTTCCGTGCTGATGTGCCGCACCTGAACCAGGTAGGAGCTGGCCCATTGCATGACGGTGTTTTCTGCGGCACAATAGCAGAAAAAGCCTAAAAGCATGGGAAGAACACCGGGGATTTTGATGGCACCGCCAATGCCAAGAAGCTTTTCTTTCTTTGCTTCGCCGGAAGTGTCGCTGTGGATGTTCCAGACAGGCAGGGTCGCCAGCAGAATAGCACCAATGACCAGCTGCAAAATTGCCACTGCCCGATAACCCAGTGCCCAGGAGCCTGTTGACAGGGCGTAGGACATGATAGAGGGGCTGATGATGGTGCCCACTCCCCAAAAACAGTGTAGCCAGCTCATGTGGCGTGCGTTATAGTGCAGTGCCACATAATTATTCAGTGCCGCATCGATAGCACCTGCGCCCAGACCGTAGGGAATGGCCCACAGCAGGAACATCCAAAAGGCGGAAACCGTGGAAAAACCAAACAGCGCCAAGGCTGTGATCAGCACGCTGACGACGACAACCATTCTTGTGCCGAAGCGATTGACCAAACGCTCGGAAAGCAGACTGGAGCAAATGGTAGCACCGGAAATGGTCATGGTGATCAGGCCCATGCTGCTCATGTCCACAGCCATGGCCGGATAAATGGTGGGCCAGGCAGAACCCAAAAGGGAGTCCGGCAGCCCCAGACTGATAAAAGCCAGATAAATGAGTGATAGCAGGATCAGATACATAGTTCCCTCGTTTTGTGTTTTTTAGGGTAGGGGACGAAGAATGCCGTTTTCAATGTCATATCGGGTATCGCCGCCGGAGGCAATGAACACCAGATATCGCCGCTTTTCTTCCATGTTGACCTGTTCCCAGGCAGATTGGGCATCGGCAGCGGCGATGTTTTCTAAATATAGACGGCACCGTCCTTCCGGAAGTGGGAAGGTAGGGTCTTCACTGGAGAAGGAGATGGCAAAATCATCGTTGGCACAGGAGCTGAGCAGCTTTTGGGCACATTGCTCCAATGCCTGAGCCTTGTCTCCGGAAAAAGCCAGATTGTCGGCGTTGGGAAAACAGAAATTTTGCAGTACCACCTCGTCAAAGCCTTTCGATTTCAGCTCGTTGATCACATCGATCAAAAAGTTTTGCACGGTAGCATTGGTGGGATCCAGCCAGTATCCAAGGCCGTAATCGCCACGGTCGTAGTACAGTACCCCGGAGGTGGTCAGCAGACCGCAGGATTCGTTGTGCCATACGGTCTCAAAGTCCCGAAGGGAGGACATTCGAGCGATCACATACAGGTCACTTTGTGCCAGCCACTGAAAGAAATTGTCCATTTTTTCAATTTTATAGCTGCTGGAGGTATTCAGACCTACTTGGGTGGAATAGTAGAAGTAACCGCGGTAGCCCTTTACATCCAAAAGAACAGCCGTTCCGGCCGGCAATTGCTCCAGTCGGGATTGAACAGCCTGGGGGTCGTTCATCAGATCCTTGGCTGCAATATAATAGCCGGAGAGTTGGGACAATCCCTCCTGAAAGGGGGTGTCATCGTAGTGGATGGTAGCACTGATGGAGGGGGAGTCTACTTGGGGAAGTTGGGTCTGACCAAAGTCATGGTTGCGGTCAAAATCCAGAACCACCCCATCGTCTGTATAGACAATAAACCGCTGCAGCCACACCAGCAGGCAAAGCAGCACCAGCACAGTGGTGCCGATCACTGCCAGAACGATGGAAACGGAACGGCGCAAATTTTGCCGGGTTCGATAGGAAATGCTCATAAATTATCTCCTTTTGCCTTCCACACAGCGCCAATCTTCTTTTTCATGGACGGCGGTGACGGCGATACCCGCTTGCATCAGGGCGGACAGCACATCCGGCAGACGGCTGTCCAAAATGCCGGAGCAGATCAAACGGGTATTTTCCTTCATAAAGTGAGGCAGTACCGGGGCCAGACCGATGATCACATCAGCCACGATGTTCACAAGCACCAGGTCGTAAGATTGTTGGGATAGTTGCTCCATCATCTTTTTGTCGCCGGTGACGTTGCCGGTCAGCGCAGTAAAGGCAGGGGCGTAAAAGCCGTTGTAAGCGGCGTTTTCCCGGGCGATGTCCTCAGCTTTGGGGTCAATGTCTACGCCGATGGCGGAAGCAGCACCCAACCGCAGGGCGGCGATGGACAAAATGCCGCTGCCACTGCCCAGATCCAGACAGTGCCAGCCGGGAAGAACTGCCTTTTCCATCGCCTCCATTACCATCTGGGTGGAAGCGTGGGCACCGGTGCCAAAGGTCAGGCCGGGGTCAAGAATAATGGGGATGCGACCGCTGTCATCATTTTCTGCCAGCCAGTAGGGCAGCACTGTTAGGTTTTCTCCCACAGGCTGAGGAGGATAATTATCCTTCCAGCTTTCCGACCAATCGGTTTCAGGCAGGGGAGCAACGGTCATTTCCAGAGGGCCAAAATCACGGTTTTGCCGCAAATTTTCCAACAGGGCGGTCAGTTGATCCAATCCTGTGGTGTCGGTGTCTTCCAAATAAAGTTTGATGCAGGAAAGTCCCTGCAATTTTTCCTGAAGTTTTTCGTCGATATAGTCCCAGTATTCTCGATTTTCCTCCAGAAAAGTTTCAAATTCCTGCTGATCTTCCATTACGAGATCGGAAAATCCTCCGGCGGTCAGGGCAGCCGCTGCTGCTTCCATCGCGCCGCATCGGGTGGAAATCGAAATTTCAAGCCAAGCCATGGTGTTCCTCCAGTGTCGATCATTTTCTGACCTATATTGTACTGCAAAAAGCGCTCTATGGCAACCAAAAAGCCAGAAATTTTTATAGATTGCTATTTTTGCAGGTTTGTTGTATAATAAAAAGAAGATTTGACTTGCGTGAAGGAGAGATCCATGTATCAGACCCTAGAACTTTTTCCTGGTGTTACCCTGCGTAGTGTTCACACCGACCGCTTTAAGCAGGGCGTGTTGAGCGTACAGTTCCTGCGGCCTATGAATGACCGTGAAGCGGCACTCAATGCGCTGATCCCGGAAATTTTGCTGCGTGGATGCCACAGTGCCCCGGATCTGCAGCAGATCACCGCCCGGTTGGATGATCTGTACGGCGCTTCTGTCGGCGCACAGGTCCGTAGGGTCGGGGACTGCCAGACTACCGGCTTGGCTTGCGGCTTTATCGACGATCGGTTTGCGCTGCCCGGAGATCGGGTGCTGGAACCGATGATCGAATTTTTAGGCCAGCTGCTGCTGTGCCCTGTTCGGGAAGAGGATGGATTTTGCCGGGAATATGTCCGCGGCGAAAAAAGAAATTTGATATCTGCGCTGGAAGCGCAGCGCAATGATAAGCAGGCTTATGCTTCGGCGAAGCTGATCAAGCGGATGTGTAAGGGGGACTCTTTCGCAGTGCCCCGCCTGGGAGAGATCCCTCAGGTGCGTAAGATCACTGCTCGCTCTGCCTATACCCATTACCGGAATATCTTGGAAGAAAGCCCCATTGAGATATTCTATGTAGGCTCAGCCACCATCGATTATGTGGCGCAGCTGCTTCGCCCTGTTTTTGAGAAACTGGAGCGTCGGACAGTGCAACTGCCGCAGCAAATGCCCTTTGTCCCCGGCCGAAAGAGTAATCGCAGCGAAAAAATGAGCATTGCACAGGGAAAACTGGCAATGGGTTTTGTAACACCGATCACATTTCAGGACAGCCGCTTTGCGGCTATGCAGCTGTGCAATAACATTTTCGGCGGTGGGATGACCTCAAAACTGTTTATGCAGGTGCGAGAAAAGCAGTCCTTGTGTTATGCGGTTGGCTCCGGATATTATGGTTCCAAGGGAATCGTCACCGTCTATGCAGGCATCGATACCCATCGCTTCGTGCAGACCAAAGAAGCGGTATTGGAGCAGCTTGCCACCTGTCAGCGTGGGCAGATCACACCCCAGGAATTGCAGGCGGCCAAGGAATCGGTGCTGTCCGGTCTGCGTGGGATCTACGACAGCCCCGGCGCAATGGAAAGTTTCTTTTCCACGGCGGCGATCAGTGGCCTGAACCGCAGCCCGGAAACATATGCAGAGCAGATCCGTGCGGTGCAGATCGACGATGTGGTGGAAGCGGCCAAAACCGTGACCTTCCACAGTAGCTTCTTCCTGAAGGGGGATGACCATGAATAAACGATATTATCCCGCTTTGGATGAAACGCTGTATGTAGACACCCTCCCCAATGGATTGCGTGTTTTTGTAGATAAAAAACCGGGCTTCACCAAAAAATTATGTTATTTTTCCGTGGATTTCGGATCTGTGCATACGGGCTTTTCCTTTGAAGGAAAGCATTATGAAGTCCCTGCCGGGATCGCCCATTATCTGGAACACAAAATGTTTGAATTGCCCCAACGGGATGTGACCGGCGAATTTGCGGCACTGGGTGTCCATGTCAATGCGTTTACCAGCTATGATATGACTGCTTATCATATTTCCTGCACGGAAAATTTTGAAAAAGCTCTGCACCTGCTGCTGGAATTTGTTTCTACCCCTTACTTTACCGCTGAAAGCGTAGCCAGAGAACAGGGGATCATTGCTCAGGAGATCGGAATGAGCGCCGATGAACCGGGAGGCAAGGCATTTGAAAATCTGATGGAGGCACTTTATCAGGCGCATCCGATCCGGGTGCCTATTTTGGGTAGTGTCCGATCCATCGCCACCATTACACCGGAACTTTTGGCGGTATGCCATCGGGCGTTTTACACACCTCAGAACATGATCTTGTGTGTGGTGGGTGATGTGGATGAGGAGGCAGTCTGCCGTATTGCAAGGCAGGTATTGGGAGATGAAAAACGCCCTATGGGTGAAAAAGACCCCTTGCCTCAGGAGCGAATGCTCTGTGTCCAAAGGCAGATCCAACAGAATATGGAAGTGGCTATGCCGACTTTCGCCATGGCCATCAAGGCGACCTGCCCGGAAAAGGGAGAAGCGGCTATTCGTCGGGAAATGGTGGGCGATCTGGCGGCGGAAGCTCTGTTTGGCGAGTCCTCGGAACTGTATATGCGCTTGTATGAGCAGGGGGTGATCGATACCTCCTTCGGAGGCGGCTTCGATACGGTGGACGGCTGTGCCATGCTCAGCTGCAGCGGCGACAGTGATGATCCGCAGGCGGTGCAACAGGCCATCTTGCAGCAAGGTGCAAAATTGGCACAGCAGGGGATCTCTCAAGAGGATTTCCTGCGGATGAAACGCAGTGCTATGGGGCGGCGTATTCGGGATCTGGACAGCTTTGATGCTACCTGTTTCCGAATCTGCGCCTATGAAATGTCGGAATTTGACTATTTCCGCTTCCCGGAACTTTATGACAAGATCGGCCGGGAGGAAGTGCAAGATTTTATAGCCCAGGTGGTCAAGCCGGAGGCTTGCAGCCTGTCCGTAATTTATCCGATCAAGGAGGAAACATATGAATCCCAGTAATTATTCTACCATATCCCTCTTTGGCATTGAGGTCAATCCTCCCCGTGCCATTGAGATCGGCAGCATCAGCATTCACTTTTACGGGCTGATCATTGCATGTGGTTTGCTGCTGGCGGTGCTGTATGGCTGCAAACGATGCAAGGAATTTGGCTTTTCTGTGGATGATCTGACGGATGGCGTGCTGTGCATTGTGCCCTTTGCCATTCTTTGCGCCCGACTGTATTACTGCATTTTTGAGTGGGACAGCTATAAAAATGATCCTATTTCCATTTTAAAGATATGGAAGGGCGGTTTGGCCATCTATGGCGGTGTCATCGGTGCAGTCCTGGGTATTCTGGTCTTTGCAAAGGTGAAAAAGATCAAGGCCGGGGCGGTGCTGGATCTGGTGGCACTGGGCTTTTTGATCGGTCAGGTGCTGGGGCGCTGGGGCAACTTCTTTAATCGGGAGGCCTTCGGTGCAGCAACCGACTGGTTTACCAAGATGGGCCTGTTCAACTGGATCACCCAGAGCTGGGAGTATTACCACCCCACTTTCCTGTATGAGTCGCTATGGAATTTGGCAGGTTTTGTGCTGCTGCACTTCCTGTCGAAAAAGCGGCAGTACGATGGCCAGATCGCACTGGGCTACGCTGCCTGGTACGGACTGGGTCGTACTTTCATTGAAGGGTTGCGGGTAGACAGCCTTTATTGGGGTACATTCCGGGTCAGTCAGATGTTGGCTGCCATCAGCTGCTTTGCAGCGGTGGGCGTGTTGCTGTTTATGGCAATGTCCAAACACGATCCTGCAAAAATGCAGGTGAATTTGACCGCTGCTCGTCTGGCTCGTGAGGCAAAACCGGAAAAAGAGTCCGGCATGGAGCCGCTGATTCTGGAAGATTTGCAACAGGACGAAGAAGAAACGTAAACAAAAGCCGCCCATTGGGCGGCTTTTTTACGATGGCAGACGATTTGATATCCTTTGATGAAACTGCCAGCCAATAGGACTGAGCAGGATCCATAGCAGGCTGTACATCAGGCAGATCTGTCCCCGAAAGTTTAAGGGAGAACCTCGATAATCCCACACTTGAAAACGGCGATTGACGATCAGGCCTGTGGCCAATTCTGCGGCGGTGATGCAAAGACCGCCCAATAGGGCTCGCAGGGGCAGGGAAAGTGATATTTTGCCAACCTTGCCCAGCAGCAGAAAACAGCTGCCGCCCAAAAGGAACATACTGCTGTGGGTTCTGCCTCGCCATAGCAGCTCCAGACCGCAGTACCCCATACCGCCCAGATAAAACAGGATGATTTTTCGCCATATTTTCATAGGATGTCACCTCATTTTTATTATTTCCAAAAAAATAAAAATTTTTCTTGACAAATGAGAAACTATCCTATATAATGACAAAGCTGATTTCGGGCAGCCCCCGAGATTGTAAGCGTTCCATGGCGGCGTAACTCAGTTGGTAGAGTACCCGGTTCATACCCGGTCTGTCACCTGTTCAAGTCAGGTCGCCGCTACCAGGCCCGTTGGTCAAGCGGTTAAGACACCGCCCTTTCACGGCGGTAACATGGGTTCGATTCCCGTACGGGTCACCAAAAAAAGAAGACACCCTTTGGGTGTCTTCTTTTTTTGCCGTACGGGAATCGAAAGGGATCCATCGTTTGTAATGCCATGACTGGAAAGAAAACTTTACATTCTTTTCCTTGATTTCCAAGCAAAATCATGTTATCATGATTTTTACGCACTTTCTAAAAGAAAAAGAGTTGAAAATC
>CAZPJH010000069.1:0-7506 GCA_964586875.1 uncultured Oscillospiraceae bacterium
CATTGGCTCTGCCATCGCCGCAGGTTTCCTGCTGAGCGTATTTGGTTAATAAAGCCGATCCCCCTCCGCACAGCGGAGGGGGATCATACTATTGTGTTTGGGGCCGGTTGTGAGGTAAAATCGAAAGGCTCACACCGTAGGGGCGGATATCATCCGCCCGAACATGTCCGAAAACGCCGATATTCCGGGCGGTTCATAACCGCCCCTACAGGCAAAATCAGAGGACTTACACCGTAGGGGGGAATACCATCCGCCCGAACATAGGCAATAAGAAAAAGCCGCCGAAAGGCGGCTTTTTCTTATACGTATTGAATTTCCACACCGCCAAAGGACACATCACCGGTCAGATAAATAATGCCCTTGCAGTTGGGATCGGGGCATCCTTTCGTATCAATGTCGCCAAAGGAGGCGCTGCTTTCGCACTGAACACGGTAGCACTTCGGTACAATTAAATTCAGAGCGCCGAAACTGCAGGTAATGTCGATGGTGCAGCCGTCGGTGATCTCGTTGCAGCCGGTCAGATCCACGGTCAGTTCGCCAAAACTGCAAATGGCATGACCACCGGAAAGCCGGGACAGGGTAACAAGACGGTTGGCTTCCCCGAAGCTAAGACTGCAATCGAAGTTTTCGCCGTTCTGGGTGAAATTTTGCTTCATTTTTCCGTTACCGCCATGTTTTTTAATGTGAAATTTGGGCTTTTTGGGTTTGCGTAGGGCATCCACCAGCAGACAAAAGCCGAAAATCAGGATCAGTGCCGGGAAAATCAACTCACTGCTGATGCTCAGTTCCACCACACCCAGGTTTTTTACCAGAAAATAGCCGCCCAGCAGGGTGCAGGCGATGCTTGTAAAACGAAAACGCTTGAAAAGTTCAGACAGGCCGAATACCAGCAGGGCAGAGGGCCAGGCGATGCTCCAGAAGCCCACATTCCAGTTTAGGATCTTCGATGCCAGCAGCAGACCGCCGATCAGCAGTACCAGCGCCGCAAATCCCAGCGCTCCACGGCGGCCGTTGTCCCACTGGAATTCCCAGCCGTTGTCTTCATTTTCATCGTCCGTATCCACCATTTCCGTTTCGTAAACTCTTTCGTGGCCCAAAAGGGCATCGGTGGTGGTGCCGAACAACTGTGCCAGCTTGGGCAGCATATTGATATCGGGACAACTTTGGTCGTTTTCCCATTTGCTGACGGCCTGTGCGGTAACACCCAGCTTTTCAGCCAGCTGATCCTGGGTCAGGTGCATGGCTTTACGGTGGCACATGATGCGTTTGCCTAATGTTTCTTCCATGGATTTCCCCTCCTTTTGTATCTAAGCCTATTATATAGGCCACGGCGGAAAAATGCTATCAATTCTTTATTTATTTTGAAAAAATGACTGCAACCGACGGTTGAAAAGCGACTCAACAGCTGGTTGAGAAGAAAAAAGCCGCCTTGCGGCGGCTTTTCTGTCTTATTTTTCCAGTGCCATCATTTTATCAATGCGACGCTGATGGCGCACTTCCTTGGAGAAGGGGGTCTTCAGCCAAGTGTCAGCGATCTGGAATGCCAGCTCCTCAGAAATAATGCCTGCACCCATAGCCATCATATTGGTGTCGTTGTGCAGACGAGTCATTTCGGCGGAACGCACATCCGACAGCAGAGCGCAGCGGATGCCCTTGACCTTGTTGGCGCAGATGGATACGCCAATGCCGGTGGTACAAAGGACAATGCCCTTTTCACAGGTTCCGCTGGCGACGGCACGGGCGGCATCGGCGGCGTAGTCGGGATAGTCGCAGGATTCCCGGGTGTTGGTACCGAAATCTACGACTTCGTAGCCTTCGCCCTGCAAATGGACAGACAGATGGTTTTTCAGATCCAGGGCACCGTGGTCACAAGCAATTGCAATTCTCATATTCTTCTCCTCCTGATGGTTTACATAATATATCCACCGTTTACAGGCAATACCTGTCCGGTGACAAATTCCGCATTTGCCAAATATACAATGGCATTGGCTACATCCTCCGGCCGACCGTTACGGCCCAAGGGATTTTCCTGCGCCATTCCGTCCAGAATGTCCGATGGCACATTGGCGCACATATCCGTCAGAATGACTCCGGGAGCGACGCAGTTGACCTGTACACCGCTGGGGCCAAGTTCCGAAGCCAGAGCCTTGGTCAAGGCGATCACAGCTCCTTTGGTGGCAGAGTAGGCCGCCTCGCAGGCAGCACCTACCTGACCCCACATGGAAGACACCGTGACGATAGAGCCGCTGTGCTTGTGCAGGAAGTAGGGCATGGCCTCTTTCACGCAGTTGAAAATACCCTTGACATTGACATCAAAAATTCTGTCCCATTGCTCCTGTGACATATCCTGCAGCAGACCGGTGTGGCAAATGCCGGCATTGCACACCAGAATATCCACATCGGGGATTTGGGCAAAGGCAGCTTTGACGGCCTCCCCGTCTGCCACATCGCAGCAAATGGAGGTGGCACCGCTTTTTTCGGCCACTGTCTTGGCGGCGTGGTGATTTTTTTCATAAAGAAAATAGACCCTGTGGCCATCCTGGCAGAAGCGTGCGACTGTTGCTGCGCCGATGCCCCGGCTGCCGCCGGTGATGACCACTGTTTTGATCTTATGGGGATTTTCCATTGAATTTTCCTCCCTTTCTGAATTGGGGCGGTGTATTAGACCGGGGTGATGGTAATGATCAGCGTTTCCGGGTCGAAGGTCAGAAGATATTGGCCATCGGGCAGGATAATGTTGGTATTTTTGTCGGTTTCCCAGGAGATGGTTGTGTTTTCATCCAGATGTTCTGAACCGTACCACTGATTTTGGTTCTTGTCAAAGACTTTGACGCTGCCGCCGGGGATGACCAGCTGGTAACAGCCCTCCTCGTTTTCCTCCATGGCATATTCCGGTCGGACATCCCAGCCGGTATATTCCGCCCGGATGTAAATGCCGGATGGGATCTGGGGCTGGTCGGAGGGAATCTGTTGGGAAAGGGCTCTGTTCAGCGTGTCCAACTTGGCTTGAATGTAATGGCTGAAGGTCATGTTGCCGTCAGAACCGTCGGTAGTCATAGCGGTTTGATGATCTGCGGCATTGTGAAATTTTTTGCCGGGAACGGTCAGATCTCCGTACAGAGATTTGGCTTGGGTAAAGATACTTTCAAAATGGGCAGTGGTGAGCCACTTGGAATCGGCGATCTGCTGTAATTTTTTGGCATATTCTTCCACATAGTAGCCGCCCTGACAGATGGAATACAGGTACAAGGGGCTTGCTTGCTGATTGCCGGTGGCCATGGTCATACCGAAAGGATCGTCAGCGGTAACGGCATTGCCGGTGGGATCCCACTCGTGGGTGACCCCCAAACAACGGTCATAATCCGTAGGGATCAGCATACAGCCTCCTTCCGGGGGAAAGTAAATGTAGAAATTGTTGTAATTGTTTCTGGCATCGTCGGGGTTGCCCAGAAGGTATGTGACAGCAGCGAAAGAAAGAAAATTGTCTGTATCCACCAATTGAGCAAAACTTTCCTTGGTGATATTGCCGCGGTTCAGGGTGGTAATGAATTGGATCAGACTGCTGTGATCGGATTTTTTCTTGTTGGTTTTTAAATCGTAAGCGTAAAACCGGCCTTTGTCTTCGTCTTCAACGCCGATAGAGTCCACTGCGGTGAAATCAGCGCCGTGGGTGGTCCAGCCGCATTTGTACAGGTCACCGCCCTGCTGCTGTTTGGACAGATTTCGATTTAAGAACACTTTATCTACCGGTTCACAGATGGTGAACACGCCCATGTGCAGACCTGCCCAGTCTACGCTGGCCAAATTGGTGCGAGGAGCCAAAACACCGTTTTCACGGAACATTTCAAAGGCATAGTGTTCCCGGATATAGGTGCTGTCGTTGCATTTGTTCCAGCGCAGATCCATTTTTTCCAGGGTGGCAAAAGTGCGCTCTTTTCGGGCTTTTCGGCTGGCATCATCTTTCCAGACCAGAGCATCCTTGCCGTAGTAATCTTCGTTGTCAAAGGTTTCCTGAAAGCTGATCTTGAAATGGATCAGATTATAGATCCCATTTTTTTCGTTGTAGAAACTGGTGCGGGAGGTGTTGCCCTTCATCCGCACGCCCACCTGCTCAATGGTGTAGGTGGTGATGCTGCCATCCGGGGCGGTGATGGTCACGTTCAGATCGGCCATCCGGTAAATGGGAGATTTGGAGCCACGACTGCTGTATGTTTCATAGTCCTGTTGCAGCTTGGCCAGCTGGGTATCGTCCATCTGCAGATCCAGCTGGATCTTATAGTTCAGATCAAACAGCTGCCGGTAGAGATCCTCCTGTCCGCCATCGTTGACATCCGGTTGCGTGGAAGTGGTGGGGGAGGAAGGCGTGGGCGTTTCAGCAACACAGCCCCACAGGCTGCACAGTGCCAGAATCAGGGCAACGATCCGCAAAAATGATTTCATAAGCACATACCTTTCCATTTTATCTATGGTAATTATAGCAAACGGATGGGAGAATGTCCAGATAAATAGGAAAAAAGCCTTCCTGTCGGAAGGCTTTTCTTACAGTGGGAATTGTTTGATTTTCGCAAATCTTCTGGGATATTGGGCAGGGGTAGGGGAGATTTTTCGCAGAACGATCACAGCATGATCTGCACCATCAATGGGAAAATGATGTACTTGTTCTAATTTCAGTCCCAGCTTGGAGATGGCGTTTTTTGCCTCTGCCAGTTCTTCCATGGCGGCGGAGCCTTTCATTGCCAGCACGGCACCGCCCACTTTTACAAAAGGAGCGGTCAGTTCCAGCAGCACGTTCAGCCGTGCAACTGCCCGGCTGGAGGCAAAATCATATTGTTCTCTGCGCTGGGCGGCAGCTTCTTCGGCACGGGCGGTGACACATTCGGCATCGACGCCCAGAGTAGGTAGTACCGCTTCCAGCCAGTTCATCCGTTTTCCCAGGGAGTCCAGCAAGGTCAGCCTCACTTCCGGGCATGCGATTTTCAGCGGAACGCCGGGAAAACCGGCACCGCAGCCCACGTCAATGAGGGTCTTGCCTGCCAGATCAGCGCACTTGAGCACGCTGACACAATCCTGCAGGTGGAGTTTTGCCACCGCCGCCGGTTCCGTGATGGCCGTTAAATTCATCACTTCATTTTGCTTGACCACTGCTGCACCGAAGGCGCACAGGGTGTCGATCTTTGCCTCGTCCAGAGGCAGATCAATGGGAATCAGCCCTGCTTTCAGGGTATCTTTCATCAAATCATTCATGGGTTTCACCTATTATTCCGTTAATATAGTCTGTATCGGTAGGATCGAAAGGGGCGGTTTGATCAGGTTGGGCTGTTTGCTGATGATACCAGCTGACCAGCTGAATGGCCACCATGCCATAGCTTTTAACACCATCTTTGTCGCCGCTGACTTGGATATATGTGTTATTGATCTTATCGGCCAGATCGGTAGCGGCCTGATTGTTGTTTTGTGCGTAGAAATCATGATAGGATTTCAGATCTCGACGGAGCAGCGGATCGGCACCTTCGTGGATCTGGGCTGCGGCGCTTCCGCCCAGCGCATTGTAACAATAGCGATAGGCCATGTAGTAGGCCGCATATTGAAACTGAGGATCATCATTGGCCTGACAGGCCAAAAAGGCAGCGAAATTCGCATCGTCTTCTAAGGCAATGGCCATCCGATGAGCCATTTCATGGCACATCACAAAGGGCAGTGCCATGTTGGGCATATCCGCTACAACGGCGGCCTCTCCGGTCAATGCCATGGTAACACCACAGATACCCATGGCGTTGTACAGCTTGCTCCAGGCCAGCTTTTTCACCGGCAGGGTAGATCCTGCAAATACAGCGTAGCCATCCCGGGATCGCAGGGTTTGAAATCCAGCCCCGGCTTTTTCTGCCAATGTTTCAAAGCTGTCGTAAAGAAGATCGCCATTTTCGTCCCGGGGAAGGCGCTGTGCCAAAGCATTGGCCTGATCACGGAAATAGATCAGTGCATTTTCCATCTCTTCCTGGGTAGGCTCTATCAGTTCCAAACGCAGATCTTCTGCCAGAGAACCAGCGTAGAAATTCAGACCATGGATGGTGGTGTGTCCCGTCCACAGCAGGCAAGCCACGGCCAGCACCCAGCCCAGCCAGCGGATTAGACCGTGCTTTCGGCGGATGGATAAGATCAGTGTGATGACAGCCAGTACCACCAGCACTACCACAATCACCTGCCAGAGGGTAAAGGGAAAAAGGTGACTGAAGGAAGCCAGCACTCCCTGGATCGTTCTGGAAACATAGGGATAAAATGCATCCAGAAGCTGGCCGTATTTTTTTGCGAAAAGTGTGATGACGGCGGTAAAGACCAGAGCAGCTGCGGCTATGATGTAGCCGGTGTATTTTTTCAATGGGACACCTCCTTTTTAATTGTAAATTATGAATGGGGAAATTTTTTCTTTAGTATACCACAATCCCAATGCTTTGTGGTATAGAAAGTGAAAAATTTTTAGAAATCCGGGATAAAAGCCCTGTCTGCACCGGCGGCATCCTGGGTAAATCCCTCCAAATCGTTCAAAAACATCCAGCTTAGAACAGCGTCATATTCTTCGTCGGTGACGGTGCGATCATAAGGGGCACACAGCCCCGGCATGGGCGTGTATTGCCGCATGAGGCTGACGAGGACCTGCCCGGGGGCAAAGTTGTCGCCGATCCAGTCCAGTACTTTCAGGGAATTTTCCACCTGTCCCGGTAAGATCAGATGACGGATGATCACGCCCTTTTTCAGCCTTTCCCCCTCCCATTGAGGCACGCCTACCTGACGAACCATTTCGCGGATGGCGGTGGTGGTGATTTCAAAATAATCCGCTGCACCGGAAAGCTCTTTCGCAAGAGCATTTTGGGCGTATTTCAAATCGGGCAAATAGATGTCTACCAGACCCTCCAGGTTTTTTAAAGTTTCCGCACGCTCGTAGCCGCCGCAGTTGTAGACCACAGGTACGGGGAGTTTTGGATGCAGGGCAGGGATGATGGTGGGTAAAAAATGGGTGGGAGTTACAAGATCAATATTTTCTGCGCCCTGGGCGATGAGATCTTCAAAAATATGCCGAAGTTCCTGAGAATTGACCGCTTTTCCCACAGCGCCGCCGGAGATAGCCTGATTCTGGCAATACCGGCATCCAAGGGTACAGCCGCCGAAAAATACAGCACCGCTGCCGCCGGAGCCTGCCAGTGCCGGTTCTTCCCATTGGTGGAGCATGGTCTTTGCAACAAGGGCGGTGTCGGGGCAACCGCAAAAGCCGGTTTTTCCTGCGCTTCGATTCACGCCGCATTGTCGGGGACAGAGCGTACAGTTGCGATAATCCATAGTATTCCCACCTTTCTTTCATTTTATTGTATCATCTTTTACACCATTTCTCAATGGGCACTTTACCGGGAAGTTTTTTTATGATAGAATGGCAACAGTATTCGTCGGGGTGACACCCGAAAGCCTTTCACCGGGAAGATAAATTATGGAGAATATTTTATGCTCAACAAAAAT
>CAZPJH010000070.1:0-7304 GCA_964586875.1 uncultured Oscillospiraceae bacterium
GAGTATGTGGGGAAAGGGGACCAGACGGCATGATGTTTGTGGCCACAACATTTGCCGTTATCGCTCCTGGAAACCATCCTTGCAAAAGAGGCTAAGACTATGGAACATTCTGCTGTGGAAATCACCTAGACTGTCGTAACTGGGCAGGCAGGGGATTACAGTACGGACTAAGTGGCAATCGGGTATTCTGCTCGGCGACGGCAGAACGGATGGATCAAATGGAAACGGCCTGTGCGGCAACGGCAGGTTCTGTCCGGGGAAAACCAACCCGACCTATGCCGTAAGATTTATCCTGCCTGCTACCGTCATTTTTAATTATTACGACCAAAGGAGATTTTAGATCGTGTCTAAGGTTGATCCTGATGCAAAAAAGAAGGAGCGGAATAAAACCATTCGCTGGGTGATCACCATTTTTATTGTCACCATTGTTGTATCGGGTATTATTTCTCTTGTTTCAGAGGAGATCATGTCCGGCTCGGGCATTATTGTTGCTTTTTCAATCTTGTTGGTCATTATCCTGGTGGGTATCGTGTTTGATATCATCGGTGTGGCAGTTACTTCTGCCGACGAAAAACCTTTCCATTCCATGGCCGCCAGAAAAGTTCCTGGTGCCGCAGAAGCCATTAAACTACTGCGTAAAGCAGAAAAAGTCAGCTCGATATGTAATGACGTGATCGGTGACATTTGTGGCGTTGTTTCCGGCTCTGCATCTGCAACCATTGCTGCGCAGATCCTGGTCAGTGCGAAATTTGAGTGGCCTCAGATACTGACACTGTTGATGTCTTCCATGGTTTCTGCCCTTACGGTTGGCGGAAAGGCTATCGGTAAAACATTTGCCATCAATTCCAGCACGGTAATTGTCCATTTTGTTGGAAAGATGATTTATTTTATTGGGAATATTCCGGATCTTTTTCGTAAAAATAACAAATAAATGATAGAGGTTACCTGTGTCTATTTTAGAAAATATGAATTGCCACGAGGATCTGTTAGATCTTGATTCTAACCAGCAGGCTCAACTGTGCCGGGAAATACGGGAATTTCTTGTAGAGAGCATTTCCAAAACCGGCGGCCATCTGGCATCCAATTTGGGTGTTGTCGAATTGTCTGTGGCACTGGAAACGGTTTATAATACAAATATTGACCGCTTGGTTTTCGATGTCGGTCATCAGTCTTATGTGCATAAGCTGCTGACTGGCCGCCAGGCGGATTTTTCCACACTGCGTCAATTTGGGGGCATAGCAGGTTTTCCGAAGCCTTCTGAAAGCCATACAGACGCTTTTGTTGCAGGCCATGCTTCCAGTTCCGTGTCAATTGCGCTGGGAATGGCGCGGGCTAGAACCATGGCAGGGGCAGATTATCATGTGGTTGCAGTCATAGGAGATGGTGCTGCCACCGGTGGCATGGCTTATGAAGCCATGAACGATGCAGCGGTCAGCGGCGAACCAATGGTGATCATCCTCAACGACAATGAAATGTCCATTGCTCCCAATGTGGGTGGATTTGCAAAACATCTGAAAAAAATCCGAACCAAGGAAAGTTATTTGGGCTTGAAACGGCGCTATCGCCAAACAATGTCCCGAAATAAGCTCAGCCGCTGGGCATATCGGCTGACTCATCGAGCGAAAGATCGTGTGAAACGGATGCTGTTTCCTACCACGATTTTTGAAAATATGGGATTGTCCTACCTTGGCCCGGTGGATGGCAACGACCTGCAGGGGCTAATCGCCCTGCTGCGTCAAGCCAAAGAAATGTCCGGACCGGTGCTGATCCATATTCTGACCCAAAAGGGGAAGGGATATGTTCCTGCCCAAGATGATCCGTCGAAATTCCATGGTATCGGTAAATTTGACCCAAGGACGGGCCGATCTTCCGCCGGTTCATCTACCAGTTTTTCCCACGAATTTGGGCAGACAATGGTGGAAATGGCTGCCCGGGAGCCTAGACTGTGCGCTATAACGGCTGCTATGCCGGATGGAACCGGTCTTTTGGAATTTATGAAAAAGTATCCCAATCGTACTTTTGACGTGGGCATTGCCGAAGAACACGCCATTTCAATGGCAGGCGGTCTGGCAAAGCAGGGGATGATCCCCGTTGTGGCACTCTATTCTACATTCCTGCAGCGTGGATTTGACCAGATCATGCAGGATATTGCGATGTTGCATCTTCATGTGATCCTGGCCATCGATCGTGCTGGACTGGTGGGAGCGGATGGCGAGACCCACCATGGCGTTTTTGATGTTGGATTTCTGCAAATGATCCCCGGAATGACCATTTTGTGCCCTGCCAGCTTGCAGGAACAGCGGCAAATGCTGCAATGGGCCATTAGCGATTTTGATGGCCCCGTGGCCATCCGTTATCCAAGAGGGGGCAACCGCTGGTTGACAGAGTCCCACTGGTTCCAGCAACCGGAAATTGCTGAAAACGGCATGTTAAAGTGCCACAAACAGGGCAAAGATGTGCTGCTTGTCACTTATGGCGTTTGTATAGAAAATGTTATTGAAGCATCCAAAATTTTGGAAGAAAACGGAATTTCTGCTGGAATAATTCGTCTACTGACGGTTGCGCCATTGCCAATTGCACAGCTGGTTGCAGCCCTTGGCGATTGTCGCCGTCTGATGATCGTGGAAGAATGTTGCAGCGGTGCAGGGATCAAAGAAATCCTGGCCTGGGAGGTGCACAAATGCTTACCTGATTGCGCTGTTGCCGGCTTGGATCTGGGCTGTCATTTTGTGACCCATGGGTCTATCGATCAATTATACCAACATTATGGACTGGATGCTGCATCCATTGCACAGAAAACCCGGGAGGTATTTGGCTTTGAAAAATAAAAAGAGATTGGATGTCCTGTTAACAGAACAAGGCTATGCTGACAGCCGTGCCAAGGCTCAGGCGATCATTATGGCAGGGCTGGTATATGTGGACGGACAAAAAGCAGACAAGCCCGGCATCTCCTACGAAGAATCCGTTTCTTTGGAAGTTCGGGGAGAAACCTGCCCTTATGTGAGCAGAGGCGGTTTAAAACTGGAGAAGGCTTTGCGTAATTTTAATGTTAAGCCGGAAGGATATGTTTGTAGCGACTCCGGTGCATCCACTGGTGGATTTACGGATTGCCTGTTGCAGCAAGGTGCCAGAAAAGTTTTTGCCATTGACGTAGGTTATGGCCAACTGGACTGGAAAATTCGTTCCGACCCCCGTGTGGTGGTAATGGAGCGAACCAATATACGATATGTAACATTGGATGATCTTGGAGAACCACTGGATCTTTCTGTGATCGATGTCAGCTTTATTTCGCTGAAGATCGTTCTACCTGCGATCAAAGCCCTGCTTAAACCCGGGCAAGGGCAAGTCCTTTGTCTGATCAAACCCCAATTTGAAGCCGGGAAAGAAAAAGTTGGCAAAAAGGGCGTAGTCCGTGATCCTCAGACCCATCAGGAAGTGCTGGATCACTTTGTTGAATTGGCACATCATTTGGAATTCTCCATACAGGGAATGACTTTTTCTCCGGTCAAAGGCCCTGAGGGAAATATTGAATTTTTGGCACATTTAACATTGGCCGATTTGCCGGATATTCAGCCGGATACCGCAGCAGTTGTTGCACAGGCACATGAAACACTGAAGGTGTGACCGTATGAAAACTGTAATTTTGACCCCAAATCCCTACCGCGATAAGAACTTCCATACCGTTCGCACAGCCATGCAGATATTGAACCAGGCCGGTATGGATGTTCGTCTGTGCTTGCCCTTTGATGTGGACAAGTCCTTTGAACTTCCGAAGGATCTTCATTTTCATCATCTGGACAGGGAACTGCCTCATGCGGATATGATCATCTGTTTCGGCGGTGACGGCACTATCTTGCATATGGCCAAGGCAGCTACGCGATATGATCTGCCCATTCTGGGGGTAAATATCGGTACCATGGGTTTTATGGCGGAACTGGAAAATTCTGAGTTGAAAGAACTGGCTCGTCTGGCTACGGATGATTTTGAAATCGATCGCCGCATGATGCTGGATGTTACCGTCCAGCGAGAACGGGATATCATTTTCCATGAACTGTGCCTGAACGATGTTGTGGTAACCAAAGGTGCTGTTGCGCGCATCGTTCATCTAAGCGTTGCCTGTGACGGGATCGAAGTGATGGAGTGCGGCGGCGATGGCTTGATCGTGGCTACACCTACCGGTTCCACGGCATATAGTTTATCCGCCGGTGGGCCTATTGTTGAACCGGAGGCCCATAGTATTTTGCTGACGCCCATTTGCGCCCATGATATGGTCAGCCGTCCCATCGTTGCATCAGACAAGCGAGTCATTACCATCGGACTGACACGCAATGCAAGAAGAAATGCATTCTTGTCCGTTGACGGTGGGAAAGCTCTGAAATTAAATATGGGCGACGTGGCAACGATTTGCAAGGCGCAAAAGGAAACGAAACTTATTCGACTTAAAAATCGCAGTTTTTATGATGTGGTCAATGCGAAATTTAAAAACGGTTAATGGAGTAGAAATATGAAAGCACAAAGACAAGCAAAAATCATTGAAATCGTTTCAACTCACGATGTAGAAACCCAGGAACAGTTGCTGGAAGAATTGCAGGATGCCGGCTTCTTTAGCACCCAGGCAACGATTTCCCGGGATATTAAGGAACTGCGCATTGTCAAAGAATTGACCAAATTCGGAACTTATCGTTATCGAACAGCCAATACGGAGGTGTCCGGTTCTTTCTCTGCTCGACTCAACACCATTTTTCGTGAGTGCGTCACCAGCTTTGATTATGCACAAAACATGGTGGTAGTACACACCATTCCGGGACTGGCCAATGGTGCAGCCTGTGCACTGGACTCCATGAACCTGGGTGTTGTGCTGGGAACCATTGCCGGTGACGATACGGTGTTTGTCGTTATGCGGGATACCAATGCTGCTGCAGCTTTCTGCGGCGAAATCAAAAATATTCTCAACTGATTCCAAAGGAGGAAATCGGATGCTGCAGCTTCTGCATATTGAAAACATTGCGGTCATTGAGCAGGCCGATATTTCCTTCGATCGGGGCTTCAATGTTCTTACCGGTGAAACAGGTGCCGGTAAATCCATCGTTATTGATGCAATTTCTGCCATTTTAGGAGAACGGGCTTATCGGGACATGATCCGGACGGGGGCCAGTAAAGCTTGTGTTCAGGCGGTTTTTACCGATGTGCCCTGTGTTTCCTGGTTTGAAGAAAACGGTGTAGAATACGCTGATGAAACGATGATCCAACGTGAGATCTTCTTAGATGGCAAAAATGTTTGTCGGGTCAACGGCACATTGGTCACGGTGTCGATCTTACGAAAACTAGGCATCCAGCTTATCAATATCCACGGTCAGCACGATAGTGCCTCCCTTTTTGATGAAGAGAACCACTTGGCCTTTCTGGATTCGTTTGCAGATAATGAAAGCCTTCGTGAGGAATACAGTGAAAAATTTCAAGTTGTATCTGACATGCGCCGGCAGATCCAGCGCATGACCATGGATGAAAGTGAAAAGTTGCGCCGCATGGAGACCCTGCGATATCAGATCGCTGAAATTGAGAAAGCAGAACTTGAAGTAGGGGAGGATGACCTGCTGGAGGATCGGCGCAAGCTGCTACAAAACGCAGAAAAGCTGTCTGACGGTTTGGAAGAAGCAGTTGCCTGCCTTTACGGCGGCGAGGATACGGATGGTGCGACTTCTCTGCTGAGCCAAGCGGAACATGCTCTTTCCCGATTGAGCCGTTATACCGACACTTACCAGAACCTGCACGACCGTGTGGCAGATCTGATGTATCAGGTGCAGGATGCGGCTGAGGAGGCCAGAGATACCCTGGATAGCCTTTCCTATTCTGCCGATGAATTGGAGCAGATCGAAAGCCGTCTGGATGTGATCCATAAACTGCGCCGAAAATATGGTGTGACATGCGAAGATATTCTGACCTATTTGGAAAAAGCAAAAAAAGAGCTGGATGACATTGAATTTGCAGACGATCATTTAGAACGGCTGAAAGGAAAGCTGAAAAAAGCGGAAAAAGCTGCTTTGGATGCAGCCCTTGCCCTGCGGGAAAACCGGAAGAAGACAGCACAATCCATGTCCCGGCGTATTCTGACAGAACTGGCTCAGCTGGATATGCCCCGGGTGCAGTTTGAATGTGCTTTTACAGAAACAGGATTGTCTACGAAAGGTGCAGATGCAGTCGCTTTTTATATGTCTGCCAATGCAGGTGAAGCCCTAAAGCCCATGAGCAAAGTAGCTTCCGGCGGCGAATTGGCTCGCATTATGCTGGCCATGAAAAATGTGCTGGCAGAAAAGGATCAGGTTGCTACCTTAATTTTTGACGAGGTTGACACCGGCGTTTCCGGCAGAGCGGCCCAAAAAGTGGCAGAAAAGCTCCGTAGTGTCGCCCAGCACAAGCAGGTGCTGTGTGTGACCCATTTGCCCCAACTGGCAGCCCTGGCACAGACCCACCTGCTGATTGCAAAGTCGGAACGGGACGGCAGAACCTACACAACTGTGACCCCCTTGGATATTGAGGGCAGAAAAATGGAACTGGCTCGGATCATCGGCGGCACCAATATTACCGAAACCACCCTCAAGAGTGCAGAAGAAATGCTTCGGCTGTAAGGAGATACTATGACAGCAGAACAAATGTGGCAGGCATTTTCCAAAAAAAGTGGGATTTGTGCAGAATATGAGGCCTGGACTTTTGGAGATGATGGAGATCAGCTGGCGGATCTGGTGCTTCGGGGGATCAAAACAGCTACCTGCTCTGCGTTGCCGTTGTATGAACTGGGAGGGGAGCCCCTGCCAAAAGAGAAAGAGTATAGCGTGGTTCTCGATAGCAAGGATCAGGCGGTATGCGTCATCCAAACCACCAGAGTCTATCAAACTCCCTTCTGGCAGATCACATCGGAGCATGCTTTTCGGGAGGGCGAGGGGGATAGAAGCCTTGCCTACTGGCAGAAGGTACATGAAGCATTTTTTACCATGGAGCTGCATGAAGCCGGATTATCCTTTGACTGGGATTTGATGCTGGTTTGCGAGGAATTTCAGCGACTTTACCCTTGACAAACTGGGCTGGATTTGTTAGGATAAGCCTAACACAGCGATGGGAATAAGTAATCGTGACTCTGACCTCAGAGAGCTGCCGGGTGGTGCAAGGCAGTGGGACGAGCCGGTGAAATACCTCCCGGAGTGGCTTTCCCGAAAATGCAGTAGGGAAAGACGGGATTGCCCGACACAGCGATAGGCGTTGCTAGACGCCGTGAGGCTCTTTATCGTAAGGTAAGGGCGAACCAGAGG
>CAZPJH010000071.1:0-6972 GCA_964586875.1 uncultured Oscillospiraceae bacterium
TGGTGGAGACCCTTCGTCCCATTCGGGAGGAAGCCAGCCGCCTGATGAAGGACAAAGCCTATTTGGAAGGTGTCTACAAGGCCGGCGCAGAAAAAGCATCCTATGTGGCCGAAAAGACCTTGCGTAAAGTCTATAAAAAAGTGGGCTTCGTTGCCAGATAAAATGTACGCAAAGGGAGGGCGCTTGACAGTGAAATACGGACATGCTATTAAAGAATATGCAGAGAATGTCAGTACAGCGTTAAACATATTAAAGGAGGATATGTATGGAAGTGAAAAAGGTTTCTTCTGAAGTACAGGATGGATTCAACCGACTGCTGAATCTTGCCCGTCAGGTCATCGATGAAAATCCCCCGGAATATATGTGGGCAGCGGTGACCCTGATGTCCGACAAAAACAACTGTTATTCCTTTTGGGTGAATATGCTGGAAGTTGAGCCTGTGATTGAGAAACTGAAAGCGGAAGGTGATACCCGCATTTTGTATGCAGTTGTGGCATTCAATGCCCAGTGTGACATTGCTCCCGTGTGGCCGGATGCGCCAAGCTATGACCTGCGCACCAAACTGCTGGCGCTTGATCCGCATAATTGTGATACGCTCTTTGCCTTGCGGGGAGAGGAGACCATTAACCTCAAGCCCCTTTCCGTATTCATGCCCTAAAAATAATTTGATCGCCCTATTTGCTTGCAAATAGGGCGGTTTTTAATGAAAAAGTTATGACACTGATGAAAAATCCGGCAGGCCATAGCCGCGGATACGGCTGTCGCCTACCCAAAGGTGCCGATAAGCTACTTGACCGTTATAGTTCCCTTCAATGGTGGTGATGTACCTGCCACGAACCGAGACGACAATGCCAACATGATCCGACCAACCGGTGTTGTCGGCAGAGGCCTTTGCACCATTGGTGGAGTAAAAGATCAGATCTCCGGGCAGTGGGATATAATTATCATCTTCCTGCCAGGCATTGATCTGCTTAAACAGTTCAATTTGCCGCTGGCATCCGCATTCTGCGGGAATAATATCTGTTAAGCCGCACTCGATGGCAACGGCACTTACAAAAGCGGCACACCAAGCATCGGAGTATTGCACGATGTAGTTTTGAGCCAAGGGAGTGTGGCGGTTATACAGGTCGATGATCTGCTGATGGGAACCATCGGCTTGGTTACAGCCCAGCCATTGTTCGGCGGTTTGGATGTATTGCTGCCGAAGGGTAGTCTCTGCTTCTGATATCTGAGCAGAAGCAGGGAATAAATAACAGCAGCCCAGTATTACCACCCCAACGATACAGATCACCGCTACGGCCCTGAAGCGGCGTTTCCTTTTAATTTTGATCATAAAATTCCCCCTTGCTTTTCTTATTTTACCAGTTTTCGACGGTGAAAGCAAGGGGGACTTTTACATAAACAGATACAGCACCAGTGTCAGCATGGCAGTGGAGCGGTCTTCTTCGCAGTCTCCGGCCAAAAGAAGCAGAAGCAGTACCACGATCAGATCACCGGTATCAAAGTCCGGGGGCAGAAGATTACGCAGGAAGCCGGAAACGCTGCCATGCTCCGGCGGTCTGGGCGGCGGCATATGCTGGGGTGGCTGGGGCGGTGGAGGAGGTACCTCCGGTTTGGGCGGCGGAGGTGGCGGAGCCGGACGGCGTGGGGGTTGTGGCGGTCGCTTCTCCGGCACATGACTGCGCTGGTAGGAGCCGTCAGGCTGGGGGATATATCGATTATACATAAAATCACCTGCCTGTGGGAGATGGGAAATTACGTTGACCAATGGTGCTGGATGCGATCTTGGCGATTTTGGCCGCTCGCATGGCTTTCTCCAGCTTGCTGACCCGATCCTTACTTAAGTACGCACCGAGGGCTTGCAGCAGCGCTTTTTCGCGCTTATCGATGTTGCTGTTTTGGGCAAGGCCGGAAATTTTTTGGATGGTGGCTATGTCAATGTTTCCGAAGGGATTCTCCGTTCGGGGGACAGCATCCGGACGAGGTGGCGGTTCCTCATTTTTGGAACCGCCCATGGCCTGTGCCATGGCCATGATCTGCTGCATCATCTGCGGATTGTTTAAAATATTGCCCAGTTTTTCTTCCATATCATCCATGTTGCTGATCCTCCAATTGCCTGAGCAGAGCTTGTGCTTTGGGGTCGTTCAGAAAGGAAGCCAGCGCTTTTTGGGCATCGTCCATATTGCCGTTCTGGGCGCTTTGGCGGACAGCACCGGCGGTGTTGGCATCCAGCATGGCCATCAGCTTTTTTGCTGCATCGCTTTGGGCGAATTTTTTGATCTCCTCCATGGAGATCTCATTATTTTTCTCCATAATCTTGCCTCCTGTCAAAGCATCTGCTATAATATATGCAGAGAAAGTTTAGGCGGTGAACTATGAAAATTTTAGTATTGTCCGACTCCCACGCATCCTTGCATTTTATGCGTCGCTGTGTGGAGCAATGGAAACCGGATGCCATTATTCACTTGGGAGATTATTTCAGTGATGGAGAAACTCTGGCAGAAGAGTATCCGACCATCCCATTTTATGCTGTGCCCGGCAATTGTGACCGACACAGAATGTATTGTGCAGAACCGGAAACAAAGCTGGAGACCATTGGCGGCGTTCGATTTCTGCTGACGCATGGCCACCTGCACCACGTAAAATTGACGATGGAACCGCTGTTAGCAGACGCCCGGGCAATGAAGGTACAGGCGGTGCTATTTGGCCACACCCATCAAAGTTACTGCCGACAGGAAGAAGATGGATTATGGGTCTTAAACCCCGGTTCTTGCGGATATGGTGGTGGCAGTGTGGGAATCATTGATCTGGCAGATGGGAAAATAACAGGCTGCCATCTTTTTAAAGGTTGAGGAAGGTGCTTTTATGAAAAAACAGGATCTACACGTTTTTATTTGGCACTGGTGATCTTCTCACTGATCGGTCAGGTGGCTTGGGTGGTGGAGAATATGTATTTCAATGTGTTCATCTATAAGATGTTCCATGCCAGCGCAGAGGCCATCTCCGCCATGGTGGCAGCATCCGCTGTGGCAGCCACGGTGACCACCTTGCTCATTGGTGCGTTGTCCGACAAGATCGGTAAACGGAAAATATTTATCTGTGGCGGCTATATTGTCTGGGGTATTTCCATTTGGAGTTTTTCCTTGATCCGGTTGGATGTGATCAGTGCCCTTTTCCCGGCGGCGGCATCAGCTGCATCGGTGGGGGTATCTCTGGTTATTATCATGGACTGTGTGATGACATTCTTCGGCTCCTCTGCCAATGATGCCTGCTTCAACGCCTGGCTTACCGATACAACCGATGAAACCAATCGAGGCCGGGCAGAGGGAATCAATGCCATGATGCCCCTACTGGCAATTTTGGTGGTTTTTGGTGGCTTTATGAGCTTTGATCTGGATAAAAGCGAAAGCTGGACCATGATTTTTACCATCATCGGCATCGTGGTCACGGCTATTGGTGTGCTGGGCATCTTCCTGATTGAAGATAAAACGGTAAAAAAGGCGGAAAATGACAATTATTTCTCGAATATTTTTTATGGTTTCCGTCCCAATGTGGTGAAGAACAACCGGTTTTTGTATGTGATTTTAGGGGCAATGGCAGTTTTCAATATTTCTTTACAGGTGTTCATGCCCTATCTGATCTTGTACTATGAAAAGGCTCTGCAAATGGACAATTATGTGCTTGTGATGGCACCTGCCATTATTTTGGCTGCCATTTTTACCTTCTTCTATGGCCGTGTGTACGACAAAGCAGGTCTGCAAAAGGCGGTCATTCCTGCGATCCTGATTTTGATGACCGGATATGTGATCCTGATTTTTGCCAGAGGGACAGTGCCGGTGTTCGTCGGTTCGCTTTTGATGATGTGTGGAAATCTGGGGGGAGGCGCAATATTTGGGGCAGCCATTCGAGATTATACGCCTGAAAACAAGGCAGGCATGTTTCAGGGATTGCGTATTTTTTGCTGTGTTATGATCCCCGGTGTTCTGGGCCCGGCGATTGGTGCAGCGGTGCTGAAAAATGCAGATACCATTGTTGGAAGCGACGGCACGACATCGTTTGTTCCCAATGCCAATATTTTTGTGGCGGCGTTGGCAGTGACGGCGGCGTTGTGGATGGTTCTTCTGCTGCTGTTTAAATTGTTGAAGGGGGAGAAACGGTATGTTGGTTGATTTGCTGACCCAACAGGGAGAGGAACTGTTAAAAAGCGGTACGACTCCCTGGCAGGAGTATCCCCGTCCTCAAATGCGTCGAGATTCCTACATCAATTTGAATGGCTGGTGGGACTTCGCAGTACGGCGCAACCGCTTTCCTGCTACATACGACAAGTGTATCCGTGTACCCTTTTGCCCGGAATCAATGTTGTCCGGCGTGGGAGAACACTATCCGGAGGGCAGCGCTCTGTGCTATCGTCGATTTGTGACATTGCCCCGGGGGTTCTGCCGTGGCCGGGTGCTGCTACATATTGGCGCAGCCGATCAGATTTTGCAATGCTTCATCAATGACAAAAAGGTTGGTCAACATTTTGGCGGCTATGAGCATATCACGTTTGACATTACAGACACACTGGTTGACGGAGAAAATGAAATTAAGATCCGCTGCTTTGATGATCTGAATAACCACTTGCATCCTTATGGAAAACAGGTCCTGCCCTCTAAACGGGGCGGAATGTGGTATACGCCTGTTTCCGGCATTTGGCAGACGGTGTGGATGGAAAGCGTGCCGCAGCAATATGTTCAAAATCTCAGCATTGAAAACCGTGGCAGCACAGTTACCATCCAAATCCAGCCAAAACTGGAGGGGCAACTGACGGTTGCAGGACTTGGAACTTATTTGCTTAAAGATGGAAAAGTGACCATATCGCTTGAAAACCCCCACTTTTGGAGCCCGGAAGATCCCCATCTTTATGATTTTACCCTGGAAGCCGGAGCGGATCGAATCGATAGTTATTTTGCCATCCGTACCCTGGAAATCAAAAAAGTGGCTGGAAAAGAACGGCTGTGCCTTAATGGGAAACCTTACTTTTTTCATGGACTGCTGGATCAGGGCTACTGGCCGGACGGACTGTTTACTCCTGCAACCGCCGGTTGCTACACTGAGGACATCCTTGCCATGAAAAAACTGGGCTTCAACACCCTGCGTAAGCACATCAAAGTGGAGGCAGATGAATTTTATTATCAGTGTGATAAGCTGGGAATGATCGTATTTCAGGACATGGTCAATAATGGCAGCTACAATTTCCTTCGGGATACAGCTTTGCCTACAGTGGGTGTGCAAAAATTGGATGATCGAAATATGCACGCAGATGACAATGTGCGCCAGGCGTTTCTGGATGGAATGGAAGCCACTGTCCGCCAGTTGCGGAATTTTCCCTGCATTTGTTACTGGACGATTTTCAACGAAGGCTGGGGGCAGTTTGACAGCGACCGGGTCTACGAGATCCTGCGAAAGCTAGATGACACGCGTTTTATTGATTCCACATCTGGATGGTTCCGTCGAAAAAAAAGCGATGTGGACAGTCGTCATGTATATTTCAAAAAAGTGCGGCTGAGTGGGGAAGATAAACCATTGGTGCTGTCGGAATTTGGTGGTTACAGTTTCAAGCTGCAGAGCCATTGCTTTAACCCGGATCAAACCTATGGTTATGGAAAGTTTAACCTTCAGACGGACTATGCCGCTGCCGTGGAGAAACTCTATCGGGAGCAGGTATTGCCCGCTGTGAAAAAAGGGCTGTGCGCCGCCATCTACACCCAGGTATCCGATGTGGAGGATGAAACCAACGGACTTCTAACCTATGACCGCAAGATATGCAAGCTGGATAAAAAAACCATGGATCCCATTGCTCATCGGCTGCAAAAGGCGTTGGATGAATAAAAAGTATAGCTTGCAGATGAAATGCAAATGTATTATAATGAAAGAAGAAAAAAACAGGAGGATGCGGTATTTTGCCGCAGAGAATATATGAGCGACTATTTGGTTCGTGGTATGAGCATGGATGGCTTTGTAAAAATGGTGGCCATTTGCTCTACCGACATTGTGCGCCGGGGGGCGCAAATTCATAAAACTGCACCCAATGCCACCGCTGCCTTGGGTCGGGCGCTGACAGCGACATCCATGATGGGGAATATGCAGAAGGTGGAGAATGGATCGATGACCCTGCAGATCCGTGGCGGCGGCCCCATCGGTACCATTACCTGCGTGTCCGACAGCACCGGGAATGTCCGTGGCGTAGTGACAGAACCTAATGTTCCACTGGTGGAGAAGTACCCCGGGAAGCTGGATGTGGGCGCTACGGTAGGCACAGAAGGAACCCTGACCGTGATCCGGGACCTGCAGATGAAAGAGCCTTATATCGGCTCTGTGGCGCTGGTGTCCGGCGAGATCGGCGATGATGTAACTGCTTATTTTGCAGAAAGCGAACAGACCCCCACGGCCTGCGCCCTCGGTGTTTTGGTGGACAGAGATCATTCTGTCAAAGTGGCAGGTGGTTATTTGATTCAATTGCTGCCCGGTGCGCCGGATGAGGTCATCGACAAGGTGGAGGCCGGGATCAAACGTGCCGGTGCGGTTACAGCTATGCTGGAGGCAGGGCTGACACCGGAAGATATTCTGGGTCAGGTATGTGGTGAGCTGGGGGTAACATTCCTGGAAACCACTGCAGTGGAGTATAAGTGTTACTGCTCCCGTCAACGGGTGACAGCGGCGCTGATCAGCCTCGGAAAAGAGGAGTTGGCGGACATCGCTCAGGAGGAAAAAACCTTTCCGGTGGAATGTCAGTTTTGCGATACCGTTTATTCCTTCACACCGGAAGATATTCAGGAACTTCTGAAAAAAGTTTGATTTTTATAGAATTTTCCGGGCATATCCCAGAAAAATATGTCCGGAAAATTTATTGAAAAAAATCGAAAAAAACGCTTGACAAAATGGGTTTCCATGTGTATAATGTGTCATGTCGCTGAGGTGAGCAACACAAAA
>CAZPJH010000072.1:0-6780 GCA_964586875.1 uncultured Oscillospiraceae bacterium
GCTCCAGCCCGGTCTTCACATCCTTGCTGATGCCGTGGCCCACGGCCACCACGACCTCGGCGCCGATGAGGTCCACCGTCTGCTTGGCCTCCTTGACGACCTCCAGCACCTTCGTGCGCAGGTCGGACTCCGCCAGCTCCACGCTCCAGCGCTCCACCCGGCAGGCGTCCGCTCTGGCCGCGTCAAACGCGGCGCACTGCATCACGCCGGGGCGCACCGTGGACATCTGGGGGCGGAAGCGGGGGCAGATGATCGTTGCCATCAGGTGGCCGCCGAAGGCGGGGCGGGTCATTTTCAGGCCCCTGTCCGCCGTGTTCCACGCCATGCCGTCCACATCCAGCGTGGAGGTGGTCTTGAGGAAGGCCTTGTACTTCTCCACGTCCACATCCAGGTGGGTGCAGTCGGCGGTCAGGCCGGTGTGCAGCCGGGCGGCCACACGGGGGCCCAGATCGCGGCCGATGTTGGTGGCGCCAATCAGGAACACCTCGGGCTTGTGCTCCTCCACCAGGTCGCACAGCACCTTGGTGTAGGCGTCGGTGGTGTAGTCCTTCAGCAGCTCGTGGTCGCAGATGTACACGCGGTCCGCGCCGTAGCCGCCCAGGGCCTTGGCATACTGCTCGTTCACGCCGCTGCCCAGCAGCACGCCGCACAGCTCCGCGCCCAGGTCGTCGGCCAGCTTCCGGCCCTCGCTCAGCAGCTGGTAGCCGGTGCCCAGAATCACGCCGTCCCGCTGCTCACAAAATACCCACACGCCCTTGAAGGCGGCGGTGTCTTTACTATTATAGGCCATAAATAATGTTGCTCCCCTTTCCTTATTGTCACGCTCCAAAACGGTCTGGACGCGCCGGGTTCTAACTCCTGCGACTGCGCGAAAAACTCTGTGCGGTCCTGCCGTACGCCGTTTTTCGCTCCGCTCCGTCGTTAGCCCCGCCGCAGACCGTTTTTCCGCGCTTCCTATTATCACGCTTCGCCTGTTCGTGGCGCACGGCTTCCCTCCGGCCCGGGCAAACCCCAGTCCCACCTTGTGGGCCTTGGGCTTTTGTCCTCGCTTCAGTCCATCCGCGCTGCTCACGACGGCTCAGACGCTCAGATAATATGCTTCTCGCCCAGCATGGAAACCAGCTGCTCGCAGGCGGCCTTGTCCGCCCCCTCCAGCATGGTCCCCTTGCCCTTCACCGGGGGGGAGAAGGACTTGTACACCTGGGTGGGGGAGCCCTTCAGGCCCACGTTCTCCACGGCGGACACCCACTTGCTCTCCTTCAGGGCCTCGAAGTCCCACACCGTGTAGGGCTTGGCGTAGCACTCCATCACGCCGGGCACGCTCATGTACCGGGGGGTGTTCAGCTCCTTGATGCAGGTGAGCACGCAGGGGGTCTGCACCTTGATGGTCATGTAGCCGTCCTCCAGCTCGCGCCGCACGGTGAGCCCGCCGTCCTTGTAGTCGATGGCGGTGACGTAGGTCACCTGGGGCAGGCCCAGCTTCTCCGCGATCTGGGGGCCCACCTGGGCGGTGTCGCCGTCGATGGCCTGCCGGCCGCACATCACGATGTCGCCCTTATCCACCCCGATCTTCTCGATGGCGGCGGTAAGGGTGTTGGAGGTGGCCCAGGTGTCGGCGCCGCCGAACTCCCGGGCGGACACCAGGTACGCCTCGTCGGCCCCCATGGCCAGGCACTCCCGGAGCATGGACTCCGTGGGCGGGGGGCCCATGGACACGACGCATACCTTCACATCGGGGTTGGTTTCCTTAATTTGCAGGGCCGCCTCCAGGGCGTTCATGTCGTCCGGGTTGGAGATGGTGGCCATGGCCGCGCGATCCATGGTGCCGTCCGCCTTGACGGCCACCACGCCGGAGGTGTCGGGCACCTGCTTGACACAGACAATGATTTTCATGGTGTTTCTACCTCCTTACTTTATGATCGCGCCGGAAATAACCATGCGCTGCACCTCAGAGGTGCCCTCGTAGATCTCGGTGATCTTGGCGTCCCGCATCATGCGCTCCACGGGATAGTCCCGGGTGTAGCCGTAGCCGCCGAACAGCTGCACGCAGCGCCTCGTCACGTCGGAGGCGGTCTCCGCCGCCACCAGCTTGGCCATGGCGGCGTCCACGCCGAAGGCCTCGTGGTTCTGCTTCTTCATGGCGGCGGCGTACACCAGGTACTTGGCCGCCTGGGTCTTGGCGTACATATCGGCCAGCTGGAACTGGGTGTTCTGCTGCTTGGCGATGGGCTTGCCGAACTGGACGCGCTCCTTGGTGTAGGCGATGGTCTCGGCGATGGCGCCCTCGGCGATGCCCAGGGCCTGGGCCGCGATGCCGATACGCCCGCCGTCCAGGGTGGCCATGGCCTCGTTGAAGCCCTTGCCCTGCCTGCCCAGCATCCGGTCGCCGGGGATCACGCAGTCCTCAAAGATCAGCTCGCAGGTGGAGGAGCCGCGGATGCCCATCTTCTTCTCGTGCTTGCCCACGGAGAAGCCCTTGTCGGTGCGCTCCACAATGAAGGCGGACAGCTCCTTGGTCTTGCGGCCCCGCTTCTCCACCACGCCCGTGATGGCGATGACGATGAACACGTTGGCATAGCCCGCGTTGGTGATGAAGATCTTGGAGCCGTTGAGCACCCAGTTGCCGTTCTCGTCCTTCACGGCGGTGGTCTGCTGGCCCTGGGCGTCGGTGCCCGCCCCCGGCTCGGTCAGGCCGAAGGCCCCGATCCACTCGCCGGAGCACAGCTTGGGCAGGTACTTCCTCTTCTGCTCCTCGGTGCCGTACTCAAAGATGGGGTTGCAGCACAGGCTGGTGTGGGCGGACAGAATGACGGACGTGGTGCCGCACACCTTGGCCAGCTCCTCCACCGCCATCACGTAGCTCAGGTAGTCCGCCCCTGCCCCGCCGTACTCGCGGGGCAGGTAGATGCCCATCATGCCCAGCTTGGACATCTTCTTCACCGTCTCCTCCGGAAACCGCTCCTCCTCGTCCACATCCGCGGCGATGGGCTTCACCTCGTTCTCCGCGAACTCCTGGAACAGCTTTTGGAGCATCAACTGCTCTTTCGTCAGTTTGAAATCCATGGATGTTTTCCTCCTTAATCGTTGCTCACGACGGATTGGGCCCGGTTACGCCTTGGCCTTGGGGGGCATGACGGTGGCCATGCCGGTGATGACCTGATCGCCCTTCTGGTTGGTGACGATGGTTTCCAGCTTCAAGCGGTTCTTCTCCGGAATGCGCTCCACCACGGTGGCGGTGGCGGTGACGGTGTCGCCGATGTAGACGGGCTTGACGAAGCGCAGCTCCTGACCCATATAGATGGTGCCGGGGCCGGGAAGCTGCATCCCCAGCACGGCGGAAATAAAGCCTGCGGAGAGCATACCATGGGCGATGCGGCCGTGGAACATCCCCTGGTCGGCCTCAACAGCGTTGATGTGAGCGGGGTTAAAGTCGCCGCTGTAGCCGGCAAAGAGGGTGATGTCCGCTTCGGTAATGGTTTTGGTGAAGGAGGCGCTGTCGCCGAGCTGGATGGTATCGATTGTTTTCATAGTCTTATGAATCCCCTTTCAATATGGTTGAACTCTGGATGGGCAAATAAATGTATTATGAACCGCTATTCGTTTTTATGATAGGCGCAAACATATCAAATGTCAACTGGAACTTTGAAAAAATTTCGGCATTTTTGCAATTTGCCACAAAAGAAGGCTTGACAAAACTTTGACGGTGCGGTATTGTTTAAATGGTAATTGAACCGTTATTCATAAATTGAGCTCCCCGCTGCCTGCCATTGGCTAAGGGGGAGTAAGGAGGAAAGCTCTGAACATGAAGCAAAATGTGGGGATTTTGGGATTGGGTGTCTACCTCCCAAAGACGAAAATGACGGCGAAGGAAATTTCCGAAGCCACCAAGGGCGTATGGAGCGAGGAAGCCGTCATCAACAAGTTGGGCATCGTGGAAAAGTACGTTCCCTCCGGCGAACCCTGTGACGGCACCCAGGAGATGGGAGCCCTGGCCGCGCTGGACTGCCTGAAAAACACCGGGGTGGATCCCCTGGAGATCGACGCGATTCTCTGCATCACCGAGGAGTGGAAGGAGTATCCCCTGACCACCTCCGCCTGCTATGTGCAGGATCGCATCGTGGCTAAGAACGCCTGGGGTATCGACGTGCAGAACCGTTGCTGCACCTGCGTGTCCGCCATGAAGATGGCCAAAGATATGCTGCTTGCGGATGATGAGATCAACATGGTGCTGGTGTGCGGCGGCTACCGCAACTGCGATCTCATCGACTATACGGACAAGGATCTGTCCTTCATGTACGACCTGGCCTGCGGCGGCGGCGCCGTCCTGCTGAAAAAGGACTACGACAAAAACCTGCTGCTGGGCACCCACCTGATGAGCGACGGCTCGGTGGTGCACACCTGCGGCGGCAAAATCGGCGGCATCTGCAATCCCGTCACCGCAGAAAGCGTGGGCGAGCTCAACCGGCTGCGCCTGATGGACTCGGCGAAGATGAAGGGCCTGCTCAACACCGTGTCCATGCCCAACTGGCTGCACTGCATTGACGAGGCGCTGCGCAAGTCGGGGATGACCCGTTCGGATCTCGACTTCCTGGACGTACTGCATATGAAGCGCTCCGGACACAAGGGGCTGCTGGCCGAGCTGGGCCTCAGCGAGGGGCAGAGCATTTATCTTGAGAATTACGGCCATGTGGGTCAGATCGACCAGATTCTGGAGCTGAAGCTGGCGCTGGAGGCGGGCAAGGTAAAGGACGGATCCGTGGTGTCCATGATTGCCGCCGGCATCGGCTACACCTGGGCCGCAAATGTGATTCGTTGGGGGTGAACGACAGATGAGTACCTTCCTCCAGGTATTCCTCCGCAGTCTGGAGACTGGCGGAGTCTATGCTCTGGCCGCTCTGGGTATCATCATCATTTTCCGTACAAGCAACATCACCCATTTTGCCCAGGGCTCCATGGGAATGTTCAACACCTTCGTGGTGGCCACCCTGGTGGCGAACGCCAAGCTTCCACTGTGGCTGGCCACGCTTTGCGGGCTGTGCACCGCGATTATCCTGGGCTGTCTGGTGGACTTTGTCATTATCCGGCGAACCAAGCGGGTGTCCCCGGTGGCCAAGCAGATTATCACCCTGGGGCTGATCATGGTGTTTGTGGGTCTGGCGCCCATGATATTCGGCGTGGATCCCTTGAAGCTGCCGCGGTTTATTGAGTCGGGCGATTTGGACATTTTCGGAGCCCACCTTACTTACAACGGCCTGTTCAATATGTTGTTGGGCGTGGCGCTGATGCTGGTGCTGTTCTACGTGCTGCAAAAGACCAAGATGGGCATTGCCATCCGCACCACCGCCTCCAACGAGCCGGTGGCCCGGCTGATGGGCGTGCCCACCCGGAACGTGACGCTGTTTGCCTGGGCCCTGGCCGCGTGCCTGGGCTGCCTGTCCGGCGTCATGATCGCGCCCACCACCTCGGTGACCCCCAACGTGATGGACGCTGTCCAGGTCAACGCCCTGATCGCCTGCGTGCTGGGCGGGTTCCAGACGTTCTACGGCCCGGTTTTGGGCGCGTATATCATCGCGGTGGGCACCAATCTGCTGTCGTTCTATGTGGACTCCACCTGGGGCGGTCAGCTGATGTACCTGCTGGTTCTGGTGTTCATCGTGTTCCGACCCCAGGGGCTGGTGGGCAAGAAGTTCATCAAGAAGGTGTGAGGAGGGAACGCAATGGACAAGAAAATAGAGCAAGGCCAGGCGCCGGCCACCGGCGGCCCGGCGGGCAAAGTGTTCCACAGCCCCTACCTTCGGTATATCCTGTTCGGCGTGGTGATCGCCCTGCTTCCGCTGCTGGCCAAGAGCGGGATTATGCCCAGCTCCTTCCTGGTGAATCTGGGCGGCGTGCTGATTTATTCCATCGTGGCCCTGGGGCTGAATCTGCTGCTGGGCTATTCGGGGCTGATCTCCCTGGGTACCGCGGGCTTTATGGGCCTGGGAGCCTACATCTCCGGCTACCTCAGCGACGCGGTGGGGCTGCCCTTCCTGCTGACAGTGCTGATCGCCATTCTGGCCGCCTCCGTCATCGGTGTGCTGGTGGGCTTTGTCTCTCTGCGGGTGGCAGGCATTTATCTGGCCATCGCCACGCTGTGCGTCTCCGAGATCCTGCGCAAGACCTTTGAGGAGCTGGATCAGTTCACCGGCGGCTTCTCCGGCCTGACGGCGGGATATCCCACGATTTTCGGCTTCAAGCTGAGCCGGGAGGCCTCCTTCGTGCTGCTGACGGTGGCGTTGGTGCTGGTGATGATGCTGACCCACAACCTGGTGAACGGCCAGATGGGCCGCGCTCTGCACGCCATGCGCGGTAGCGAGGTAGCCGCCCAGGCCATGGGCATCTACCTGCTGAAGTACCGCCTGATTGTGTTTGCCATCGCTTCGGCCTACGCGGCGCTGGGCGGCGCGCTGTATATGCACTTCATCAAGTTCTCCTACCCCGCTGTGTGGATTCTCACCCTGTCGCTGAACATTCTGGCGGTGGTGGTGATCGGCGGCCTGCGCTCCATCTACGGCACCGTGTTCGGCGCGCTTATCGTGTTCGCCGTGCCGGATCTGGTGCTCAAGCGCATCCCGGTCATCGGCGGTATCGACGGTATCGCCTATATCTTTACAGGCGTACTCATCATCCTGGTGGTCATGTTCTACCCCAGCGGCGTGGTGGGCATCGGCCACGACATCAAGCGGCTGATCGGCTCCCGCGGGAAAGGAGGGGCCGGCAATGGCTAAGGCAAGTCAGAAA
>CAZPJH010000073.1:0-1163 GCA_964586875.1 uncultured Oscillospiraceae bacterium
CGAGCATCGCAGCCAGCAGGTTGTTGGCAGCGCCGATGGCGTGGAAGTCACCGGTGAAGTGCAGGTTGATGTCCTCCATGGGAACGACCTGAGCGTAGCCGCCGCCGGCAGCACCGCCCTTGACGCCGAACACGGGGCCCAGAGAGGGCTCACGCAGTGCGACCATCACGTTCTTGCCGATGCGGCGCATACCGTCAGCCAGACCGACGGTGGTGGTGGTCTTACCCTCGCCTGCGGGGGTGGGGTTGATGGCGGTGACCAGGATCAGCTTACCGTTGGGCTTGTCGGCCATATCCTTGAGGATATTATAGTCAACCTTAGCCTTGTAGTTGCCATACTGTTCCAGGTACTTTGCATCGACGCCAGCGGTCTTAGCGACTTCGCTGATGTGCTGCATTTGGGTTTCCTGTGCGATCTCGATGTCAGTTTTGAATGCCATAATATGTACTCTCCTTGTATTATTGCTGGTGCCTGCCGTTTTCTGTGGCTCGGCCCATACAGGATTTACACAGCTGCCGTTGAAATGGCTCACTGTGCATTTATTCGGTATACAAATACCGAAACGAGTATATCATCTATTTACCCTGATGTCAACATATTTTTGCAACTTTTCCGTGCAAAATGAGCAAAAAAAATCACAGGGCGGCAACTGCATACCGCCCTGCGATCACTTCATAAACTTGTCAATGGCAGCGCACAATTCGTCGATGGCCTGCTCATCCCCTGCCGCCACAGCATCCACCATACAATGGCGCATATGATCCTGCAGGATCACCTTTCCCGTGTTTTCCAAGGCAGAACGTACTGCCGCCAGCTGGATCAACACCTCCGAGCAATCGTAGCCCTCTTCTACCATCCGCTTGACCTTTTCCAGATGGCCGATGGCCCGAGCCAGCCGATTGACCACCGCCTTCTGATTTTCATGGACGTGGCCATGGCTATGGGCGATGCCATGGGCGTGCAGATAGGCATGGTCATGTTCGTGATCATGGTCGTGATGTTCCATGGGAAAGCCCTCCTTTTCCTTGTTTTTTATGATTATACCTTATTTTATCCCCGTTGGCAAGTCCCCCCGGGGGATAGAAAAGAAATGTTTTGACATTCCGCCTTCTTACGGATATAATGAAGAAAAAAGCAAAGGAGTGTTTTTATGCACATCGATC
>CAZPJH010000073.1:1263-6774 GCA_964586875.1 uncultured Oscillospiraceae bacterium
ACGAGCATCCCCACACCCACGATCATCTCCACGGCGAAGGCAGCGAACACACCCACGACGGTGTTGCCCACACCCACAGCCATATCCATGCCCACGAACATGGTCACGAGCATCCCCACACCCACGATCATCTCCACGGCGAAGGCAGCGAACACACCCATAGCCACGACTGTGACCACGCCTGCAACAGCTGTGCTTCCAAGTGCGAGCATACCCCCATGGAGGAGCTGGCTGCCCTGATGAAATATATGGCAAACCACAACGCCGCCCACGCCAATGAGCTGGCAAATCTGGCCAAGCAGCTGGAGCAGGCCGGCAACCACGCCGCTTACGAGCAGGTGATGGCCGCCGTTTCCGACTACGAAAAGGGCAACCTGCGTCTGACCGCTGTGCTGTCCAGCTTGCAGTAAGGAGCAGCCTATGTGCCTTTCCACCGTCTATAAAAACACAATGGAACCTGCCGCTGTTGCCATGCGTAATGTCATGCGTATTGAGTGCAAGGACGGCAAAGTGATCCTGACCGACCTGATGGAACGCCAAATGGAAATTGAAGGCGTTCTGGTAGAAGCCAACCTGGTGGACGGCTTCGTTATCGTAAAAGAAGCATGAGCCAAAGCCTCCGAAAACAGGTTGATTTTTCGGAGGCTTTTCTAAATCCATACATAACAGAGGTAACCTATCATGTCCCTAAAAAAAGTAACAGCGGTGCTTATGTTGATGGCCATGCTGGCGACAATGGTAGCCTGCGCCCCCAACATCACCACCACCGCCCCGGATAACACGACTGCACCTGACAGCACCACCGCCCCCAGCAACGCCACCATACCTGACAACACCACCATACCTGACAACACCGCTGCCCCCACCCAGCCCGCCGAACCGCCGGTGAAGAAAACACTGGTGGTCATTGATGCCGGGCATCAGGCCAAAGCCAACCTGAATAAGGAGCCTTTGGGGCCCGGTTCTTCCGAGATGAAGATCAAAGTTGCCGGCGGTGCCACCGGCGTGGTCACTGGTCTGGAAGAATACAAGCTGACCCTGATGGTAGCCTTAAAACTTCAGGCAGAACTGGAAAAGCGTGGTTACGAAGTCATGATGATCCGCACCACCCACGATGTTGATCTAAGCAATGCCGAACGTGCCCAGATCGCAAATGCCGCCAACGCCGATGCCTTCATTCGCATCCATGGCAACAGCTATGACGATCCTTCTGTCCATGGCGCACTGACCATGTGCCAGAGCAAGAAAAACCCCTTTAACGGCTCTCTCTACGCACAGTGCCACAGCCTGTCCGAGGCCGTTTTGGACGGACTGGTAGCCGCCACCGGCTGCAAAAAACGTGCCATTCTGGAGTCGGATACCATGAGCGGTATCAACTGGTGCCAAACACCGGTGACCATTGTAGAAATGGGCTTTATGTCCAATCCCGAAGAAGATCGCCTGATGGCAACCGATGCCTACCAGACCCAAATCGCCGTTGGCATTGCCAATGGACTGGACACCTATTTTGGCCGCTCGACCTGACCCGTTCCATCAAAAAGGTGCGCTGCAAATGCAGCGCACCTTTTTCGTTATTTTGCTTCCTCCAGAAGCACACCCAGCTTCTGGAACTTGACACCGCCATTGGCCGCATAGACAGTCATGCTGTCATCTTCATTGGCCACATAATAGGTACAGTCCGCTTCCGCCAGAACATAGCCGGATTGGAAATCCTCCACCAGGGTACGTTGTTTATCCGCCCCCTTCGCACTGTAAAGGCTATATTCATCCGTATACAGAACGTAACCGTCCGCTGTCACATAAAACGTTGTAACTTCCTCTGCTACCTGCTGGGGCTGGCCGCCGTTTTTGCAGTAGTAGAGTATATCATATTCATCCAGATAATAAAGGCCTTTGCCGTCCAACCGCACCTGGAACGACTTGACCTCCTCTGCCAGCTGCCGACTTTGTGCGCCGGCCTCCACAGCGATAGAGAACAGCTTGTCGTTTTTGCGGTAGAAGATGGTTTCTCCATCCTCATCGATCCGGACATCGTTGACCTTGCTGACCAGGGTGCTGGTCTGCCACTGGTCATTGAGATAGACCAGCTTCAAATTTTCTTCATCCACATCCGCCGTGCTGTAAACCAGGTCGGTCACGCTGTCCACACCCAGGATCATCAGATTTCCTCTGATATAGGACTGTGCATTGCCCGACAAGATCGGCTTCAGGATATCCGCACCGCTCAGATCATGTCTGTCGTCTTCCAGCCCCTTTTTCTCCACCGCATACCACTTATAGCCGGATTTGACACGGCTCTGGAAAATCAGCTGGGTGTGATCTTTGTTGGTATAGAACAGCGGGATATCCGCCCGGACATTTTCAGCTTCTTCATCGGGAGTGGTATCCGGCGCAGGCTGCTGGTCAGGCTGTTTTTCCTTCACGCCTACTGCTACGATCCCGATCATTCCCTTCAGATTATGCAGGCACAGGCAGCGATCTCCCTCGCTGTTTTCTTCAACGGTGTAGATATACTTGCCGCCGTCCGAAAGGGAGATGACCAGCACGCCTTCCCCCATTTCCACCACTTTGCCATCGCTGTAAACATAGCTTTGACCGTCGATGCCCGTATAGGCGATCGTCTTGCCGTCCGGTGAGATGGTACAGACCTGCTCCACATCGGAAGCGATTTTCTCGGTGGTCATTTTATCCACTCGATAGATGTACAATTCCTCTTCCTGCACATAGGCCACTGCAGATCCGGTTTCGGACATGATGATCTGTCGGGCATTTTCCGTCACAGAAAGCACATCTTTCCCAGACAGGACATACAGCATCTCATCTTCCTCTTCCCGGACGGTAAAGTATGCCACTGTGCCATCCATGGAAACATTCCAATCCTCGATTTTTTCCGCATCCAGTCGGCTGTCGATCTTTTCACCATCGGCCAGGAAATAGATGGTCTCATCGTCGAAGGTAAACGGCAGGATCACGCGATCTACCGTTTCAAATCCACCGCCGGAGGGAAAATTCAGTATTACCAGCACCACCAGTGCCGCCACAAGCAGCACACCTGCGGCAATAGCGCCGATCTTCAGGACGGTTTTACTTTTGGCTTTTTTCCTCGTCCGGGTGCGCGTTCCGTGGTCGGTCAGGGGTTCACCGCAATCGACGCAAAAGCGTTCTTTTCTCCCGTTTACAGTGCCACATTTTGCACATTTCATTTTTGTGTCCTCCTAATCAGTTTGCCACCCGGGCAGGTAGCTTTCCGAATTCATCATACCACATTGGACAATAGCGTGTCAATTGCAAAACCGCAGATTTCATCCTTTGTTTCCATTTCTCGACATTGCCGATCATCGAAAAAGGGCCTGCCCCAAAGGGCAGGCCCGGTCTGTTGATATAATTACTCTTCGTCGCTCTTGGCATCGGCAATGATCTTGGCCTGGTTTGCCTTGGGCACTTCTTCGTAGCGGACAAATTCCAGCGTGAAAGAGCCACGAGCCTGGGTCATTGCACGCAGATCAATGGCATAAGTGCCCATTTCAGCCATGGGAACTTCAGCCTCGATCACGGTATCACCGTCAGCATTGGGGCTCATACCCATAGGACGGCCACGGCGCTTGCTCAGATCGCCCATCACGTCGCCCACGTAAGCTTCGGGCACGGTGACAGCCAGTGCGCCAATAGGCTCCAGAATGGTGGGGTTGGCCTTGGGCATTGCTTCCTTGTAAGCAAGGATGGCCGCCAGCTTAAAGGCCATTTCGTTGGAGTCAACAGGGTGATAAGAGCCATCATACAGGGTAGCCTTCATGTTCACCACAGGGTAACCTGCCAGAGGGCCCTTCTGAACGGCTTCCTGCACGCCCTTTTCAACCGCAGGATTGAAGTTCTTGGGCACAGCACCGCCAACCACAGCTACATCGAAGATCAACTCGTCCCGTTCCTCCTGAGGCTCAAAGCGGATCCAAACATCACCAAACTGGCCGGAGCCGCCGGTCTGCTTCTTGTGACGGCCGTGGGCTTCCACCTTGGTCTTGATCTTTTCACGGTATGCAACCTTGGCAGGCTCCAAATTGGCATCCACACCAAAGCGGGTCTTCAGCTTGCTCAGCAGCACATCCAGCTGTTGATCGCCGGTACCGGAAAGCACCATCTGGCGTGTTTCGGCGTTGTTGACCAGCGTGAAGGAGGGATCTTCCTCGTTCAGACGGTTCAGACCAGCTGCGATCTTATCTTCCTGACCCTTTGCCTTGGGGGCAATGGCCACGGAATAGCAGGTGGGCGGATAAGGCAGTGCCTTCAGGGAAACTACCTTACGGGGATCGCACAGGGTATCACCTGTCTTGACCTTATCCATCTTGCCGATGGCACCGATGTCGCCGCAGGTCAGCTCCTTGACCTCGGTGGCCTTCTTGCCGCACATGGAGTACAGACGACCCAGTTTCTCGGTTTCACCGGTACGGGCGTTGATCAGCGTGGTATCGGAAGTGATAGAGCCGGACAGCACTTTAATGAACGAATATTTACCGTATTGGTCGGAGATGGTCTTAAAGACGAAAGCAGAGGGCACGCCGCCGGGAGAAACCACAAATTCCTCGGTTTCACCGTCAGGACGGATGGCCTTATGGTAGTTACCTTCCACAGGATTGGGCAGCAGATCGATGATGTGATCCATCAGCATCAGAGAGCCCAGACAGTTGACACCGCTGCCGCACAGAACGGGGTACAGGGTGCGGTCAATAACGCCCTTATGCATACCCTTGATCATTTCAGCATAAGTAAAGTCTTCCCCACCGAAGAACTTGTCCATAAATTCCTCGCTGGTTTCAGCCACGGACTCCTTCAGTGCATCATTGAACTCCTCGATAACGGACAGCTTATCCTCAGGCACTTCAATTTCCACACGCTTCAGATTCTGCATCTCGTATGCACGCTTATTGAGCACATCGATGATGCCGGTGATCTTCTTGGCGCTGTCCCAAATGGGAACCACCACAGGAGCGATCTTGTTGCCATACTTTTCACGCAGGGCGTTAAAGGTGGCATTATAGTCGGAATTGTCCTCGTCTACCTTGGAAATGTAGATAAAACGGGGCATATTTCTTTCTTCACAATATTTCCACGCCTTCTCAAAGCCGACGGTAATGCCGTCCTTGGCAGAGCAGACGATGATGGCAGCGTCAGCAGCTCTCAGGGCTTCCACCACCGCACCGGAAAAGTCGAAACCACCGGGGGTGTCCAGCACATTGATCTTGGTGTTGTGATAGATCAAGGGGACCAGAGAAGCGGAGATGGATACATGGCGACGGATCTCTTCAGGGTCAAAATCGCAAACGGTGTTGCCGTCGGCGTTCTTGCCGATACGGTCGATAGCACCGGTCATGTAAAGCAGGCTTTCTGCCAGAGCGGACTTACCGGAACCGGAGTGTCCCAGCAGGCAGATGTTACGAATAGCGTTGGCAGTGTACATAGTATTGAATTGCTCCTTTCGGGAAGGCGTTTGCCCTCCAAACCTTCTCTCGGCGTTTT
>CAZPJH010000074.1:0-6600 GCA_964586875.1 uncultured Oscillospiraceae bacterium
CCATTATGGGCAGCGGGTGCGGAATCCCTATCGCGGAAAAATCCTTCGTCTGTCAGACAACTCCCCATTTTGACAGCACTTTACGCAGGGCTTCCTACTCTGTTCGTCCCACATTCTACACTATTTTGTGCCAAATGTAAATAGGAAAATGTAAATTTTGGAAGGAAATGGGCCGTTTTTCCAAAACATTCCCCCAGGGGAAGGATTATTCGGCGTTCAGGGCATCGATCACGATATCCGGGTAGGGGTTGGCAATGACGGTGCGGTAGCTGTGGTAGATGACCATACCGGGCTTGCCGTTGGGGATCTTCTTCACCTGCTTGACAGGTGTTACATCCACGGCAATGTTCTGGCCGCCGGTCGATTCAGCGTAGTAGGCTGCCAATTGGGCGGCCTGGGTGATGGTGTTATCCGGAGGAGTAACTCCGGCGCAGGCAATGATCACATGGCTGCCGTGAACCTTGGAAGCATGAAGCCAGAGATCGTCCTTTCGGGCAGATTTAAAGGTCAGTTCCTCGTTTTGGCGATTGTTTCTGCCCACATAAATGGCATAACCGTCGGTGGAGGTAAATCGCATGGGGGGCAACTTGGCAGCTTTCGCACGTTTTTTGTTGCTTTCGGCGTGCAAATAACCGGTGGACTGTAATTCCTGACGGATCTCTTCCAGTTCCTGCTCCGTTTGGGCACGGTTCAGCTCTTCCAGAACACTGTGCAGATAATCCAGCTCTTCTTGGGCAATGGCGATTTGTTTGGTCAGTTCTTTTTCTGCGTTTTTCATGCGGGTATAGTCTTTGTAGAATTTTGCCGCATTTTGCTGGGGGGACAGCAGGGGGGACAGAGGAATATCGATCTGTTTCATTTCCTCGTCATAAAAATCTTCCACCTGAACGGACAATTGTCCCTTTTGAATGCGGTGGATATTGGCGGTGAGAATGTCGCCCAGTTGGCGAAGCCGCTCCCGGTCATAAGTGGCAGACAGTTCCTTTTGCTGAATGGCGATCTTTCGGGTCAGCCGTTGACAGAGATTGGAAACGGCTTTGCGGACAGCCTGACTTTTTTGCCGCATGGCGTCTTTGCGATCCCGGAGGGTATAGTAGCTGTCCAGCAATGCAGAAAAACCTTCTGATTGTTGGCAGGAACCGTACTGACGAATGGGGCAGAAGGCAAACTGCTTGGGGGTGCCGTCGGCCTGACAGTAAAAATAGGGGGTGGGGTGGGTCAGCTGTTCTGTAAAGAATAGCTGCAATTTGTCGCTGACAGCGGCAATGTCCAGTCCGTTCATTCGGGCATCGGTGTCTCCGGCGGCATACAGCGCCGCCTCTCGGCACACCAGAGGGGACAGACCACCAAGATTATCCATCAGCCGGTCAGCCAAAACATCCGCCCCGGGAGAAGTCAGCAGTGTGTGATAGTCAGCGTTCAGGGGGTCTTGCTTTTCCACCTTGTCGGGATACTGGTAGTACATGCCTGGCAGGGCGGTCCGCTTTGCCCCTGCATCCAGACCAATGCGGCGCAGGCAATCGATGATGCGGCCGGTTTTGTCCAGCAGATACAGATTGCAGGTCTTGCCCATCAGCTCGGCCAGCAGCCGTTTCTGGGTGGCATCGCCCAGTTCGTCAATGCAGTCAAAGGTGAAGATGGCAGCACGCTCCATGGGCAGCTGCTCCACATTGGAAAGCCTTGCGCCGGACAGGTGCTTACGCAGCAACATACAGAACATAGGCGGTTCGGCAGGGTTTTCGGGATTGGCGGTGGTCAGATGTAGCCGCGGGGCAGCCGGATTGGCGGCGATCAGCAGCTTGGCTCGATTTTCCCGACCTTTCAGGTGAAGGATCACCGTGTCCCGGCTGGGCTGGTGAATCTTATCCACACGAGCATCCCCCAGCGCACGGATCTCATCCAGCACCGCACCCATATAAATTGCGTCAAATGCCATACAGTTCCTCCATAACGATGCCGAATATTTCGTTGGCACGACTGTCCTGCCCACTCAGGTGCAAATAGCCGAACATGGCCTCCAGACCGGTGGCCTTGGCGTAGTCGGCAGGGGTCGCTCCCTTGGGCACGGCGTGGACATGGGCGTTTTTGCCCCGACGGTAGTAGGCAAGCTCCGTTTCCGTCAGCTGGGGCAGCATTTTGTCGGCAAATTGAGCTTGGGCAGTGGCTTTGACCAGACGCACGGTGTCACGGTGTAGCTTGGCTACGGTCTGCACCCCCTTGCGGCACAGATAGCTGCGGCACAGCAGTTCAAAAACGCCATCGCCGATGTGGGCCAGTGCCAAATTGGAAAAAGCGTCAATTTCCGACTTTTTCATATTCATCTGAAAATAATTTTCCATGGTGATGTCCTCATAAAACGATATTCTACCCTTTATCATACCATTTTTTTGAGGAAAAGTAAACTGTCAGTATTTTAAGTAGCGGCGCAGTTTTTCCTCTGCCCGGTGGAGGGTTCGGCTGACGGTACTTTTGTGCACTCCGCGCAGTTGTGCGATCTGAGGGATGGTCATGCGGTTGAAATAATAATCGGTCAGGGTTTGCCGCTGTAAAGGGGTCAATTCTTCTTTGATGACTCGCTGAACCCGTTCCAGCTGTACATGCCTGGGAAGTCTTGGCCCCAGATAGCCTTCATAGAGTATATTTTTCATTGCGGTAGTACCCCTTCTCATAATAATGGGCAGTCAGATCTGCCAGCTCATTCATTTGGGTCAGCATGGGTGTCAGTTCGGCAATACGCCGCTTTAAATGCCAGATCTGCTCCGGATCGGTGGTTTGGGCCAAGGCCTGCCGCAGTTCACGCAACCGTGCCCGAAGGGGAATGGCAGCTTCTTCGTAACAATGGCTCAATTCTGCCAGTGTCATGGTCTGTGCCTCCTTTCACAGCGAATGCAGAAGTAGGTGGGCGGATAAACACAGCCGCCGCAGATACAGCACCGCCTCTCTTTACGGCATTGCGTATCGGTGAATAGAACAGGTTCAATGTTGTTCATAGGGTTCCCTCCTTGGTAAAGTGTCGAAAAAAGAAGATATTTGCGATGGATTTACCAACCGTTACCAGAACGGAGTATACTACACAATATGTGTGGAATTGCTCGAAACGTGTAGATGCTTTTTTTCTGCTTTTTTCGTGGTATGGCTGTGCTATGATGAAAACAAAAAGGAGGGGGGAAGATGCTGGGACAACGGATCACCCTGCTTCGCAGATGGCGTGGCTGGAGTCAGGCAGAGCTGGCAGGACAACTGCAACTCAGCCCCAGTACCGTTGGAATGTATGAACAGGAGCGCCGTGAGCCGTCTTTGGAAGGCGCGGTGGCGTTAAGCCGGGTATTTGGAGTCAGTGTAGATTATCTGTTGACGGGAAAACCGCTGACAGATGCCGACCGGCTGGCAGTACAGCAGTCCCTGCAACAGAGTTTGGCAGGTCTGGAGCAGGGAAGACGTGGATTTACGAAGGAAGAATTGGCAGTGCTATTTGCTGCCGTGTTGACGGAAGCTTGACAAAGGGCGTATATTTCCGCTATCATAAAAGAAAAAGCAGATAGGGGTGATGGCATGACGGATGCAGAATATATGGATGAGGCGCTGCGCCTGGCTCAGGAGGCTGCCCGGGATGGAGAAGTGCCGGTGGGCTGTGTGATCGTCTGCCGTGGGCAAATTGTCGGTCGGGGCAGAAATCGCCGGGAAAAGGCCAGAAATGCCTTGGGACATGGGGAGATTGAGGCAATCAACGATGCCTGTACCCGTCTGGGCGGCTGGCGTCTATGGGAATGCACCATGTATGTGACACTGGAACCCTGCCCCATGTGTGCAGGTGCCATCATCAATGCGCGTATTCCCAGAGTCGTATGTGGCGCAAAAGATGAAAAATGTGGCGCTTGCGGATCGGTTTGCGATTTGACAGCGATGGATTTTAATCACCATCCGACGGTGGAGTTCGGTCTGAGGGAAGAAGAAGCCACCAAGCTGCTACAGGAATTTTTCAGGGATCTGCGTGTCCAACTGCGGACAAGACCCCGGTGGAAGAAGCCTATCGGATAGTGGAATATCCTCCCCAGGGGAAGGAGAAACTCATGAATGGAAAAAAACGCAGCACCCTGATCGGTGCTGCGCTGATTTTTGTTGGAATTTGGATCGGCGTGCTGGTGGGCAGAGGGGTGGCACAGGAAAATATCAGCCCTCTGAAACCGCATCAAAGCGGCCTGTCCAAACCTACCCAGACCTCAAAAACAGATCTGCCGGCCGGCCCTGTTGCGCCGGCGGCACTCTCGTTTTCGACGGCGGATGCACAGTTGGCGGACATTCGCTATGGGCAGGATTGCACCTATCGTCCGGATGTGCAAAAACTGGTGATGCAGGGGCTGGACTGGGACCTGTCCGGCAAGCAGCCGACGGTACTGATCATCCATACCCATGCCAGCGAAAGCTATACCAAACAGCCCGGACAGGATTATCAGGAAAGTTCTGCTTACCGAACCTTGGACAGAAATTATAACATGGTGGCACTGGGAGATCGGTTAACGGCGCTGCTACAGCAGGCTGGGATCACGGTGATCCATGATCGCCAGATCCATGACTATCCCGCTTACAGCAGTGCCTATCAAAATTCCAGAGCATCAATCCAGGCTTATTTGCAGCAGTATCCCTCGATACAGGTGGTGCTGGATCTGCATCGGGATGCGGTGGCGCTGTCCGATGGCAGCCAATATGCGCCTACGGTTTCCGTGAATGGAAAACAGGTGGCACAGCTGATGATGGTGGTGGGAAGCGACGGATCCGGAACGGAGCATCCTCGATGGCAGGAAAATTTAAGTGCTGCCTTAAAATTGCAGGTGTTGCTGGAAAAGATGGTTCCGGGCATCACCCGTTCTACGATCCTGCGTGCCCAGCGGTATAATCAGGATCTGTCTGCGGGGGCGATGATCGTGGAGATCGGCACAGCCGGAAACACCTTTGAACAGGCCATGGGTGCAGTGCCTGTCTTAGCGGAGGCACTGATCCAATTGATGTACGGGGCAGAGGCAACAGGGCGGACGTGATCTACCCTGTTGCACACATGATGACAGGCGGTTACAGCAAATTCCACCAGCAGAGCAGATGGCTTTCCGCAATGGCGGTGGCCATAAAGCAAAGGTGGGCACATGTGGCGGAAAAATGGGGGTTTTCTCGGGTCTGGGCGTAAACCTGCAACTCTTCCAGCAGAGTATCCATCTCGTCCATGGGGGTGTGATCTGCAAAGGCGGCGGTGAAGCGGTGATATTTTTCCCAGCGATCGTTGGCCTGCCGGGCCAGTTCCAGAGCGGCCGGCCAGTCGTCTTCCAGAGCCTTTTGGGCCGCTTGCTCCAATTGGGTTGCAATGGGGCGATGGATGGATTCCATGGTAGCACTGATGGCAAAACTGCCCGATAACAGCACAGCCAGAATCACCACGCCGATCCAAAAACGTTTCATGGCCGTGCCTCCTTGTGGATAAAGGTAATGTGGTCTGCCTTATCAACCGTTAAAAGCCAGGTGTCGGCCAGAGTGGCGTTGTGGTCGGCTAAGATCTGACGGATCCATTTTTCGTCTTTTCCGGACAGGGCTAAATTCTCTTTGAACAGAAAACTGTCCTCAATAATGGTATATGGCAGGTATTGCCGCCCTGCGGCGATGCCTGCGTCCTTGGCTGTGGCAGGCTGATGCTTGGGATAGGGAAAGACGGAAAAATTCCCGTCCGTTTCCAGAATGGCAAACTGCACCTGATCCACTTGCAACACGTCTTTTTCACGCAAATGGCCGGTCAGTTCGTCCATGGTAATGGAGGTGCGGCGCAGGTTTTCCTGGATGATCTTTCCATTTTCAATCAGGATCACCGGCTTACCGCAGAGCCACCGCCGCACCGGTACAAATCGCAGGGAAAGAAAAGAGAGGATCAGACCGACTCCCAGCACCGTCAGAATGGGCACAAGACCTGACAGCAGGGGAATGCCCCCGTCCTGCATGGGAATGGCGGCCAGGTTGGACACCAGCATGGTCACCACAAATTCGGTGGGTTCCATTTGTCCGATCTGCCGCTTTCCCATGAGCCTGACCACGGCAATGAGGATGAGATAGAGGATAATGGTACGAATGTAAGATAACAGCAAAAAAATCACCTCAGAGCCTAGAATGCCCTGAAGTGCAAAAAAAATACAAAATCCGCAGATCGCTCTGCGGATTTTGCATTTCAGAAAAGAGGAGAGGAAAAATGAAAAAGACAAGCAAGTTGAATCTTAGTACCTATAGTTTAGAAGATATTTTTGAAGAAAGAAAGGGGTAGATGTTAAGAAAGTCTTAAGTTTTGCGAAAAAGTGAAAGCCTTTCGTACAAATAATCCGATAGAAAGTCCGCCGGATCAGCCTCGATCCGGCGTTTTTAGCTGTGAATTGATGGTGCTTTACGGGGAAATGGAAGGGGAGTTGTCCCTTTTGCGGCTGTTTTGCAAAAAAATCAGGGATTTTTCGGAAAAATATTTGCTTTTTACCATTTCCTGTGCTATACTATTTGGGCATTATTATACAATGCAATCTTTATGCCAACTTTGGGCAGTTTTCTGCCCTAGAAATTGAAAGGGGTTACGATACC
>CAZPJH010000075.1:0-6278 GCA_964586875.1 uncultured Oscillospiraceae bacterium
AATCATGGTTTCGGGGGATATTTCCCCCACCATGGATAACAGCGCCACAGGCTGCTATTAAGGGCTAATAAGCAAAACGGTCACACAGGCCAAAACCTGTGTGACCGTTCTTTTGTAATCAAGACACCCATCGGCAAGGCCGATGGGTGTGATTTATTTTTTGTAGAGAGGGATGGTACTGTTATAAGGCTGGGGCTTATATGTAACAGAGCCGATGGCTTTGCCGCTGATACCGAATTTGGGATTGTAGCCGAACAGGTTGATGTATTGACCCAAGTCATCCGCTTCCGCTGCCATAGCTTCCATAACGGCCACTGTGGCCAGCACATCGTCAATAGCACGGTGGGAATTGACCACCTGATCGGATAGCCGATAGGCATCAATGGCGTTGCATAGCTTGTGGGGATAGGGTCGGCGATCTTTATAAACGGTCAGTAAGTCCAGCTTATCTTTGCCTTTTAGAACGGTGGCATCGCCGCTACGCAGGAGCAGATAGAACAGAAAACTCAGGTCAAAATGAGCATTATAGGCCAAAAGCAATGTATTTCCGGCAAACATTCGGCCAATATCCCGGCAAATCTGCTCTTTGGAAATGCCCTGCGCAGCCACTTGGGCAGGGGTAATGCCTGTTAATTTTTGAATTTCAACGGGGATGGTGTTGCCGGGGGTCAGAGAGATCAGCTGATCGTATTCTTCTGTGACAAGAGCTTGGCCGTCCCTGACTTCCAGCACCACGGCGGAAAACTCAATGATCTCGTCCCGGGCATAGTCCAAACCGGTGGTTTCTGTATCAAAAATAACAAATTTATCGTATTTTTGGGATAGTGTTCCAAAATTTGCCATGGGTTTATTCTCCTTGCGCCAACTCCAAAGCCCGGCGGAATTTGCTTTTCGGTTCCGGCTTCAGGTGATAGGCGGCGGCCAATTGATGCGCCAAGGACAAAAGTGCCTCTTCAGAGCCGGATTTCAGCTCCAGTTCCACTTCCCAAAAGGGCAGTTCTTTACCACCACCCAGCAAAACACCTTGATCCAGAGCCAGTTCTGCCATTCCGTCAGCGGTGGGCAAGGGAACCGCCCATCGATTGAAACGAGCGCCGCAAACCACCCTCAGATCATTCGGGGAACGCAGCATCAATGGCGCACCCAGTGCCAAAAGATAGCACAGTCCGGTGGCAATGTCCCCGGCAGGACACTCCCATTCTCCTCGGCTGCCATCGGACAGCGGTGTTTTCAGGGTGCAGATCTGCTGATCGTTTTCTGAGCGAATGCGTAAAGTCATCTGTTGAGCGGAAAGAGCACCGTCCGGAGTGTCGTAATAGGCGGTTTGCATGGAGATCATGTGTCCGTCGGGATATTGGACGGCCAAATCGGCCAGAATGGCCTCGGTGGCGGCGTATTTTTGTTCAAATTCTCGGCCCATAAGCTACCTCACAAAGTCGTTTTTTGTATTATACACCGCTTTTGCTTTCAATGCAAGAAACTTTCGCATTGCCTCCCTTTCGACGGAAAAATCCCGGTGTTCATGGTAGGATGCAATTACTAAAAAAGGGGTGTGATACATATGAAATTGCAGGAAGAACCAAAAATTTCTCAGTGGAAACAGCTGCTGCACCAGCAGCTGGAGATCCCGGCCAGACGGGCAGTGATCCGACTGCTGGGGAGCTTTTTGGGCGGATTTTGCCTCAGTGCAGCCAGTCTGGGAAACGTGGCATTGCCGCTGTGCCTGAGTGTGCTGTGTGCGGGATTGCCGGGGTGGATGCCAATGAGCTTTGCCTTGGGAAGCAGCTTGGGCTATGGGCTTTTCTGGGGTCAGGCCGGGCTGCAGGGGCTGGTTTGGATCGCCGCCGGATTGGCACTTTCGGTTTTCTTACAGGAGGAAAAGCAACAGCTGCCGTTGCTACAGCCCAGTGTAGGCGCACTGATCGTGGCCATCAGCGGCCTGATATTTCAGCTTTGGCAGGGAGAAAATGTGTCCATTGCGGTGTATTTGCTGCGGATCATTCTGGCCTTTGGCGTTACCTGGCTGACCATGAGCCTTCGCCATAGCACTGGCCCTATGACAGAAGCAGTGGCTGTGGGGATCGGGGTGCTGGCCTTGGGGCAGATCGCTCCGGTTCCATTTCTGAATTTGGGATTTCTGGCAGCAGGGTTGTTGGGGGCGGTTGGATCTTTTCCGGTGGTAACGCTGGTCGGCTTGGCACTGGATCTGACGCAGATCACCCCGGTGCCGATGACAGCGGTGCTGTGTTTGACATATTTTGCCCGACGGATCCCCTTGCTCACCAAGCGGAGCAGGACGGTGTTGCCTGCGCTGGTGTATGTGGCGATGATGGGCTTGTGCGGCCAAAATCACTGGCTGCCAGTGCCTGCGCTACTATTGGGGGGCGTGTGCAGTTTACTTCCCCTAAAAACTGCACACACAGAGGAAAAAAGTCTGGAAGAAGGTGTCCAGCGGCGGCTGGAGTCGGTGTCGGCGGTCATGGCACAGACCGGAAAGCTGCTTCGAGAAGGGCTGGTCTGTCCTCCGGATGAGGGGGCGCTGATCCTGCGGGCGGCGGATCGGGCCTGCAGCGGCTGTGATCGGCGAAAGGATTGCACGGTCGCAGAACGGGTCAAGTACTTGCCTCCGGCTCTTTTGCATCAAAGTATGATCACCGGGGAGAGTATTACCATCGACTGCAAAAACAGGGAACGGTTACTGGGGCAGCTGCAACATAGTCAGGAACTGTATCGTCTGCTGCTGGCAGATCGGCAGCGGCAGCAGGAATATCGCACCGCTCTGGGGCAGCAGTATGGTTTTTTGGCCGGTTTCCTGCGGGAAATGGCAGACGGACTGCCCCAATGGGCAGAGGAACGGACGGTTCGATTTCGCCCGGAGGTGGCTTCCTGCTCCCGGGGCAGGGAAGCGGCCAACGGGGATCGGTGCTGCTGGTTCCCGGGGACAAAAGGGCGCTATTATGTACTGCTGTGCGATGGCATGGGTACAGGGGAGGGGGCAGCTTATGAGGCGCGGATGGCAGCCGGGTCTGTGCGGCGGATGCTGATTGCGGGATATTCCGCCCATGAGGCCATGCAAAGCCTGAACAGCCTGTGTATTTTGCGTGGACAAGCCGGGGCGGTGACCATGGATCTGGCAGAAGCGGACCTTTTGACGGGACGGGTAGTTATCTATAAGTGGGGGGCGGCACCTTCCTGGCTGTTAAATGGCACAGATGCGGAGAAGATCGGCAGGGAAAGTCCGCCGCCGGGCCTGTCACTGGAAGAAGATCGGGAAACGGTGGAGTCGGTCACACTGCAAAATGGCCAGGCATTGCTGATGGTCAGTGATGGTGTGGATGCACCCAGTGCTCTGGCCGCCCAGAAGGAGGGACAGGATCAGCCGGCGGGATTTTTAGCGGCCATGATCCTGGAATCCGGCGTTTCAGAGGTGCCGGATGATGCCACAGCTGTGGTTTTGCGATTGCATCGGGTCGAAAAATAAAAGGGTTTTGAAGATTGTGTACTTTTTCCTTGCAAATATGGTGAAAATCGGTTATAATAAACTGCTAACCAAATTGCAGGAGGTGCATTTGTGGCAAAACTTTATTTTAAATATGGCGCCATGGGCTCCAGCAAAACGGCGCAGGCACTGATCACCAAATACAACTACGAAGAAAACGATCTAAATGTATGGCTCATCAAGCCCAGTGCCGATGTTCGGGATGGAGTGGACATTCTGCGTAGTCGCATCGGCTTGCAGGCAAAGGTGGATGTGATTGCTCCGCAGGTGGATATTTTCCAGCGGTTTACGCAGGAAAAGTTGGGCTGCTGCCATGTGGTCATTGTGGATGAATGCCAGTTTATGACCGAAGAGCAGATCGAGCAGCTGCGTGCCATTGTCAATGAATACGGCATCCCGGTGTTGTGCTTTGGTCTGCGGACAGACTTCCAAACAAGACTGTTCCCCGGCTCCCGGCGGCTGATGGAACTGGCGGATGTGATCGAGGAAATCAAAACCATGTGCGACTGCGGAGCAAAGGCTACGATCAATGCCCGTATTTCCGATGGCTTGATCGTCACGGAAGGCGCGCAGGTGGTGCTGGGCGGCAACGACAGTTATATTGCCATGTGCCATCGGTGCTATATCCACGGTATCCGGGATAAGAAGATCATCAAACTCCATGGCAACCATTGATCCGGAAATAATAATAAAAAGGAGATACATAAAATGGAACTTTCTGAAATTCTTTCTAAGTGCGACCACACCCTGCTGGCACAGACAGCCACTTGGGCGGAGATCAAGGCAATTTGCGACGACGGTATGAAATACCAAACGGCTTCTGTCTGCATTCCTGCTTCCTTTGTAAAGCAGGCCAAGGAATATGTAGGCGAGAAATTGGCCATCTGCACAGTCATCGGTTTCCCCAACGGCTACGCTACCACCGCTTCCAAGTGCTTCATGGCATCTGACGCTGTGGCCAATGGCGCAGACGAGGTGGATATGGTCATCAACATCGGCTGGGCAAAGGAAGGCAAATGGGCTGAGATCACCGAGGAGATCGCTGCCATTAAGAAAGCCTGCAACGGAAAACTGCTGAAGGTCATCATTGAAACCTGCCTGCTGACTGACGATGAGAAGATCGCCCTGTGCAAGTGCGTATCCGACTCCGGTGCGGACTATATCAAAACTTCCACCGGTTTCTCCAAGGCCGGCGCAACCTTTGCTGATGTAGAGCTGTTTGCAAAGCACGTGGCACCCCATGTAAAGATCAAGGCGGCCGGTGGCATTTCCAGCTTGGAAGATGCCGAAAAGTTTATCCAGCTGGGGACATCTCGTCTGGGCACTTCCCGGATCGTGAAGATCGCCAAGGGTCTGGAAAACGACGGAACTTACTAAGAAAGATTTTTCCCTTGAGGGAAACTGGGGAAGCACTGCTTCTGCCCCACAATATAAAGAAATTTTGGAGGATAAAAATATGTCTAACTTTCCTGCTACGCCCCATATCAATGTTCAGAATGAGATCGGTTTCGGCAAAACCGTGCTGATGCCCGGTGACCCCCTGCGTGCCAAGTTCATTGCTGAGAACTTTCTGGAAAATCCGGTGCTGGTCAATGGCGTTCGTGGTGTCAACGGTTATACCGGTTTTTATAAGGGCGTAAAGGTTTCCGTCATGGCTTCCGGCATGGGCATGCCTGCCATCGGCATCTACTCCCACGAGCTGTTCAACTACTATGATGTGGAAAACATCATCCGTGTGGGTTCTGCCGGTGCGATTCAGGAAAACATCCATCTGTATGATCTGGTTATTGCGCAGGGCGCTTGCACCGACTCCAATTTTGCCCATCAGTTCCATTTCCCCGGCACTTTTGCACCCATTGCCAACTTTGAACTGCTGAGCGCTGCTGTGGAAGCAGCCAAGAACTGCGGAACTCCCTATCATGTGGGTAATGTGAACTCTTCCGACGTGTTCTACGGTGACCATGCTGAAGTTCCTGCCGGTTTGGATACGCTGTACAACCAGAAAAAGATGGGCGTTATGGCTCTGGAAATGGAAGCTGCTGCCCTGTATATGAATGCTGCCCGTTACGGCAAGCGTGGCCTGTGCATCTGCACCATTTCCGACCACATCTTGACCGGCGAGCTGACCACCGCTGACGAGCGCCAGAACGCTTTCACTACCATGATGAAGGTGGCACTGGATACCGCCGTGGCTATGGAGAATAAGTAAGATTATGAAACGAGTATTTTTGTTTGTGTTGGACTCCTGCGGCATTGGTGCTATGCCGGATGCCGCTGCCTTCGGCGATGGGGAAGTCAACACCCTGCGCTCCTGCGCAACTTCTGATAAACTGCACATTCCCAATATGATCGCTGCCGGCCTTGGCAACATCGACGGCGTGGACTATCTGCCCAAAGTGGCTGCGCCCACCGGTGCTTATGCCCGGCTGACGGAAAGCTCCATGGGCAAAGATACCACCATTGGCCACTGGGAGATTGCGGGTATCGTATCCGAAAATCCGCTGCCCACTTATCCCAACGGTTTCCCGGATGAGGTGCTGGAGCCTTTCAAGGCGGCCACTGGCCGCGGCGTGCTGGCCAATGCACCCTGGTCCGGCACGGCTGTTATCGATGAATATGGCGCAAAACATATGGAAACCGGAGATCTGATCGTCTATACTTCCGCAGACTCCGTGTTTCAGATCGCTGCCCATGAGGATGTCGTTCCTCTGGAACAGCTGTATGAATACTGCCACATTGCCCGTGACCTGCTCAAAGGCAAGCATGGCGTAGGCCGTGT
>CAZPJH010000076.1:0-6218 GCA_964586875.1 uncultured Oscillospiraceae bacterium
CATCCTTTGAATTGACGAATGAACCTTCTTGTGTTACAATTATAAATTGAGAAAATACCGACGAAACCCATTTCTTTGGAGGAAAATAGATATGAGAATGCGCAGAATGAAGAACCTTGACCCCCGGATGGAAAAGTGCGCCCCGGTGCGAATTGCCCAGCCCGAAACCATGAAAGGCCACTGGCGTGACCTGAAAAAAGACGCTGCCGCCCTGTGGGTGGAAGTAGGCTGCGGCAAGGGTAAATTTACCGTGGAGACTGCGGCGGCCAACCCCGATGTGCTGCTGATCGCTGTGGAGAAATGTCGGGAAGCCATGGTTGTTGCCATGGAGAAAGCTCAGAACATGGGGCTTACCAATGTGTTCTTCATCGACATGGATGTGGAAAAAATGGAGGAAATTTTTGCAAGTGCCGAAATCGATCGCCTGTTCATCAACTTCCCCGACCCCTGGCCCCGAAAGAAAAACCGGAAGCGCCGCCTGACTTATCGCACTTTCCTGGATAAATATTGCCGTGTTGTCCGTGAAAACGGAGAAATTCATTATAAAACGGACAATGCACCCCTGTTTGAGTTCTCTCTGGAGGAATTTACTGCCTGCGGCTTGGAGATCAAGAACCTGACCAGAAACTTGCATGAAAACGGCATCGTGGGCATTATGACCGGCTATGAAGAAAAGTTCTACAGCCTTGGCACGCCCATCAATCGCTGCGAAGTGGTGTGCAAGCCCTTCCTGCTGAAGCCCGAAGAAAAAGAGGAAAAGGCGGAATCATTATAAATTCTGAGAGAACTTGACCCTGTTCATTTGTAATTTTTGCGTTTCTATTCAAGAGAGGACTTTTATATGATCTATCACGCAGGAAGCTGCGATGTGGCGGTGATCGGAGCAGGTCACGCCGGAATCGAGGCGGCGCTGGCTGCCGCTCGATTGGGGCTTCGCACCATCCTTTTTACCATCAATCTGGATACTGTTGCCAATTTGCCCTGTAACCCGGCCATCGGTGGTACGGCCAAGGGGCATTTGGTTCGTGAAATCGATGCCCTGGGCGGCGAAATGGGATTGGCGGCCGATCACAGTTGCATTCAGTATCGGATGCTCAACCGGGGCAAAGGCCCGGCTGTCCATTCTCTACGTGCGCAGGCAGATCGTCGGAAATACCAGCAGTATATGAAGCATGTGCTGGAATTGCAGGAGAATTTGCAGCTGAAACAGGCACAAATTGTGGAGATTTTTGCGGAAAATGGTGCGGTTTCCGGTGTTTTGACCGCATTGGGGGCAAGATACGATGCAAAAGCGGTTATTATCGCCTCCGGTACCTATCTGGACAGTACCATCATCACCGGAGAAACGGTCACCCAATCCGGCCCGGACGGCGTACAGGCATCGGTGGGCCTGGCAGATCATTTACGGAAGCTGGGATTGCCCCTGCGCCGCTTTAAAACCGGTACGCCTCCCAGAGTCAACCGTCGCAGCATTGATTTTTCCCGGATGGAAGTCCAGCCCGGGGATGAAAGTGTAGAGCCTTTTTCCTTCCGCACGGAGCATAAGCCGGACAATTCCGCCGTGTGCTATCTGACCTATACCAACGAGAAAACGCACCAGATCATTCGGGATAATCTGCACCGCAGCCCCATGTATGACGGCACGATCTCCGGCGTTGGTCCTCGGTACTGCCCCAGTATCGAAACCAAAATCGTCCGATTTGCGGACAAAAATCGCCATCAGTTGTTCATTGAGCCTTGCGGTGCAGACACGGAGGAAATGTATATTCAAGGTCTGTCATCCAGCCTGCCGGAGGATGTGCAGATGGCTGTGATGCGTACCATTCCCGGTTTGGAAAAAGCGGAAATGATGCGCCCGGCCTACGCCATCGAATATGAGTGCATCGACCCCACAGCCCTGCTTCCTACGTTGGAAGTGAAGACTGTCCGAAACCTTTACGGCGCAGGCCAGTTTAACGGCACTTCCGGCTATGAAGAAGCTGCCGCTCAAGGCCTTGTGGCAGGCATCAATGCAGCCCTGCGTCTGCAGGGAAAAGATCCCCTGATCCTGACCCGGGACACCAGCTATATCGGCACGCTTATCGATGATCTGGTGACAAAAGGTACCCAGGAGCCCTATCGCATGATGACCAGCCGTTCGGAATATCGACTGCTGCATCGGCAGGATAATGCCGATCAGCGTCTGACCCACATCGGTGCGGCGGTGGGACTGGTTTCTCAGGAACGACTTTCTCAGGTGGAGGAAAAGTACCGGGCGGTGAAAAAGGAAATCAGTCGCTTGGAGGGCACCGGTGTTCCGGCTTCGGAGGCGCTGAACGCCATGCTTGCCAAGCTGGAGTCTCAGCCGGTGACCAATTCTGCAAGGCTGGCAGACCTTTTGCGTCGCCCCAATGTGGGCTATGAAGACATTGCCCCCTTCGACCCGGACAGACAGCCGCTGCCCTTGACCGTGACGGAGGAAGTGGAAATTCAGGTGAAATATGCAGGCTACCTGTCCCGACAGGAAAAGCAGGTAGAGGCCTTCCGCAAGGAGGAAAATCGACTGTTGCCGGAGGATCTGGATTACAGCGCCATCGCCGGATTGCGGCTGGAAGCCAGAGATAAGCTAACACAGATCCGTCCCATGTCCATCGGTCAGGCAGGAAGAATTTCCGGTGTCAGTCCTGCGGATGTGGCGGTGCTGCTGATCTATCTGGAGCAGCAGAAAAATTAAAAAATTCTCGCCCTGGGGATATACGACCAAGGCTCTCCTGTTGGGAGAGCTGTCCGAAATCTCCGATTTCGGACTGAGAGGGCGAAAGGGCGATAACTTCTCCGTCACGGCGTTCGCCGTGCCACCTCTGCCGGAGGGGGAGGCTTGGGGGAAGGCTCATGCACAAAAAACGGTCATGGTGCATACATTGACCAGAGGTGATTTTTGTATGCCCATTGTTACCACGGATGTTCCCATTACATCGGCGCGAAATGTGTCGCTCATTCAGACCCTGCAAAGTGCCTACCCCTTCATTCAAACCCGACAGTTTGGCACCACCGCCTTTGGCAGGCCGTTGTGGGCCATGACCATTGGCAGCGGGGAGCGGAAGGTAATTTACTCTGCTGCACACCATGCCAATGAATGGATCACGGCCTATGTGCTGCTGAAATTTGCGGAGGATCTGGCATCTGCCATTGCTTCCGGTGGCAAGGTTTACGGCATTGCGGCCAATACCATTGCCAATGCCGCTACCATCACCATTGTCCCTCTGGTAGATCCGGATGGGGTGGATCTGGTAACGGGAGCCATTGCGCCCGGTTCGGTGGAGTACGAACTGGCACGAATTTTGGGGGACAATTACCCCGACATTCCCTTCCCCGACGGTTGGAAGGCCAACCTTTTGGGGGTGGATCTGAATTTGCAGTACCCTGCCGGGTGGCTGCAGGCCAGAGAAATCAAATTTTCACAGGGGTACACACGTCCAGGTCCAAGAGATTTTGTGGGTCGAGCCCCCCTCAATCAGTTGGAAAGCCGGGCACTGGCAGATCTGACAGAAGAAATCGATCCCGATCTGGTGCTGGCCTATCATACGCAGGGAAAGGTCGTTTACTGGCAATTCCGGGATTATGAAGTGCCGGGGGCGGAAGCCCTTGCCAACGATTTTGCAAGAACCAGTGGCTATGCTCTGGAGGAAGTGCCGGAGGAGTCGGCTAATGCAGGATATAAAGACTGGTTCATCCAAAATTTCCGCCGTCCCGGTTTTACCATCGAGGTGGGGGAGGGAGAAAATCCATTACCCCTGCGCCAGTTTGATGAAATTTATCGGGATAATCTGGGCATTTTAACGGCAGCTGCCACAGGACTGCCTGCATAAATTAATTTTAGAATAAAAAGAGAGTAATTATGGTCATTTTCTTCGATATTGACGGTACATTAGTGGACGAAAAGTCCCAGATCCTGCCCCAGTCTACCGCAGATGCCATTGGTGCGCTGGTGGAACGGGGGCATATTCCGGTGGTGAATACCGGTCGACCCTATACCCACATCGATCCCCGGGTTCGGGCACTGCCTTTTGTCGGCTGCGTGGCGGCCGGCGGTTCGGAAGTGCGTCTTGGGGATCAATGGCTGAAAAAGGAATCCGTTTCCGGGGATGTGATGGCATTTCTCATTCCCAAGGTGCGGCAATACGGCCTTCAGGTGGTCTATGAAGCGGAAGGTGGCTATTATTTGGATGGTGAAAATTCCGCCCATCACCCGGAAATCGATACCCAATGTGCGTTTATGCGCCGCAGCGGTAACTTTGTCCGAGATGTGAAAGATGGAATTACGGATCCGGTGGTCAAATTCTGCACCTTTGATGTACCCGGCTGTGACCGTTCGGCGATGGTGAAGGATGCAACCCGGTGGTTTGAATACATTGACCGCCGGGGCATGGCAGAGTTTGTGCTGAAAGGCAGCTCCAAGGCAGAGGGCATGAATCTGATCCTGAATGAACTGGGTTGCTCCAAAGCAGAAACCATGGCCTTTGGGGACAGTGCCAATGATATTCCCATGCTTCGAGCTGCCGGTATCGGTGTTGCCATGGGCAACGGTGTGGAGGAGGCAAAAGCTGCTGCTGATTTTGTGACAAAAACAGTGCTGGATGACGGTATCGCATCTGCGCTGAAACATTTTGGATTGATATAAGGAGAAAAATATGAATCTGAATCGATTTTTGGATGTAAATCCGGAAGTGGCCGCTGCTGTCCGTGCAGGTAAGCCGGTGGTGGCACTGGAGTCCACCATCATTTCCCATGGTATGCCCTATCCTCAGAATGTGGAAACGGCGCTGAACGTGGAGAAGATCATCCGCCAAAACGGTGCCGTTCCTGCCACCATCGCCATCATCGGCGGCCGACTGAAAGCAGGCTTGACAGCGGAAGAAATCGAATATTTCGGCAAAAAGGGTCAGGCTATCGCCAAGGCATCCCGCAGAGATCTGGCAGTGCTGTGTGCCAGAGGGGAGGACGGCGCTACCACCGTCACCACCACCATGATGATCGCCCACATGGCAGGTATCCAAATTTTTGCTACCGGCGGCATCGGCGGTGTACACCGTGGAGCGGAAACCACCATGGACATTTCTGCTGACCTGGAAGAGTTGAGCCAGACACCGGTGATGGTGGTCTGCGCCGGAGCAAAGTCCATTCTGGATCTGGGGCTGACACTGGAATATCTGGAAACCAAGGGCGTTCCCGTCATCGGCTACGGCACGGAGGAACTGCCTGCCTTCTATACAAGAAGCTCCGGCTTTAAGGTGGATTATCGCATCGACACCCCGGAAGAACTGGCAGAAGCCTTCCGTGCCCAGAATGACATGGGATTAAAAGGCGGTATGCTGGTCACCAATCCCATCCCGGAAGAATTTGCCATGCCGCCGGAAACCATCAATGCCGCCATCGATCAGGCCATTGCCGAATGCAATGAAAAGGGCATCCACGGCAAAGCCACCACCCCTTTCTTGCTGGCAAGAGTGGCGGAGCTGACCGGGGGCGACAGTCTGGCCTCCAATATCCAGCTGGTGTATAACAATGCGGCACTGGCAGCCAAGACAGCGGTGGCTTACGCCCAACCCAAGAAAGCGCAGTAGCCATAAAACAGTTGACAGCCATAACAGTTTTATCTGTTGTGGCTGTTCGGTGTAGTGCCCTCTCAGTCACCTGCGGTGACAGCTCTCCCGGAGGGAGAGCCAAGGCCATATCCTTACATAAAAAGTGGAGCGTATCGATACCGATACGCTCCACGAATTGTTTTATGAACACCCGGCCAATGGCGGAGTGCCTGTTTTACATCTTTTCCATGGGTTTGCCGCAGCAACGGGGAATGACCTGCCCCTCCTCCACATGGAGGATCTTGTGGCAAATGGGGCAGTAGACATCGCATTCTTCTTCTGCGCGCACCACCGTTGAAAGGCCACTTTTCAGCTCATTTTCCATAGGTCACTCCGTAAAGGTGTAGCGGATCATCCGACCTTTGCCGTCGCCGGTGGTGATGATGGTGTCGCCATCGGGGGTAGCACCCACATTCAGCACCGGGTACTGGCCGTTTTCAGCCACATAGGCTTCGGGGCTGGCGGCATCTACTTCCAGAAATTCTTTTACTGCGTGCTTTTCACCGCCGCAGGGGTTGATGTATTCGATGAGCAGTTCATAATTGTGCATAAAAACTCTCCTTTGTAATGGGTTTTATACCATTATAGCGGAAA
>CAZPJH010000077.1:0-6123 GCA_964586875.1 uncultured Oscillospiraceae bacterium
GCTCCGTGACCAGATCGAAAATGTCAAGGCTCAGCTGGAAGTGCTGAAGAAGCAGCTGGAAGAGGCCATCGAATCTGGCGATCTTGCAACTGTGAAGCAATTGGAAAAAGCAATTGCGGCAATGGAAGCTGTGCTGGAGCAACTGCAGGCAGAGTTTGTGCAGGTGAAGGCAGAGCTGGATAAGCTGGTTGCACAGATAAACGGCGCATTGCACGGTGAATATACTGTCAACAGCGACTCTGTTTATGTGGCGATTACCGGCACTACCGATGGTTATGCGCCGATCCTGGCTGAAAAACTGAAGCTGCCGAACAAGCCTCAGATGATGACCTGGAATAGCATTGACGACACCGCACTGGCCGGTGCTGACCTGATCACCATTGGCTATGGGGCAGAAGAATTGGGTGCTTTTGCAACCAACCAGATGTTTGGCTACATTCATCGGTATATAGATACCACTGTCAGAGAGTCTGTAAAGGCGTATCTGAAAAATGTACTGACTGTTGGCATGGGTGGTGCCCTGACTGACAGCGCAATCGCTGATTATGTTGCCATGGCAGATGCTCCCATCGATGAGATCCTGGCAAACGAGCTGCTGGCCGGAAAGACCGCAACCGCTCTGGATTGGGGCGCACTGGTAGGCGAGGACAATGCCGCTTTCATTGACAAAGCACGGGCAGAACTGAAGGCCGCTTTGCTTGAAGCAGGGATCAAGACCACCTACACGCTGGAGATCAACCTGCTGGATTACCTGTTTGAGGATCCCGAAATTGCCGAGCTGATCAATCGGGAAGCCTTGGAAAACACTTTGGGCGAGGATGCGATCTATACTGTGGAACTGCCTGTTGCTGAATTTATCGACTTCGCAGCAGAGTCCTACCTGTATAATTACATCCGATTCAGCATGAATTATGCTCAGATCATTGCTACCATCAATGCCATTAACAGCGATGCTGTCGTGATGGTGCTGGGCAGCTACAATCCCTTCGGCGGCCTGAAGCTGGATCTGGGGGAAAAGACCATTGATTTGGGTGCAGCTTACGAAGTGGTGGCTGCCGTGTCGGAGATCCACAGTCTATCCTATGCCTTGGCAATGGAAAATGTCATTTTTGTGGATATCCAAAATAATGACGAGGCAAACATCGCAGAACAGATCGCACAGGCACTGACGGTGACCTGCGGCCACTGGGATCACAATAACGATCACCTGTGTGACCGTTGCGGCGAGACCATCAGCCGGTGTATCGACAGCAATGGCGACAACAAGTGTGACATATGTGGCAAGCCCATGGGTACTGTGGAACCCACTGACCCCACCGAACCTACTGAAGAACCCACCGAACCCTCTGATCCGACGGAGCCTGTGGATCCTACCGAGCCTACGGATAAAACCGATGCATCCACACCTTCGGACCCGGAGGAGCCGACGGATCCAGACCAAAGCGATCCGGGCGAAGATCCGGGTGAAGAAAAGACCAAGCAGATCATTTCTGTGGTCGTGGTCGTTGCAGTGGTGATCGGCTCTGTTGCTGTGATCGCAGGCATTGGAACAGCTGCTTATTTCTATCTGAAAAAGAAAACCTTTACGACGGACAAGTAAGGATCACAACGGGCCTCTTTGAGGCCCGTTGCTCTTTTTATGAGCGAAAAAGAGGAGCTGTATTGTGGGCACTTTTCCGGTGGCAGAAGGGGAGCGGTGTCGTAAATGTGATTTTTTTGTTGACTATTGGGGGGGAATGGAGTATACTGCTAGTATCACAGGGTACTATTAAGAAAAATACAGCACCTTCAAAAGAAGGAAAAGTACCCCGGATCCAGCCCCCTCTGCGCCCAGGGCGCAAAAGAAAATAGGAGATAAATTATGACTGATACAATGAAAGTAAGTGCCGAAAAGGCATGGATGAAGTATTATTCCGAAGAGTCGAAAAATGCAACATTTCCTCGGATGAAGATTTATTCTTACCTGAAAGAGGTCAACAAACACCGACTGCACGATACAGCCCTCTATTATTATGGAACACGCATTACGGTTCGTCGGCTGATCGAGCGGATCGATGAATGCGCCGATGCGTTTGCTGCACTGGGTGTCAAAGAAGGTGACACGGTTTCTCTGCTGTCGGCATCCACTCCGGAGTCCATCGTCGCACTGTATGCACTGAACAAAATGGGTGCAATGATCAATGCCATTGACCCCCGTATGGATATCAAGAGCATTTCCCGTATGATCTGTAGCTCCGGCTCAAAGATCCTGATGGCGATTGATATTACCTATCCCAAGGTTTCCGCTATTTTGCAGGAGATCAAGCAGGAACATATCATTATCCAGTCCTCCGGCACGTCGTTGCCCCCCTTTAAGAAATTCGCACTGAAGATCGCATCCAGAAGTTCCATCCCCTACGGCGAGGCCGGTATCATCAGCTGGGATACCTTCATTAAGGGTGCAAAGAATGGCCTGGCCCATGAAGCTCCCTATGTGGGCGATGCTACCGTGGCCGTGACCTATACCGGCGGCACGACCGGTTTCCCCAAGGGCGTGATGCTGACCAATGACAGCATCAATGCAGTGGCTTTCAATTTCGCCCATGCGGGCATTGTCTATAAGCAGGGTCAGCGGTTCTTGGGCATCATGCCGATCTTCTCTTCCTATGGTCTGGTTTGCGGTATCCATATGCCGCTGTGCATGAATTTGGAATTGGCTTTGATCCCCCGATTCTATCCCCTGAAAATGGGCGAATACATGAAAAAGTACAAGCCTGAGCATATGATCGCAACGCCCGCCTTCTACGAGATCCTGATCGACAGCGATGAAATGAAGAATTTCGACCTGTCTTTCGTTCAGACGTTGGGCTCCGGCGGCGACTCCATGAATGCCGGCTTGGAGGCAAAACTCAACGCCTTCATGAACACCCACAACATTCGCTATCCTCTGGCACAGGGCTATGGCATGAGCGAAGTATCTGCCGCCGCCACTTTCTGCGTCATGGATCGCTATAAGAAGGGTAGTGTGGGTATCCCCAGCATTACCACTACCATTGGTATTTTTGATCCCAATACGGGAGAAGAACTTGGCTACAATGAAACCGGCGAAGTTTGCATTGCCGGCCCGTCTTTGATGAAGGGCTACTACAACAACCAGGAAGAAACCGATTATGTCATGCGTAAGCATGCTGACGGCACAGTCTGGATCCATTCCGGTGACCTGGGATACATTGATGAGGACGGCTTCGTCTATATTCAGGGACGCGTGAAGAGAATGATCACCCGATTTGACGGACACAAAGTCTTCCCCGTCAATATCGAGGGCTTTATCGGCGAGATGAATCTGGTTCACAGCTGCTCTGTCGTAGCGGTGGATGATCGGGAACGTCTACAGGGTCAGTACCCTCTGGCCGTGGTGGAACTGATTTCCAGCGTAGATGTTTCTCGTCGGGATGAGATCTGCCGTCAGATCTATGACGAATGCCAGAAGCATCTGGAAGAGCGGGGCAGACCGGTGGCCGTTGTCTGCGTGGATGAAATGCCCCTGACCGCCATGGGTAAGAACGACTATCGCGCCTTGGAGAAGGAACTGAAATACTTTGACTATGAAGCCTGGGAAAAGCAGGCCTGAGATTGAACGCAAAACGCTCGACAGCTGTCGAGCGTTTTGCGGTTTCACAGAGATATTCAGAGCAAGAGGTTAAAAATGTACGTCACAGGAAGACTGTCATTCTGTAAGTACAAACACAAAATGTTTGGATTTTCTGCGATTATTTGATAAAATCCGTGAAAAATATGGAGAAAATTGGCAAAATCAACAAAATATATAAATTTTAGGTGTGCACTTTGGGTAGTATATTCACAAAAATTTGTTGACTTTTTGTAAATTTAGTTATATATTCTTAATATGATATCACCTTATGTAGGAAACTGTTGATATATATAGTTTGGTGTCGACAGTCCTGCCGGAAAGGAGCGTGAGAGTATAAGCTACGAAATCGCATTTACCCCTGATCCCCCAAAATACTGGCCGTTAGGCTGAAAAGGAAAAATGATTTCGAGGTAGGGATCTGATCTCTGCCGGAAAGGATTTTTTATGAAGAACTATATGACAAAGATACTTGCTGTGGCAATGGCATTGATGTTGATGATCGGTACCATGGCACCTGCTGCCGCTGCTCTGGGCGAAGAGGCTCGGAACTTGGGCCGGACCACAGAGAATAAAACCACTTTAAACTATGTGTCCATTGGTGACTCCATGACCAATGGTTACGGCCTGCCCGGCTACGACAGCAACACTGGCGTACTGGATTACGGCTATGAATCCTATGCCAACCAGTTCGCAGAATGGCTGGCAGAGTACAAGAACGCAGAAGTCGACCATGCCCAGCTGGCTATGTCCGCTATGCGTCCGGAAGATCTGAACTGGCTGCTGGACTTTGATGGCAGCAATCAGGCTGAAATAGATCTGATCGATAGAGAAGCTTCTGATGATGGCATTTACGATGCTCCCTACAAGAAGAGCTGCTATTGGTGGAATGATAAATACGGTGCCATGTGGAATGAAACATGGGCTGCTGGTGACTACTGGACTTGGGCTGAGATCGCAGACAGCTACCGTGTGGGCACTGCCGCCACTTACATCGAGGCTTACGGTAAGGAGAATTCTTCTTATAAAGAGACCCTGCTGAACGAGCTGGAAAGTAACCCCAGCTTTAAGTTCAACAAGCTGCCCGGAATGGATGACAGCGATGCAGCCAAAATCGTTTCCGAGTACTATCGGGAAAAGATCGCCAATGCTGACGTGATCTCCGTTGCTCTGGGCAATGGCAACTTCGGTGTTTGGCTCATGGGTCGTATTACGCATGCGATCATGGAGAGTGATGGCATACAGCGTAACTCCGTATACAAAGTGGAGAATGTGCTGCGTAACTGCTCTCCCGAGCTGAAGGAAAAGGTACTGGATGTTCTCAATAAGATCGAGCCTGAGATCAACAAGACCATCGAAGAAACGATGGGTAGCTTGGAGGCCGAAAAGATGGCTTCCATTAAGGATGTTGCTACCTATGCAGTGGTCAGCTTCCTGGTCAACTATGCCGGTATGATCGAGCGCATCGTGGAGCTGAACCCCGATGCAGAGATTATCCTGCTGGGTCAGATCAATACATACGCAGGCGACAGCCAGTATGCGCAGGAAGGCGATGTTACCATTGGCCAGATCCTGGATGTGATCTTCCCTCCGCTGAACGTTTACATTGCCGGTCTGCCTACTTACCTGCAGGCTACCGATGACAAGTATGCAGATGCAAAGTTCTATTATGCAGAGTCCTACACCGTCGAGTGCTTGATCCATACCTTCGGCGACGAGGATTTCTATAACTGGAATGGCGTTTCCCGTGATCGTTTCGTTGCAGCGATCGTCGGCGAATGCGATTGTGGTAACAATTGTGAAGACCCCAACACTTGTACTGGCTGGAATAAAGGCACCTTCTGGGGATTGCTGGAAGGCCAGGAAGTTCAGGGTGTCACCGTCAAGCGTATTTCCAAAGAGCAGATCAAGGCTTACGATCAAATGACGGACAGACAGCGTGCAGATTATCTGCTGAATCTGGGTGCAGACGGTAAGGATGTTGCAGCATCCATTGCACTGTATCTGGCACTGGAGGATGCTATTATCCGTTCCGGTAAGGAGGCTGCAGTTACCCTGCTTACTCTGACCGGACTGAAGATGAATGCTTCTCTGATGAACAACGCCCTGGCAAACTTCAATCCGTTGCTGGAGCAGAACATTGGCAAATACAAGCTGACAGCCATGGAAGCATTGGAAGAAAAGTTTGGCTCTGCTTACACCGGAACCAATATCAATGACGTCAGCATGGTGCTGGCACTGCCCGAGACTTTGAGTGCTGCTTTGTGGACCGATCCCACCCTGTGTGGTATGCTGGCTGTTATTGCCCGTAACCAGATCGGTTCCGGCTTGGGTGCCCACCCCTCTGTGAAGGGTCATGCCCAGTTGTTTGAGGCCATGAAGACGTCCTATGCAGAAGACTACACCGTACAGGACGAAACCATCGTGAATGCTATCAAGACCATGGAAGACCTGGTTGCATTCGTGAAAGAACACTACGACGAGGCTTATGCCTA
>CAZPJH010000078.1:0-6001 GCA_964586875.1 uncultured Oscillospiraceae bacterium
TATCGGAAAAATCGGGACTATGTAAAGTTTTATGCCACATAATCACAATTATGTGATATTTTCATGCCTGAAAGGATGGTTACCCGGTACAAACCCCGTAGCTATCTGCCGATTATTCGAGAAAGGAGGAAATACAAATGAAGAACAGAAAGAATATTGTGATCGCATTCCTGCTGGTTGCTTCCCTTTGCCTGAGCGTCGGTTTCGCTGCTCTGACTGATACCCTGACCATCGGTGGTGATATCAAGATTGATGCTACTGGTGCCAACGGCGGTGCTGACGTTGCATGGGACGGTGCTGTTATCTTCTATGACATCCGCGAAGTGAAGGTCAATGGTTCTGCCTCCACAGCTGTCATCCCCAGCATTAGCGGCGATACACTCACCGCTAACATTAATGCAGGTGTCTTGAAGGTTAAGGACGATAATGTCTCTTTTAAGGTCGATGTTAAGAACGACCACGCAGAGTACGATGCTGTGATTAGTTCCCTCAGCAAGACCTTTAGCAGCACATACTTTAATGTCGAAATTACTGGCATTAAAGACGGCACTAGAATCACTAAAGGCGGTACACAGGAAGTCACTGTCACGATTACTCTGATTAAGACTCCCACTGAAGCCATCACCAATGAAAACTTCAACATTTCGTTCATCGCTACCGCTACTGAGCCTTCCGGCACCTAATTATCCAACGCATGACACAAACCGACAAGAGGGGGACAAAAAAGGAGGGAAAACATCTTGTTTCGAGTTAAAAAGAGACTATATTTGATTTCCGTGGCCTTTTTCGTCGCCGCCCTCTTTGTCACCTTTGCATCTGATACCAGAGCCGGAACCTATCTTCCGGCTCTGGTTTCCACCACCCTGGCCGTGGTGACCCTCTCCATGCTGAAAAAGCCCGGCACCCCGGCTCCGGAATGGGCCATGGTGTGCCTGCTGATGGCAGTTGCTGCCGCCGTATCCCTGATGGCCTTCTACCTGACGGGTCTTTCCTTCGGATTTTCCAAAGTGCTGATCCTCAGCACCTTTTTTACCAAATATGTGATCCCCTATGCCATCACCATCGTGTCCATGGAAGTACTGCGCAGTCGGCTTCTGGCGCAAAAAGACTGGAAAGCCACCCTCCTGTGCTATCTGTCCTGTGTGCTTCTGGATGTGTGTCTGCTGGCTCCCAGCAATATGTTTTCCAGCTTTGACCGCTTTATGGATGCCGCAGGCATGGCCATTTTCCCTGCCCTGACCGCCAACCTGCTCTATCACTTCATCGCCGACAAATACGGCCCCTTGCCCAACATTCTCTACAAGCTGGTGCTGGTACTCTACCCCTACATAATTCCCTATGGTGTTCGGATGCCCGACATCATGCTCTCTTTTGCCAAGATCCTTTTACCCCTGCTGATCCTGGTCTTCATCCACGGGCTTTATGCCAAGCGGAAATTCGTCCGTGCCAGAAAAAAAGTCCTGCTCAACTACCTATCCACCGGCATTTTACTGCTGCTGTGGGCAGGTGTGATCATGTTGCTGTCAGGCAGTTTCCAATACAAGCTGCTGGTCATCGGTTCCGAAAGCATGACCGGCGCCATCGACAAAGGCGATGCCATCATCTATAAAGAATACGATGTTCTGGATCCTCTGCAAGAGGGGGATATCATCGTTTTTAACAAAAACCAAACCACTACCATCCATCGCATTGTTGACATCCAGCGCATTGACGGTCAGCTCCGTTACTACACCAAGGGCGATGCCAACGACGATCAGGACCCCGGCTATATTACCACCGGCCAAATTATTGGCACCGTAACTTTAAAGATCAAATACATCGGCTATCCCACCATTTGGAGCCGATCCCTATTTCAATAGATTGCTTACAGAGTGAGTGATATTATATGTCTGAAAACGAGAAATTACAAAGATTATTATATCAGCAGCGGCGTAAAGGTGTGATCCGCATTCTGCTGGCTGTAACAGCCGCTTTTCTGGCAATAGCGCTTGTTTGCTCTCTGGTATTTTTTGCCATGGACAAGGAAACCTATGTGTACTATTCCGAGGAAGGTCAGGTCGTGTACTACGCTTATCTGGCCGATAACGAGTTCTACGACGTGGATCACCTGAACGGCAGCCACGCTTATGTCACAGAACTGATCGACCACATGACCGGCGACTTCCGCTATGATTTGAAGATGGGCACCAGCAATGTGCAATACCGCTATTCCTATCGGATCGAAGCCCAAATGGAAATTCTGGACAACGTTTCCAACGCCGCCATTTTCAACCCCACCTATGAGATCCTGCCCCAGCAGAGCTGGATCTCCTCCGGCCAGGCCCTCTCCATTCAGGAACTGGTGGAGATCGACTACAACAAATACAACGATCTGGCCAAAACTTTCCTGGATACTTACAAGCTTACCGGCACTACCAGCAGCTTGACCGTGCGAATGTACGTAGATGTAGTGGGTATGAGTGAAAGCTTTGCCTCCGACAACGCAGGTCAATATGTGATCGAACTGCGTGTGCCTCTGGCCGAGGCCACTGTCAAGCCTCAGGTCAGCACCACCGTCTCTGCGGCACAGCAGAAGATCCTGGCCAAGGACAACAGCCTGAAGGCTCGCTATTTGGCCGCCGCCTTTGCTTTCGCCACCTTCGCCAGCTGCGTGGCCATCTGTCTGGCAACCTACTGCAAACTCACAGAAAACAAGCACATCGACTACGCCAAGCGTGTCCGTCAGCTGCTTGCCAACTATCAATCCTATATTCAAAAGATCCAAAACGAATTCGATGCAGACGGATTCCAACTGCTGTATGTGGACAATTTCAGCCAGATGCTTTCCCTCCGGGATACCTTGCAACAGCCGATCCTGATGTTCGAAAACGAGGACAAAACCTGCACCCGTTTCTTTATCACCACCGATGCCAAAATCATGTATCTGTTCGAGGTCAAGGTGGAAGACGACGAATAATATAAAAAATCAGAGAGGAGATGCGTATGATGAAACCTTGGCAGAAGGTCCTGTTTGGCGCAACTCTTTCTCTGATTTTTGTTTTTATCTCCGTAGGCTACGCTTCCCTGTCTGACGATTTGGAGATCAACGGCAATATCGATGTTGAATCTCAGTATGATGTATTCATCCTCAGCGTTACCACCGACTCCGGCGGTCAGATCCCCTTTACCGGCTGCACCTACTACGGCACCTATCTGGAATTTCCTGCAAAGACCTCCGTCAGGGAAGTTTATGTCCATCTTTATAACAACAACGTCAGCTCCAGCTTTTATTTCAGTAATCTGGCTTACGACACTAAGGCCGGTTACGAATTTCGCATTTATGCCTACGATGCACTGAAGCGGGATTACACCTCGGAACTTCCTAACGAGTCCAACGTCGTTACCCTCAGCCAGAAAACCGACTCCACCGTTGCCGATCACGAAAACACCGTGACCTTAAAACTCACGCTGAACGGCAGCAACACCGGAACCAGCCCCATCGGTGTCAACCTGAAATTCTATGCTGACGATGCTGTTTTCCAGGGCGGCCCCAACTGGTGGCCCTATTCCACTTTTGACAAAACCATCATCAACAAGATTTTCTTCTATAACACGCCGAAAAAGGTGGAATACACCGGCGGCTCTTATTTCAAAACGGACGACCATATTACCGTCTATAACGGCGGCAAATTGACCTATTATGACGCTAATTACACGGCCACAACGTATTGGCCCGCATATGTCTGGCAGGTGGCCGGCACTTCCGATCGCCCTGTTTACGCTTTTGTTTTGACCAACCACTATGTTCGAGATGACGGTGGATATTACAATCTATTGGGCATTGTGGGCGGCGACGAAAGCGGCACGCTATACGCCGGCACAGATATGAGCTACACGTTCGCCGGGTTCACCGGACTGAACACAGAGGGCTGGGCTTTTAAGGACACCTGGCGTCTGAACACCTCCCGCTGTGTCACCATGGAGAGCATGTTCGAAGGTTCCAGCATGGCCGACGGTGATATCATTTTCAACGATACCCAAAACCTGCAAAGTATGAAAAACATGTTCAAAAACTGTGTCAATCTGGAAAGAACCAACCTTTCCAACTTCAAAACCACCAATGTTACGGATTTCTCCGGCCTGTTTGACGGTTGCGTTAAGCTGCATGAATCTTTTGACTATTATGCCGACAACTATGGAACCTCCCAAACATTTAAGGATACACTCAACCTGAGCTATTTCGATTTCTCCAACGCACAGGATACGTCCAATATGTTCCGGGGCTGTTCTGCACTGAGCAAATTAAATGCTGATTTTAGCAAAACTTCCAACAACTACAATACCAGTGGGATGTTCCGGAATTGTTCCGCACTGACGGCACTGCCTTCCGCTTTCGACTGTTCCAATGTGACTGATTTTTCCTACATGTTCGACAATTGTCTGAAAATCACTTCTGTGGACTTGTCTGCCGGACAGGTTGGCGTGAAAACCGAGAAGAAGCTGGATTATATGTTCCACAACTGCTCAAAATTGACCCACATCGATTTTCGGAAGATTTCAATTGTCAATTCCACCACTGCGACTATGTTTGCCTATGATAGTGGCGTTACGGTTGAACCGTTGTATGTTTACTACACAGCCGATCTTTGGGTCGCTCCTCCGGAGGGATTCACCACTTGGGACAATGAAACCCTCTACAACAATGATTTGACTTATAACCAATTTGGCAATCGCTTCCTATATTTTAAGACAAACACCTGATCCCGCCTAAAGAAAAAGCACACCTGCATGGCAGGTGTGCTTCTTTTATCCGTTTTTTCTTCGGAATATTTCGTTGGCAATGGTTGCAAATTCTTCAATAGAAAGGGTCTCGCCCCGGACATTTTCCGGCAGGCCGCAGGCGGCAATGACCTGAGCCGCCCCCTCTTTCCCCAGGAAGGAGAAACCGGATGCCAGACCGTTACTCAGCTTTTTCCGCCGCATGGCAAAGCTGGCTCGGACAGTCTTGAAGAAAATATCTTCATCATCGATCTTCCAAGGTCTTTCCTTGCGCACTTGCAACTGGATCACCGCCGACGTCACCTTAGGCTGGGGCAGGAAGCAGTGGGCAGGCACATCAAACAGCAGCTTGGGCTCGGCATAATACTGACAGAACACGGAAAATGCGCTGTAATCAGCAGCTCCCGGCTTGGCGGCGATCCGCACCGCCACTTCTTTTTGCACCATGACGGTGACAGAGTCAAAACAATCCGCTTCCAGCAAGGCCGACAAAATGGGTGAAGTAATATAATAAGGCAAATTCGCACAGGCCATGGGGCGCAGGTCGCCAAATTGTTCCTTCACCAGCGCCGGAATATCCAAATTCAGCACATCGTCCCAGACGATCTGTAAATTATCAAATTCGCCAACAGTCTGGCGCAAAATCGGCTCCAACCGCTTATCCAGCTCCACGGCACAGACCTTCCCTGCACGCAGGCAAAGCTGCTGAGTCAGTGGGCCAATGCCCGGGCCGATCTCCAGCACACCGGCGGTTTTGTCCACGCCGGCATCCCGGGCGATGGACTCCGGCACCCAGGGAGCGATCAGGAAATTCTGTCCCTTGGCTTTTGAAAAATGAAAACCGTGCTCGGCAAGCAGCGGCTTCATCACATTGATGTCACAAACCTGTATCATACACATTCCGCCTTTCATTTGCCCCATTATAACAGGAAAAATAAGTTTTTTCAATGGGTAGCCATTGACAAACCGGAATTTTTATGCTAAATTTGTTTGCGTAAAAGGCTGCGAGAAAGACATGCGCTTCGGGTAAGCTTCTCAGAGAGGATGCCACTTGGTGAAAGGCATTTGTAACACTGCCCCAGCGATACCACTTTTGAGCCGTGAGTGCGGAAATGCCTCACCGGGTTCGCCCGTTAAAGCGTCAATGAGTGACGGTTCTATAGCAACCGTAACCAGGGTGGAACCGTGGAATACTTTTTTGTATCCCACCACGGTTCCACCCTGGTTACGGTTGCTATAGAAC
>CAZPJH010000079.1:0-5990 GCA_964586875.1 uncultured Oscillospiraceae bacterium
TAACCGCCCCTACAGGTGTTTTCCGGTTCTTCCGTAGGGGCGGATACCATCCGCCTTGTATCAAAAATATAGAAAGAAAAAACTATGAAACACATTTTCATCATCAATCCGGCGGCAGGCAGTCACGACCGCACCGCCGATTACACCGAAAAGATCCACTGTGCCTGTGACGGTCTGGACTATGAGATCCATGTTTCCGCCTATCCCGGCAATTGTCGGGAACTTGCACGCTCTGCCGCCGAAAAGGGCGAACAATGCCGCATTTACGCCTGCGGCGGCGACGGCACCCTCAACGAAGTGGCCGCCGGTGCAGCCGGTTTCCCCAACGCCGCCATCACCGTTTTCTCCGGTGGCAGCGGCAACGATTTTGTAAAACTGTTCAACGATCCGAAAGCCTTTTTTGATCTGGAACGGCTGTTAAATGCCGAAGAAGCCAGCTTTGACATGATCGCCTGCAACGATGATCTTTCCTTAAACATCTGCTCAGTAGGTCTGGATGCCCGGATCGGCACTGACGTTTCCCACTACAAACGGCTGCCCCTGCTGTCCGGCTTTCGGGCTTACGCAGCGTCCACTGTGATCAATGTGATCAGAGGCATCAGCGAACACTATGTGGTGGAACTGGACGGATCTGTCATCGATGGGCAAAAGGCCCTGATTTGCGTGTGCAACGGCCGCTATTACGGCGGCGGCTTTAACCCTGTGCCGGAAGCCGATCCTTCTGACGGACTGCTGGATGTGCTGATCGTTGAAAAAGTTTCCCGGCTGAAGGTTGCTTCCGTGGTGGGCACTTATAAAAACGGCGGCTATCAGCAGCTGCCTCAATATATCCGCCACTACCGCACCAAATCCATTACCATCCACTGCGACAAGGCAACCCCCATCAACCTGGACGGCGAACTGCGTATGGCCAAGGATGTGACCATGTCCATTGCGCCGCAGAAGGTACAATTTTTCTATCCAAAGGGACTTTTCTGGCAGACAAAAGAGAGCGCCCCTTCCAAATAACAGCCGTTGGGGTGGGCGCTATCTGCCTCTATCAGAACGTTGACGGCTGATCGCAGGAGCGGTGAAGGCTGCTGTTTCATGTAAATCAATCCCGCAACGAAAGCACTCAACATTTGTATTGAACATTATGCTTACTTATGAACTGAAAAAATCCCCGGGCGTGCCTTTATACGAAGCACTATACCGCTGCATCCGGGCCGATATTTTAAGCGGCAATCTGCCTGCAGGAACAAAACTGCCCTCCAAACAGGCCCTGTGTGCCCATTTGGAAGTCAGCAAGATCACCGTGGAAGCTGCCTACAATCAGCTGGCCGCCGAAGGTTACATCAGCCCCAAAGAGAAAGTGGGCTATTTCGTGGAATCGGTGGAAACCTTTTCCTCTGCCCCTCCTGCAACCACGCCGCTCCCCCCGGAAGGATACCCTCCCATACTGGATCTGACCGCCAATGTGCCCGCTTCCTTTCCCTTCTCTGTTTGGAGCAGATTGCAGCGGCAGGTATTACTGGACTTTGGCCACGACCTGTTGCAACCTCTGCCCAGCTGTGGTTGCCTTGCCCTGCGGCAGGCCATCGCCGACCATTTGCAGGGTTTTCGCGGAATGCAGGTAGATCCGGAAAACATCATCATCGGTGCCGGTACGGACTTTTTATACAATCTGGTTCCTCAACTGCTGGGGCTGGACAAAACCTATGCGCTGGAAGAACCGGGATATCAAAAGATCCAGCAGATCTACGGTGCCGCCGGTGTCAAAACCATTGCCGCTCCCATGGATCAGCAGGGCATTCTTCCGGAAGGACTGACCCAGGCGCAGGTGTTGCATTTTTCCCCTTCCCACCATTTCCCCACCGGCATCGTCACACCCATGGGGCGGCGGCAACAGCTTTTAAAATGGGCCACTGGGGGAAATTGGATCGTGGAAGATGATTATGACTGCGAGTTTCGCTTTCACACCCATCCTCTGTCTGCCCTCTATGGTCAAAGTGACCGGGTAATTTATATCAACAGCTTCAGCAAATCCATGGCCCCCTCCATCCGAATGGGCTATATGGTTCTGCCGCCGAAACTGATGTCCCTCTTCCGACAAAAGCTGGGATTTTACACCAGCACCGTTTCCGGTTTTGAACAGCACACCCTGGCCAGATTTCTGTCCGGCGGCTATTTTGAAAAGCATTTGAATCGAATGCGTAAATTTTACCGTCTGCGACGTAATCAGATCCTGACCCTGCTGGCCAACTGTCCCAGAAATCAGATCCTCACCATCGAGGAAGCGGATGCCGGCCTGCATTTCCTGCTGAAAGTAGAAACTGCCCTGTCCGACGAAGCCCTGGAAGCCTATTGCATGAGCAAAGGCCTTCGTGTTCACACCCTGAGCCACTACTACCGGGGCCCCGTGCCCCCGGATCGCCGGCATCGGCTGGTCATCAACTATTCCGGCTTGCAAGAGGAAGATATGGGTACATTTGCGAAAATTTTAGAGAAAATTTAAGAAAAAAGTATGATTTTTTTAGGAAAACCCCTTGCAAAATGAAACTGAGGGTGCTATAATACAGGTAATCTAGCGTATACTATACGAAAGAGAGGGGATCTTCCCCTCTCTTTTTTCTAAGACTTTTTACGAAAGAGAGGCACGATCATGAAGATCACCGAACAAGTTCAGGCTCTGGTGCAGCCCATTGTGGAAGCCAACGGATGCACCCTGTGGGACGTGGAATACGTCCGGGAAGGCGACCAACGTTTCCTGCGGCTGTACATTGACAAAGACGGTGGCGTGGACATCACTGACTGCGAAGCCATTTCCCGTGCTGCCGATCCTATTTTGGACGAAGCCGACCCCATCCCGGAAAGCTACACCTTTGAGGTCTGCTCCGCCGGCATCGAACGGGCTTTGAAGCGGCCTTCCGATTTTGAAAAATTTATGGGTGCGCTTGTCATGGTCAAGCTGTACCGTCCCAAAAACGGCGTGAAAGAGATCCCCGGCATCCTGCGGGGCTACGAAGATGGCCGTGTAACTGTTGAATACGCAGGCGACACCATTACCCTGGAAAAGTCTGAGGTGGCATTGGTGCGCTTGAGAGTGGAATTTTAACCCATTGATATAGGAGGAAAGAAACGACAATGGCACAGACCAAGAGAACCAGAAAGACCGCTGAAGCTCCTAAGGTGGACATCGGCGCTGAGATTTTTGCCAGCCTGCAGGATCTGGAAAAGTTGAAAGGTATTCCCGTTTCCTACATGGTGGAGCGGCTGAAGCAGGCTCTGACCAACGCTTACCGTAAAGACAGAGAAGACCATCGGGATGTTCCCGCTGAAAACGTGATCGTAGACCTCTCCGAAAAGGGTCTTTCCATGCACCTGGTCAAGACCGTGGTGGCCGAAGTGGAAGACACCGCTCTGGAGATCCAGCTGGATGCCGCCCGCAACTACAATATGGATGCACGCATCGGCGAAACCGTTTCCATCCCTGTGGATATCAACAAGTTTGGCCGTATCGCTGCCCAGACCGCCAAGCAGGTAGTCATTCAGGGCATTCGGGAAGCAGAGCGCGGCATGGTCTACGAAAGCTATGCCGACAAGGCACAGGAGCTGTTGACTGCCACCATCCTGCGTAAAGATCCCAACGGCAATATTTTTGTTCGTATCGGCACCGGTAACAACGCCTCCGATGCAGTGCTACGCACCTCCGAGCAGATCCCCGGCGAAGAATACGCCGAAGGCAGCATGATCCGCGTTTATGTGCTGGAAGTCCGTCAGGCCACCCGCGGCCCTCTGGTTTGCGTATCCCGTACCCATCCCAACCTGGTTCGCCGTCTGTTTGAGCTGGAAACACCCGAGATCGCAGAAGGCCAGGTGGAGATCCGCAACATCGCAAGAGAAGCCGGTTCCCGCACCAAGATGGCTGTTCACGCTACGGCCGAAGGCATTGACCCCGTAGGCGCTTGTGTCGGCCCCAGAGGTGGCCGTGTAGGCGCAGTTGTGGAAGAACTTCACGGCGAGAAGATCGACATTGTAGTCTGGTCCGAAGACCCCTGCCAGTATGTGAAGGCAGCCCTCAGCCCTGCAGATGTCATCAGCGTGGAAGCCATCTCCGGCCAGAAGGCCTGCAAGGTCATCGTCCCCGACGATCAGCTGTCCCTGGCCATCGGCAAAGAAGGCCAGAACGCAAGACTGGCTGCCCGTCTGACCGGCTATAAGATCGACATTAAACCCGCATCTCAGGCAGCGGAAGAATAAAAACCTTCCCCTTTGGATGAAGCCAGGGGTCTTTGACCCCAATCCCCAACAAACAGGAGGCAAGTCTTATGCAGAAGAAAATCCCCCAGCGGCAGTGCATGGGCTGCCGGGAGCGAAAAGATAAACGAGAGCTGATCCGTGTCGTCCGTGGCACAGACGGCTCTGTGAGCCTTGATTTTTCCGGAAAAGCCGCCGGACGCGGTGCTTACATCTGCCCCAAGGCAGAGTGCCTGAAAAAGGCTCAAAAATCCAAGGCCCTGGATCGCAGTCTGGAAGTGACCATCCCTCAGGAGGTTTACGATCGGCTGGAAAAAGAAATCGAGGTGCAGCATGGATAAGCCTTTGAATTATCTGGCTCTGGCGCGAAAGGCCGGTATTGCCGAGCTGGGCGAAGAGCCGGTAGGCGGCGCTGCCCGGGCAGGAAAGGCCTATGTGATCCTGGTTGCCAAGGACGCCTCCGATCACACCTGGCGCAGAAGCCTCAGCTTTGCCGCCGGAACAGATCAGCAGTGCATCCGTCTGCCTTACAGCAAGGATGAAATGGGTCTGGCCATTGGTCGGTCTGCCCTGGCCGTGGCTGCCATCACGGATGTAGCGCTGGCACTGGCACTGGTCACTTCCCTGCCCCAGCCTCCGGCCGCAGCCGTGGAAGTGCTGACCGCCAAAGCTCAGAAGGCCAAGCGCCGGAAAGCAGAGGCCAAAGCCCATCAGAAAAATGTCCGCAAAGGCAAAAAATAATTGACAATGGCCGTTTTGTGAAACATATTGTCAATTCTGAATTCTCTCAATTCCTAGCATTTTGGAGGTGCGTTTATAGATGAGTTTTTTGAAATATCGCGTAAAAGATGTAGCCGCCGATTTTGGCGTCGCCCCCAAGGAAATTTCTGAAATCGTCGGAAAATACTACGAAAAACCCAAGTCCTATACCCAGGCTCTGACCACCGAGGAGCTGAATGCCGTGTTCGAGCATATGACCCGGAACCATCAGATCAAAGACATCGCCCAGGTATTCGACGTGAAACCCAAGGAGCAGCCCAAGGCAGAAGCCCCCAAGGAAGAACCCAAGAAGGCTGCTGTTCAAAACAGCAAGCCTGCTGCCCAGCAACCCAAGGCAGATGCCCCCAAGCAGGAGCCCAAGCCCCAGAAAGCTGCCGAACCCGAACGCAAGAGAGAGCGCCGTGTGGTAGATACCTCTGCTGTTCAGGTCAACGCCAACCGCTTTGCGGATGTGGACAATCTGGTTTCTGAGAAAGTGCAGAACTACCAGGGCGGCAAGCAGCGCATCGGCGGTAAGAAGGGTCAGCAGCAGAAGCAACAGAAAAATAATTTCAAGGGCAACAAATCCCGTAACGAAGAGCAGGAAAAGATGCGCCGCCTGCAAATGGAAGTGGCTCGCAAAGCGCCTACCGTCGTTAAGATCCCCGATGAGATCACCGTAGGTGAACTGGCTTCCCGAATGAAGAAGACCGCCGCCGAAGTGATCAAGTGCCTGATGAAAAACGGTGTCATCGCCGCCATCAACCAGACCATAGACTTCGACACCGCCGAATATGTGGCCACCGAAATGGGTTGCAAGGTGGAGCGTGAGATCACCGTTACCATTGAGGAGCGTCTGATTGAAGAGCACGAGGATACCGCCGATGAACTGGTCACCCGTGCCCCCGTTGTGGTGGTCATGGGTCACGTTGACCACGGTAAGACCTCTACCCTGGATGCCATCCGGAAAACCAATGTCACCACCGGTGAGGCCG
>CAZPJH010000080.1:0-5956 GCA_964586875.1 uncultured Oscillospiraceae bacterium
ACCCGCAAATCCTCTGTCCTTTGCCTATTCAGCCAGAGCATTCTACCATAGAAATGCACACTTGTCAAGTATTCTTTTCTAAAATCTTCGGGATTTTTTCATAGATCACATCTGCGATTGCCCCTTCTGCACAGGGACAGACATTCTCATACCGATCGGCCACCATGCCATCACCGGGGCAGAACGCATAATCCGCTCCATCCAGCATAGCCACATCGTTGCCCTCGTCACCCACACAAATCAGGATCTTCCGACCCATTTTTTTCTGCAATGCACGAGCTGCATTTCCCTTGGACACTCCTTTGGCATGGACATTGATGATACGTGGAGTAGCACGGAAAATCTCCAATTTGTCCCCAAATTCCTCGGACAAAAAGTGAGTGATCTCATCAAACAGTTCTTTTTCATCCATCTCTTCAATGCCCAAACCGCCGTGAACATCGCCATAGATACCGATTTTTACAAAATCCAAATCCTGCTTTTTCAGCTCCACAATACCATGGGGCAAGTCCCGATGGCTGTAGTATTCGGCGTAAGATCGGCTGGGCTCTACCAGATAGTGCATATCCGGTGCCTGCAATTCCAAATTCACCTGAGGATATTTTTCTTTCAGCCGTGCCATGGCCGGCCAAATATCCATGGTTATATTCTTCACATCCGAAAAAACACCCTTTTCCCAGGCGGCACTGCCATTGAGCAGCAACAGTGCCCCATTGACAGGAACGGTGTCCAAAAATTTGCGAAAGCTGATATAGCTGCGGCCTGTATTGACGGTAAACACGCCGCCGTGATCCGCAAAATATCGAATGGCCTCCAAATTTCGCTGGGGGATCGACCCATCCCGGGCGGTAAGGGTACGGTCAAAATCCACCGTCATTAATATATCTGAAAACATCTTTTTCTCCTTACAAAACCTTTAGCCCATTTTCTCCAATTTGTCAATGACTTGCCGGAAGTATTCCGGCAAAGGGGCATGGACGATCACAGGCTGGCCGGTTCGGGGATGCTGGAAGCAGAGTGTCCCTGCATGGAGGCACTGGCTGTCCTGCCCCAATTCCGGCTTTTTGTGACCGTAGACCGTATCGCCCAAAATAGGGTGGCCGATGTGCGCCATGTGGACACGGATCTGATGGGTGCGTCCCGTTTCCAGCTTGCAGCGGATGTGGGTATAACCTCGATAGCGGCGCACCACCTCCCAGTGGGTGACGGCCTCCTTGGAATTACGCTGGGTAACACACATTTTCCTGCGGTCGGAGGGATGCCGTCCAATCGGCGCATCCACCGTACCGGAATCTTCCCGAAAAGAGCCGCAGACGATGGCTTCATATACCCGATGCATACTGTGATCCTTCAGCTGACTGGCCAGAAAGGTATGGGCATAATCATTTTTCGCCACCGCCAAAAGTCCTGAGGTATCTTTATCAATGCGGTGGACGATACCCGGGCGCAATTCGCCGTTGATACCGCTCAAATCATCTCCCAGTGCATACAGCAGGCCGTTGACCAGAGTATCGTCCTGATGGCCTGCCGCCGGATGGACCACCAGCCCCTTTGGCTTATTGATGACCACCACATCCTGATCCTCATAGACAATATCCAGTTGCATTTGGGTGGGGGCAATATTTACTTCTTTGGGTTCGGGGATGGTGTATTCCACCCGATCTCCACTCTGGAGTTTGTCATTTTTCTTGCCCGGACGACCGTTGAGAGAAACTTGCCCCTCCTCGATCAGCTTCTGAGCAGCAGAACGGGTCAGGTCGGTCTGCTCTGCTAAAAACGCATCCAGCCGCTGACCGGAGGTTTCAGCGATCAATTCCATTTTTCTCGTCCTTCCAGAATTTCTTGTTGAAGAAGATCAGGCTGACCACCATGGCGATACAGCCGCAGGTGATAAAGCAATCGGCTACATTAAACACGGCAAATTTCATAAAATCCACTTCGATCATATCTACCACATAGCCAAAGCGGACCCGGTCGATCATATTGCCGATACCGCCGCCGTAGATGGCTGCGATCATCCACCGTTCAAACTTGGTAAAGGGCAGTGGACTCTTGAAATACTCATAAAAAATCGCCGCTGTCAGCACCAGAAAAATAACGGCAAACAGCCACTGGGCTCCTTCAAATGCAGAGAAGGCCGCACCTGTATTGCGTACATAGGTCAAATGAAACAGTCCCGGAATGGCTTTCACATTGCCAAAAAGAGGAATGTTTTCCAGCACCAGATACTTGGTCCACTGATCCAATCCCACGATGCCCAGGGCAAACAAGCTCATAAACAAAAACTGCATAGAAATAGAACCTTTCTGAAATTTCTCCCTGTCGGAAGGGGGTAATGCCCTTCCCCTTGGGAGAGCTTTTTGTCATTGTGATCGAGAGTATATTTTACCATGTTCCGCCATTGTTGTCAATTGGGGCGAAAAAGTTCATATTTTATCTGTACAAATGGAAATTTATCGTGTATAATGAATTATTAGGCTATGAAAACTGGTGAAAATTATGAAATTTGCTTTCTACACTCTCGGGTGCAAAACCAACCAATATGAAACGCAGGCCATGGAGCAGCTGCTGCTTTCCCGTGGCCATCAGATCGGTACTTTCGACGAAGACTGCGACGGCTATGTGATCAATACCTGCTCTGTCACCGCCGTGGCGGACAAGAAAAACCGTGCCATGATCCGCCGTTGCCGTCGGGAACACGAAAATGCCATTATTGCCGTCTGCGGCTGCTATTCCCAACACGCCAAGGAGGCAGTGGAGGAACTGGGTGCCGACGTCATTGGCGGCAGCGGTGATCGGATTGGCTTTGTCAATATGCTGGTGGAAGCAGCTGAAGACCGGCAAAAACAGGAAAAAGTGGATAACTCCCTGCGCCGGCGGGACTTTGAGATCCTTCCGGCCGGCGGTCTGGAAGAGCGGACAAGAGCCATGCTGAAAGTTCAGGACGGCTGTGTCAACTTCTGCTCCTACTGCATCATTCCCTATACCCGTGGCCCCATCCGCTCTGCCCCACTGGATCTGGCGGTGGAGCAGGCCAGAGAATTGGCAAACCGAGGCTATAAAGAGATCGTCATTACCGGCATTGAGATTGCCTCCTGGGGTGCGGATCTGCCCGGAAAACCGGAGCTGAGTCTTCTTTTGACTGCCATTTGCAACGCCGTACCTGACCTTCGGGTACGGTTGGGCAGTTTGGAGCCTCGCATTATTACCAGGGAATTTTGCCGTGAAATGGCAAAATTGCCCAATCTCTGTCCCCAATTTCATCTGTCCATGCAAAGCGGATGCGACACGGTGCTGGAGCGGATGAAACGCAAATACGACACCGCCCGTTACCTGGAAAGCGTGGAGCTTCTGAAAGAAGCCTTCCCCGGCTGTGCCGTCACTACGGATATGATCGTAGCCTTCCCCGGAGAAACCGAGGAAGAATTCGCCCAAAGCCTCGCATTTATTCGCAAATGCGGCTTTGCCGATATGCACATTTTCCCCTACTCTCGTCGTCCCGGCACACCGGCAGACAAAATGCCCGGCCAGCACGACAACACCACAAAAGAAAATCGCAGCCGTGGAGCCATTGCCGTGGCAGAAGAAATGAAAAAAGCATATCTGGAAAGCCTGGTGGGCAGCACTCAGCAGGTGCTGTTTGAAGAACATGAAAACGGTCTCTTCACAGGCCACGCCCCCAACTATGTAAAAATTTACGCCAAAGGCGAAGATTTGCACAATCAAATCCGCTGCGTCACCGTCACCGGACTGTATCAAGACGGCCTGCTGGCAAAGATCGACGATGTGGTATGAAAACCATTGTAGGAGGCGGCACCTTTGACGCCCCGATGCCTCTCCCTCTGGGAGAGGTGGCAGCTCCCCCAGAGGGGGAGCCCAGTGTGTCAAAGAAGTGCCCACCCCTCCTGTCATTCCGAGGAGGGCATAGCCCGACGTGGGAATCTCTACTTCTAAAACTTTTTATTGCAATTTGATTTTCCATATTTTCCCATGAGGTATTTCCATGAAAACATTACTGCACATCTGCTGTGCGCCCTGCGCCAACCAGCCCATTGAAATTTTGCGGACAGATAAAATTGAAGTCACCGGATTTTGGTTCAATCCCAACATCCACCCCTTTACGGAATACCGCAGCCGTCGGGACTGTCTGCGGCAATATGCCACAGAGATCCAGCTGCCTGTGATCGAGAAGAACGACTACGCCCTGCGCCCCTTTGTGCGAGCTGTGGCAGAGGATATCGATCACCGCTGCCATAAATGCTATGAAATCCGCCTGTTTGAAGCGGCAAAAACAGCAGCAGAGGGTGGTTTTGACAGTTTTACATCTTCGCTTTTCATCAGCCCCTATCAAAATCACGAACTGATGAGAGAAACCGCCCAGCGTGCCGCCGCCGAATACGGCGTGGAATTTCTCTATCGGGATTTCCGTCCCTATTTCCGCACCGGACAGGACTTTGCCCGGGAACATGGGTTCTATATGCAGAAATACTGCGGCTGTGTCTTTTCCGAAGAAGAGCGGTATATAAAAGCCAAGAAGATCATCCGCTGACCCTCCCGGGAGAAGGGTTTTATCATTTGTAATTTTTGTTCCATTTTTGGAGGTTAATATGTCTAATTTTGAATTTTCTGTGCCCACCTTATTTGGTTTAGAGGGCATTGCCGGCGACGAACTGCGCCGTCTGAACATTGAAAATGTCCGTGTAGAAAACGGTCGGGTTCTGTTTTCCGGCGACGAAACCGCTCTTGCCCGTGCCAACATGTTTCTGCGTACCGGCGAACGGGTGCTACTGATTTTGGCAGAATTTGAAGCAAGAAGCTTTGAAGAACTGTTCCAGGGTGTTTATCGCACCAATTTGGAGGATTTTATTCCCTCCGATGGTGCTTTCCCCGTTAAAGGTCACTGCCTGAACTCCCAGCTGATGAGCGTACCGGACTGCCAGGCCATTGTGAAAAAGGCAGCTTCCCGGCGTCTTGGCGAAAAGTACGGAGTCCAATGGCTGCCGGAAACCGGCGTGAAGTATCAGCTGCAATTTGCCATCATGCAGGACAAGGTGACATTGTATCTGGACACCTCCGGCGTGGGGCTGCACAAGCGTGGTTACCGTGCCATCGGCAACGATGCCCCTCTGCGGGAAACCCTGGCGGCTGCCATGGTGATGCTGACCAAATACCGTGGCCGGGACTTTATCTGGGATCCCTTCTGCGGCAGCGGCACCATCCCCATTGAAGCTGCTCTGATCGCCAAGAATCGTGCCCCCGGCCTGAACCGCCGTTTTGCTGCTGAGAAATTCTCTTGGATGGACGAGCAGATCTGGCGTGATGCCCGGGGCGAGGCCATCGACAAAGAGTTCCGGGGAGATTATCGCATCCTTGGTTCTGATAACGACCCCAAGTGCATCTCCACTGCCATGAGCAACGCTCGCAAAGCAGGTGTGGACAAGCTGATCGAGTTTAAAGACGGGGATGCCACCAAGATGAGCCTGCCCTGCGACAGTGGCGTGATCATCTGCAATCCCCCTTACGGTCAGCGAATGATGGAGCAGAAGAGCGCACAAAAACTCTATGCCGACTTGGGCCGCCACCTGAAGTATGCCGACGGATGGAAGAAGTTCATCATCACTTCCGAGCCGGAATTTGAGCATTATTTTGGCCGCCGTGCAGACAAAAAGCGGAAGCTCTACAATGGCATGATCAAGTGCGACTACTATATGTATACCGACAACAGCAGAAAGAAATAAGGCATTTATGGAAGCCCGTAGGGGCGGATACCATCCGCCCGAAAGTAATCGAACCCCACCGATTTTGCAGGCGGTTGATAACCGCCCCTACAGGTGTTTTCCGGTTCTTCCGTAGGGGCGGATACCATCCGCCCGAATGTAATCGAACCCCACCGATTTTGCGGGCGGTTGATAACCGCCCCTACAGGTGTTTTCCGGTTCTTCCGTAGGGGCGGATA
>CAZPJH010000081.1:0-5916 GCA_964586875.1 uncultured Oscillospiraceae bacterium
GTGCTACTTCAAAGCAAATCTACTGAAAGGGGGCATTTTTTATGAACGCAAACAAGCACAAGGAGGTACAGAGCAAATGAGAGAACTGTACAACATCAAAATTATTGCCGTGGATCCACAACTTGCTGTGATTTGGGATACAACGATTTCAACGTTTCTATGGGGCTCTCCCCTAAAATCTGTCTAAACGCCCAATCTGGTGCAAATGGAAATGATGCGAGGTGGCGAGCAGATTTTTTGGTCGCCGCCCTTGACGGCCGGAGGATTTTATGTTATTCGGGCACGCGATCCCCGTAGTAAATCATGAGCTGGGCATGAATCTGGCTCCAGTTCATGCGACGGCTCGTCCACTTTATGGTAATATCCATCATCGCCAGATACAGCATTTTCAGAAGGCTGTCATCCGTTGGTAAGACGGACTTCGCTTTCGTCACCTTTCGGAGCTGCCGGTTGAAGCCTTCAATGGTGTTCGTGGTATAAATCAGCCGGCGGACAGCGTCGGGAAACTTGAAATAGGTGCTCAAGTTCGACCAGTTTTTCCGCCAGGATGCTGCGATCCGCGGGTATTTCTGTCCCCAAATTTCTTCGAAATCGTCCAGGGCCGACAGGGCGGCCTGCTCGTCTGGAGCGGCATACACGGCCTTCAAATCCGCCATGAGCGCCTTGATATCCTTGTAGGACACGTACCTGCCCGAGTTCCGCAGCTGGTGAATGATGCAATTCTGGATATCCGTTTGCGGGAAAACAGCGTTGATTGCGGTTGAAAAACCGACCAGATTGTCCGTGCAGGCAATGAAAATATCCTGTACGCCGCGATTCCGCATCCCATTGAGGACAGTTGCCCAGAATTTCGCGCTCTCATTCTCGCCGACCCACATGCCCAGCACGTCCTTGCGGCCGTCCAGATCGATGCCGATGGCGATGTACACTGCCTTTTTCACAATCTGGCCTTCGCTGCGCACATGGTAGTGGATGGCGTCCATGAAAACGACCGCTTAGACACTCTCCAGCGGTCGATTCTGCCATTCCCGGACGATGGGCAGTATTTTGTCCGTGATCCGGCTGATGGTCGTATCCGACACGTCCAGCCCGTAGATTTCGCGGATATGGGCTTCGATGTCCGCTGTTGTCATGCCTTTGGCGTACATGGACAGAATCTTTTCCTCGATATCCTGGCTGATGCTCGTCTGGTGCTTCTTCAGCAGCTGCGGCTCAAATTTGCCCTTTCGGTCCCGGGGCATGGCTACCTCCACTTCGCCGAAACTGGTCTTCAGCGTCTTACTGCTGCGACCGTTCCGGCTGTTGTCGGTATCCTTGTTCCGGTAGTCGTATCTGCTGTAGCCCAGCTCCTCCTCCAGTTCTGCATCCAGTCCGTTCTCCATAAATTCCGCAATGGTTTCCCTGAACAGATTCTGGATGTCCGCCATGCTGCTGATGTTGCTCTCCTGCAGCAGCTCGCGGATCTTTGCACGCCGGGCGTTCTCTTCCGGGGTTCGGTTTCTTCTGGCCATAGTTGAAAACCTCCATTCAATGCTTTTATTCTACACCAACTTGGAGGTTTACACAATTTATGGGATGGTCTCCATTATGAAAAAGATGCGTAACATAATGGAGGACTGCAATATTTCTATTGCCGATACAGTTAGTTCTTTTGCGTTGTAATCCCTTCTTTGGAACATTCCTGATTCTTGGTATCTCGAACACAAAGACTATCGAAAAGCATTCGCATTCAGTCGGCTTGTCAAGTACCCACTGGCGCATGTAGGCGATATGCCAATATACCTCGAGGCAAATGGCATCAAGAAACTATTTCCTACCACCCTTGATGTGGAGAATATGCATTCTTTCCTTCGTGTTCTAAATCAGCTCTATCAATATGAATGAGGTGGACTATGAGCGACAATGCCAAATAACTTCTTGAATGCTCTATTGGGGTTGGTGTTACGACGCTCACAATCCTTGCTCTGCTTATTCAGCCGGCCGAATTAAAGGCATGGCTTGAATATGCTGGTTATGCAGTGCCTGTAGCTTCCGGTTTTTGTTCTGTTGTATGAGCGATGGCTTTGGCGCTGGAATCCTTTGGAAAAACCCGCATTTGGCGAAGCTTTATGATGGAATGCTCCATTGCAAATATGATGGTAATGAAGAAAGTAAGCCTATTAAAGTGCGTGTTAAGCAATCTCTTCTGCGGATTCAAGTATCTACTAAGACAGACATGAACAGCAGCAACAGCATATCTGCAACACTCACTGAGGAACACGGAGAAAGCATTCTTTATTATCAATACAGAACAGCTCCGATCCTAACCACCAAACGAGAGAATCCAATGCAGTATGGTGCTTGCAGAATGCGCATTGATGCGAACGAGCACCATCTCCGTGGAAGCTACAGATCGTCCTTCTCGCGGTGATATGATATGGCTTCGCGCCACTGAAAAGAAAAATGCCCTAGCAGACAATAACCAAAACCTGGAACAATGCGTGTTCCAGGCTTTTACCAGCTTTGATGTCGATTATAAGGATGAATTGTGCGCTGTATGGAAATTGTATTTTTCTTGCAAAGGCGTAACGCCTCTGTCTTTTTGGTTTATTCTGTGATAAAATACAAAACAGGTTGTTATACATAATTGCACGAAAACTGTAATCTTCATTCATTGCTGAGGAGGAAGCGTTATGGGCGCAAAAGTTTCCTATATCGATTGGTTTGAAGACTATGCTGATCATCCATATAAATCTTCAACCATTAAGCAATACATTTTTTCGTTGGAAAAAGATCCTGAAAGATTGGGGATCGCACTACCTCGATCTGTCTTGGAGCGTTTATCTATGCAAGAGTTCGAAGAAATCAATGCGTTGATTACAGGCCATCCTGACTATGACGAAGTAATAAAAGCTATGGGCATAGTTCACTTAGCATAGCTTTGGCAACTTGCAGAAAAAATATGACTTTCTGTGAAAAATTGGCCTCTCTCGGAGGCGATACAGCAATTTATACTCCTGAGTTGGTCCGTTCTGTCGCTCAATGTGATGAAATGGTTGCCTTCGATGAAGAAGCTATTGCTTTGCGGAAAGAATTCTGTGATGCTTTTTCTATCGAGAAGCTGACTGCTATGACGGGACGTGACCTTTTGACACGCCTGCTCTATAGTGACGAAGAGAATGGTGGATTCAGCGATATGCTGCCGGTGATGCAGTCGGATTTCACGCATTTCAAGGGCAATCGCATACTGATCATAGATGCAAAGTATTACGCTCATTACACGCAGACGCAGTATGATGTGCATACACTGTATTCCGGTAATCTGCACCAGATATTTACTTGCGACGAGCTTGCCACCCGCTGTCAGGAAACGGACACGGCGCGGCAGGCTGCCAGGGATGCATTGCACAAGGCGCAGAGCCGAAATCAGCAGGTCAGCGACTTCATCACCGAGGTGCAGGGCTTAGCCGGCGCGGTGACCGAATTCAGCGAAGATTACCGGGGACATCTGGTGGAAAAGGTCACGGTCGGCAGAAAGAAAGAGATGACCTTCTCCTTCTGCTGTGAGGTGGAGATCACGGTCTGAGTGTCACAGTTTCAGGCTGAATTAATCAAATAAAGCTACAATCATATAGATAAATCGGACAGCATTTATTCTGGGCGGAATATACGCCCGGTGTTTTTACTGTCCAACTTTTGTTATAGGAGGAATGAACCATGTCGAACACCTATGGCTACGTGCGGGTTTCCAGTCAGGACCAGAACGAGGAGCGCCAGCTGATCGCGCTGCGAGAGAAACTGGTTGATCCCAAGCAGGCCTTCGTGGACAAGCAGTCTGGGAAAAACTTTGACCGTCCGCAGTACAAGAAGATGCTGAAGAAGCTGAAAGCCGGCGACCTGCTCTATGTCCTGAGCATCGACCGTCTGGGGAGGAACTACGAGGAGATTCAGCGCCAGTGGCGTGTGCTGACCAAGGATATCGGCGTGGACATCTGCGTGATCGACATGCCGCTGCTGGACACGCGCAACGGCAAAGACCTCATGGGCACGTTCATCGCTGATCTGGTGCTCCAGATCCTCAGTTTCGTGGCGCAGTCGGAGCGCGAGAATATAAAAAAGCGCCAGGCCGAGGGCATTGCTGCGGCGAGAGCGCGTGGTGTACACCTGGGGCGGCCCGTCCTGCCTGCGCCGGACAACTTCGAGCAGACGCTCAAGGAGTGGGAAACGGGCAAAATCAGCCTGGTGGAGGCGCAGAAGCGGTGCGGAATGACCGAGACCACCTTCTACCGTCGGCGGCGGGAATACCGGCTGTTGCACCCGCTCAAGAAGGAACCTTCATAAGGTGTACCTTTTGAAGGCACATTGCATGCCATTATGACACACGAAACCTCCAAATTATTGTAGCAGAAAATGGACGCTCTTGCAAGAGTTTCCCTCGATTTTTCGGATATTTAGCACATTTAAGCAGTTTCTGAGATCCAGAAGGTTGGATTTTTGCCTTTTTTTCAAAAGGTACACCTTTTGAAAAAGTTTGCTGGTTAGCAGGAAGGAGAGGAGCATGCATGAACAACAACGGCAGTCAAAGTGTTGAAACGTTGTTGCGCAAGGATCGAGAATTGCAAGCCGCTCAAGAAAGGCAGCTTGAAGAAGGACTCGTCTATGCCGATAGATATGTCAATAGGCAATATTTGGTCAATCTGGATGTTCATACTGCTCTTCGTGTTCAAAGACCATCATATCAGTTCTTGCGTTTGTATCATATAGGAAAGTTAATCTTTGATGCCAACGAAGACATAAACGATAAACTCATTAGCGTCTACGGCGCACTCAACACCATCCGCTCAAATGTCATCATTGTGATTCAGTCACACAAGGATGGCGTTGAGTTCTATATGGGGACGCGGTGTGAGCAAGCTTCCACTGCTGGCTATATACTGGAAAAAGCATTGAAGGGGAACTTCGGAGGCAGTCAGCTTGAGAATCTGCCCTCCGATCGTATACAAAGTGTCCTTGCCGATAGAGTTATTCCTTCGGGCAATGGTTCAAAATGCGTCTCCTCTGTTACATTGGTTCCTTCCCTTCGTGATGAGGAAAAAGAACATTTTGTTCAGGGAATGGAAAAACTGATAGATGCGATGGCTGGGCACGATTTTACTGCTATTTTGATAGCCGAACCAATGGATCAGCCTGCTATCGAGAGAAAAAAGCGTGGCTTAGAGGAACTTTACGCAACAATATCTCCATTCGCTGAAACCACATTAGCATACGGTACCAATGCGAGTTATGCGGTTGCCGATGGTACGTTTTCGTCTTTCGCAGATTCTATTAATAACAGTGTAACAAATAGCAATAGTGAAACATACTCTGAAAGCTCAACTGAGACTGACTCCTCCTCATCAAGCTATAGCTTTGGCAGTAGCAGCAGTGACGGTCAGGGATCATCCAGTTCTTCTGGAGCCAGTTTCACAAGCGGACATTCAAGTAGCCAGACTTATGGCTCCAGTTATAGTTGGTCGAAAGCTGTTACCAGTGGGCAAACACAAACAACATCAAGTGGCGTTAATCAGACCATAACTAATACTATCGGTGAGAGTAGAACTGTCACAATCAAGCAAATCAATAAGTCAGTTTCCGAGTTGATGGAGAGAATCGACCAGCAACTTGAAAGAATTCGAGCGTGCGAATCCTTCGGTCTCTGGTCTTGCGCAGCATACTTTGTATCTGAGGATATTCAGATATGCACTATTGCCGCAAGCAGTTTTAGAGCATTGATCGCTGGCGATAACAGCTATTTAGACAAAGCATATATTAACGTATGGGACAGTGCAAATAGCCGTGCAACGAATACCATACTCCAGAGCATTGCGTATGGGCTTCATCCGACTATTGAGCTTCCGAGAGCAAATATGTTTGAAGCTCAGGTTGTTAAACCTACTG
>CAZPJH010000082.1:0-5803 GCA_964586875.1 uncultured Oscillospiraceae bacterium
AGCGTGCCATCGAAAACTCCAAGCGCAAGCTCAACAAGGATATGTCCATCACCGAATTCCGGGATGCCTGCTCCGATTTCGCCGAGGATTTCATCCAGAAGCAGATGGGCGGCTTTAAACGATTGGGCGTTGTCGGTGACTGGGCACATCCCTACCGCACCATGGACAAGCACTTTGAAGCCCAAGAAGTGAAGGTCTTTGGCCGAATGTTTGACAAGGGCTATATTTACAAGGGCTTAAAGCCTGTCACCTGGTGCCCGTTCTGCGCCACCGCCGTGGCCGAGGCTGATATTGAATATCAAGATGATCCCTGTACTTCTGTCTATGTGAAGTTCGCCATGAAGGACGATCTGGGCAAGCTGTCTCAGTTCGACCTGTCCAAGACCTTCTTTGTTATCTGGACCACCACCATCTGGACACTGCCCGGTAATATGGCAATCTGTCTGCACCCCAGAGATCGCTATGTGCTGGTCAAAGCAGACAACGGCGAAACCTATATCATGGCAGAAGCTCTGATGGAAAAGACCATGAAAATGGGCGGCTTTGAGAACTACGAAGTGCTATCCTCCTATCCCGGTGCCTTCTTTGAAAATATGCTGGCACAGCATCCCTTCATCGACAAGACTTCCCGTCTGGTCAACGCTGAATATGTCACTATGGACTCCGGTACAGGATGTGTCCACACCGCCCCCGGCTTTGGTGCCGATGACTATCAAACCTGTATGCGTTACGGCATGGATCTGGTAGTTCCTGTGGACGACTACGGCCGCCATACCGACTACGCCGGCAAATATCAGGGTTTGAAAACCGAAGAGTCCAACCCTATTATTTTAGCCGATATGCAGGAAAGCGGCGCACTGTTCGCTTCTGAACACATTGTCCACTCTTATCCCCATCACGACCGCTGTAAAAAGCCTGTGATCTTCCGTGCCACTCCCCAGTGGTTCTGCTCTGTGGAGTCTTTCAAGGATCAGGCTGTAGCCGCCATTGAAAATGTTCAGTGGTATCCTGCCTGGGGCGAAGATCGGATGACCAGCATGATCCGTGAACGTGCCGACTGGTGTATTTCCCGTCAGCGCCGTTGGGGTCTGCCCATCCCCGTGTTCTATTGTAAGGACTGCGGCAAGCCTGTTTCCACCCCCGACTCCATTGCGAAGATCTCTGCTTTGTTCGACGAGCATGGCTCTAACATCTGGTTCGAGAAGGACGCCATGGAGCTGATCCCCGAGGGCTTCACCTGCCCCCACTGCGGCGGCAAGACCTTCGACAAAGAAAAGGACACTCTGGACTGCTGGTTCGACTCCGGCTCCACCCATTTTGCCTCTCTGATGCACCGCACCCCCGAATTGTGGCCTGCCGATGTGTATCTGGAAGGTGCCGACCAATACCGTGGCTGGTTCCAATCCTCCCTGCTGACTTCCGTAGGTGCACTGGACAAGGGTGCCCCCTTCAAACAGGTTCTGACCCATGGTTGGGTCGTTGATGGCCAGGGTCGTGCCATGCATAAGTCCCTGGGTAACGGTGTCGATCCCGCTGATCTCATTAAGGATTTCGGTGCAGATATCATCCGTCTGTGGGCTGCTTCTTCCGACTACCATGCCGATGTGCGTTGCTCCAAGGAGATCTTCAAGCAGATCGCTCAGAACTACCTGAAGTTCCGCAACACCGCCCGATACTGTCTGGGCAACCTGGCTGACTTTGATCCCAACACCCATATGGTGGCCGCCCAGGATCTGGAAGAGCTGGACAAATGGGCACTGACCAAACTGGATGCGCTGGTGAATGCATGTAAGAAGGCCTACAACGGCTACGAATTCCACATTGTCACCCATCTGATCAACGATTTCTGTGTGGTGGAGTTGTCCAGCTTCTATCTGGACATCATCAAAGACCGTCTGTACTGCGAGGAAGCCACCGGCCTGCGCCGCCGCTCCGCCCAGACTGCCCTGTATCTGATCGTGGATGCAATGGCAAAAGTCTTTGCTCCCATTCTGGCCTTTACCTGTGATGAGATCTGGCAGTCTATGCCCCACCTGACTTCCGACGACAAGCGGAATATCCTGCTCAATCAGATGCCTGCATCTTTCGCTGCTTACGCTCTGGATGGTGCAGCCATGGACAAATGGGAAACCATTATGAAGCTCCGTCAGGATGTAAACGGTGTGCTGGAAAAAGCCCGTGCAGACAAGCGAATCGGCAAAGCACTGGAAGCCCATGTCACTCTGGAAACAGCCGACGAAAGTCTGAAGGCTGCCTGCGAAGGTCTGAACTTGGCTGAGATCTGCATCGTTTCCGCTGTGGATTGGGCCGCTCCGGAAGAAGGTGCTGAAGTAGGCAACGGTGAGAACTTCCCTGCATTGACCATCGGTGTATCCGAGGCCAAGGGAACCAAGTGTCCCCGTTGCTGGATGCACTCTCTGGAAGCCAACGCCGAAGGTCTGTGCCCCCGTTGCGCTGCTGTCATTGCAAAAATGGATATTGATATCTAACCTTTTCTCAAGGGCACCTGCCAAAAAGCAGGTGCCCTTTTTGTCTATTTCGCACAGAAAAAACTTGTTGCACCTTGCCATTTTTAGCAGTATAATGATGGGTGGAATTACTACAAAAAGGAGTCTATACCATGTCTGAAAAAATGATGGATGCTCTTGTGAAAACCGAGGCCGGTGTTGGCCTGACCCTGATGAAAATGCCCGTCCCCGTGGCCGGTCCCGGCGAAGTGCTGATCAAAGTGCACAAAACCGCCATCTGCGGCACGGATGTCCACATCTACAACTGGGATCCCTTTGCCCAGCAGCACATTAAGCCCCCCATGATCATCGGCCACGAATATGTGGGCGAGATCGCCGCCTTGGGTGAAGGTGTCACCGGCTTCCATGTTGGCCAGCGAGTCAGCGGCGAAGGACATATCACCTGCGGTCACTGCCGCAACTGCCACAACGGCAACATCCAGTGGTGCAAGGACACCGTCGGTGTCGGCGTTGACCGCCACGGTGCTTTTGCAGAATATTTGGTGATCCCCGTTTCCAATGTCATCGCCATCGACGAGTGCCTGGACGAGGAAGTGGTCTCCTTCTTTGATGCCTTCGGCAACGCCACCCACACCGCTCTCATGTGGAATTTAGTCGGCGAAGATGTGCTGATCACCGGCGCAGGTCCCATCGGCATTATGGCTGCCGGTATTTGTAAGTACGCCGGCGCTCGCCGGGTGGTCATCACCGATTTGAACGATTATCGCCTGGATCTGGCTCGGAAGATGGGCGTAGATGCAGCCGTTAACACCGGACGAGAAAATCTGGAAGACGTAATGAATCAGCTGAACATCGTAGAAGGCTTTGACGTAGGCCTGGAAATGAGCGGCAACGGTCACGCCTTCAATCAGCTGCTCTCCGTCATGCGTACCGGCGGCAAAGTAAGCCTGCTGGGTCTGGGCAATAAGCCTATCACCGTGGACATGAACTACATCATCGGCAAGGGCTTGACCTTGCAGGGCATTTACGGCCGCAAGATGGACAACTGGCACCAAATGAGCTATATGGTGCAGGGCGGTCTGGACATGACTCCCGTCATTACCCACCGCTTCCACTACACCGATTTCCAGAAGGGCTTCGATGCCATGATGAGCGGTATGTCCGGCAAAGTAGTGCTGGATTGGACCACCAAAAAGGAGGAAACGAAATGAAATCTGCATTAAATGCAATTAACGCCGAGCTGGATGCCATCCGGGAAGCCGGCACTTGGAGAGAAGAACGTATCATCACCACCCCCCAGTATTCCCGCATCGACACCACCGCCAAGCCCGGTGTGGTCAATTTCTGCGCCAATAACTATCTGGGTCTTTCCACCCATCCGGAACTGATCGAGGCCGCCAAAGAAAGCTACGACAAATGGGGCTTTGGCCTGTCCTCCGTCCGCTTTATCTGCGGCACGCAGTCTATCCACAAAGATCTGGAAGCCAAAATCTCCAACTTCGTGGGCATGGATGATGCCATTTTGTACTCCTCCTGCTTCGATGCCAACGGCGGTCTGTTCGAGACCCTGCTGGGGGCTGAGGATGCCGTCATCTCCGACGAACTGAACCACGCCTCCATCATCGACGGCGTTCGCCTGTGCAAGGCTAAGCGCTATCGCTACAAGAACAACAACATGGAGGCTCTGAGAGAGTGTCTGGTAGATGCCCGCAACTGCGGCTGCAAGAAGATCCTCATTGCCACCGATGGTGTGTTCTCCATGGATGGCTATATTGCAAACCTGCAGGGCATCTGCGATCTGGCAGACGAATTTGATGCTCTGGTCATGGTGGATGACAGCCACGCCGTGGGCTTCATGGGCGAGCATGGCCGTGGCACTGCCGAATACTGCGGTGTCATGGATCGGGTGGATATCATCACCGGTACCTTCGGCAAAGCATTGGGCGGTGCTTCCGGCGGCTATACCTCTGCCCGTCAGCCCATCGTTGACCTGCTGCGCCAGCGCAGCCGCCCCTACCTGTTCTCCAACACCGTGGCACCTGCCATCTGTGCTGCCACCATCCGCACCATTGAACTGCTGGAGCAGTCCACTGCCCTGCGCGATAAAGTCCACGAAAACGCTCGTTACTTCCGTGCCGAAATGGAAAAGCTGGGCTTCGACCTGCTGCCCGGTGAGCACCCCATCGTGCCCGTGATGCTGTACGATTCCAAGGTTGCCCACGAGTTCTCCCGCCGGATGCTGGAGAAGGGTGTGTATGTGGTCGCCTTCTGCTACCCGGTGGTGCCCAAGGGAAAGGATCGGATCCGCACCCAGATCTCCGCCGGACACACCAAGGAAGACATCGACTTTGCCGTTCGCTGCTTCAAGGAAGTTAAGGAAGAAATGGGTCTGAAGTAAATAACAAAGGGAGAAGCCTATTGGCTTCTCCCTCTTTTTCATTTATCAGATCTCCGCAGCAAAAAATTTCTCACAATAAATCCCTTTGCCCGATAACCGAGCCGGAATACAACTTCTTTTGAGCCATCGACCGCTTTCAATTCCAACACAAAGCGGTTTTCATCTTGCAGTCTTGTCAAGGCGATTTCACCTCTACGAAAGCAATAACACCCCAAATCCTTTGAAGCATGACGGCTGACCAAATCGGCAGAAATGCAAAGTTCATCGTTTGCCACAAAAATACAAACATCGTGGTTGATAAAGCGATTATCCGTGCAATCAAAGCATTTTGTAACGAGATAGGGTTGGGTCATTCCGTAAAAATTTCTCTGCATACAACGCAGTAAGGAGCGCATTTCTGCATTCATCGTAGGATCACAATATATCTCCCCTTTTTTCAGTATCGGCGAGGCCACAACTACCGTTATTGCCGTACTAAGAACCAATAAAGGGCACCAGAGCAGCACCTTCGCAATCATGGGAAAGATTTTCCATAAAGTGCTTCCCATCGTCGGAATCGACTTAATAACGGTTCCTCCCAGCATCAAACAGGTGACCAAAACGAGATAGACGACAACAGTGCCCAGAATTTTCCAGAATTCATTTTTCCGAAATGTTCTTTTTTTCTCCGTAGGCAGTCCTTGATAATACGCTTTGTTAATGCGGAAAAGCATCCTTTTTGAAGTTTTATACTGAAGATATCGCATCGTACCACCACCTTTTATATCAGTAGCGTCAAAATTTCCCCTTTCGAGAATTTCACGTCCAGCTTTTCCCCTATTATACAAACTCTCCCCCGGATTTGCAACTGCAAAAGAGCCGACCCATTTGGGTCGGCTCTCGGTATGTAAGGGATATCTTAGAAAGCGCCCTGCTCCATCATAGCGGTAGCAACCTT